>NZ_JBBEUD010000002.1:0-315992 GCF_037402475.1 Caulobacter sp. CCG-8
CGAAGGCGACGGCGCCCAGCGGGGCCCCCGCCAGGGTCGCCGCGAGCATCAGCCCGGCCAGCGGTTTAAAGGTCAGTCTCATCGTTGGTATCCCCTTTTCCCCGACGAATTACAGAGCGGCCGGGCCGGTCTCGCCGGTCCGGATGCGAACGGCTTCCTCGACATTGAGGACGAAGATCTTGCCGTCGCCGATCTTGCCCGTGGCGGCGGCGGCCTTGACCGCCTCGACCGCCTTGGCGGCCGACGCGTCGTCGACCACGGCTTCCAGCTTCACTTTCGGCACGAAGTTCACTTGGTATTCCGCGCCGCGATAGATTTCGGTCTGGCCCTTCTGACGGCCGTAGCCCTTGACCTCGGACACGGTCAGGCCTTCGACGCCCGCGGCGACGAGCGCCTCGCGGACCTCGTCGAGCTTGAAGGGTTTGACGATCGCTATGATCAGTTTCATCCGCCTTGCTCCGACCCGCCGACTGCGCGGGTTCCCCTTGAAATTGGCTTTAGAGCGCGTTGCTCGTTCGCACCGCGACGCGGACCCAGCGGTCCTCGTCGTTTCCCCGGCGGGTTTCACGCTATCGGTCGCGCTTCGGACATGACTGTCGCGTGGTCGGGATTTGGCGGTGAAAGGGGCGCGGCGCCTAAAAAGCGTGCATTAGGGACGTTGAGCGCACGGAAACGCGGCGTTTCGCCCTGCGGAGGGCGGGGTGGCCGAGCTTGTCGCGAAGCGCTTACAATCGCCGACCCCGCATCGCGTTTTGGAGTTCCCGCCGCCCATGCCGTCCCTCTGGTTGAAGATCGCGCCCTGGTGCCTGCTGATCGCCTCGAACGTCTTCATGACCTTCGCCTGGTACGGCCATCTGAAGAATCGCTCGACGACGATGCTGGTGGCCATCTTCAGCAGCTGGCTGATCGCCCTGCCGGAATACTTGCTGGCCGTGCCCGCCAACCGGCTGGGCCACCAAGTCTACACGACGGCTCAGCTGAAGACCGGCCAGGAAGCGATCACCCTGATCGTCTTCACGCTGTTCTCGGTGTTCTTCCTGGGCGAGGCGATCAGCTGGAAGGCGCTGGTCGGCTTCGGCTTCATCTTCGTGGGCGTGGCGATCGTGATGTTCTTCAAGTAAAGCGTTCACGAACCCGTGATCCTCGCAACGGACTCAAGCTTTGGACGCTGATTGGGCTGTATTTCCTCAATAAGGATCAGCCCCATGTTTGTGCGTATCGCTACCGCCACCGCCGCCCTGGCGCTGATGTCCGGCGTGGCCATGGCCCAGTCCACCGCCCCCGCCGGCGCGCCGGTGAACCCGGACCCCACCGCCGCCGCCCCGGCCGACCAGACGATGCCGGCCGACCCGACGGCCACCACCACGACGACCACCACCACGACCGAGTCGACCGTCGCTCCGACCGGCGCGGCGACCGACACGGCCGGCCGCGTCTCGTCGATGCCGGCCGAGCAGCAGGCCGGTCTGAAGGCCGGCGACCCGAACGTGGTCTCCAACCAGCCGGTCGCCGACACCCCGGAAAACCGCAAGCTCTACGGCGCGCCGCTGTCGAACGCCGGACGTCACACCGCCGCCAAGGGCAACTAGGCCCTTCAGCGGTCCCAACGAGCTTGAAGCGTCAGTCGGCGGGCCCTATGGTCCGCCGACTTTTTTCTGGCCCTGTTCGGACCCTGATGCCCGCCGCGAAAACCCAAGAAAAACCGAGGTCTTTCCAGGACCTCATCCTGACGCTCCACGACTACTGGAGCGCCCAGGGCTGCGTGATCCTGCAGCCGCACGACGTCGAGGTGGGGGCGGGGACCCTGCACCCGGCCACGGTGCTGCGGGCTCTCGGTCCCAAGCCCTGGAACGCGGCCTACGTCCAGCCCTCGCGCCGTCCGGGCGACGGCCGCTACGGCGAGAACCCCAACCGCCTGCAGCACTATTACCAGTACCAGGTGATCCTGAAGCCGAACCCGCCGAACATGCAGGACCTGTACCTGGGTTCGCTGGAGGCCATCGGCCTGGACCTGCGCACCCACGACATCCGCTTCGTCGAGGACGACTGGGAAAACCCCACCGTCGGCGCCTGGGGCCTGGGCTGGGAAGTCTGGTGCGACGGCATGGAGGTCAGCCAGTACACCTACTTCCAGCAGGTGGGCGGCCTAGACGTCTCGCCGGTGGCGGGCGAGCTGACCTACGGCCTGGAACGCCTGGCCATGTACGTGTTCGGCGTCGACAACGTCTACGACCTGCCGTTCAACGATCCCGACGCGCCGCTGGGCCACCTGACCTATGGCGACGTGTTCCTGGAGAACGAGCGCCAGCAGTCGGAGGCCAACTTCCACGGCTACGACGTGGCCGTGCTCAAGCGCCAGTTCGAGGACATGGAAGAGCAGGTGCCGCTGATGCTGGCCCGCTCGTACCAGGGCAAGTCCCTGGTGCTGCCCGCCTACGACATGGTCCTGAAGGCCAGCCACCTCTTCAACCTGATGAACGCCCGCGGCGCGATCGCCGTCGCCGAGCGCGCCAGCTACATCGGCCGCATCCGCGACCTCTGTAAGCTGTGCGCCAGCGCCTGGGTCGAGCAGCAGGAAGCCGCGTAAAGTCATGCCCCAACTGCTTCTCGAACTGTTCTCCGAAGAAATCCCCGCCCGCATGCAGGCCGGCGCCGCGCGCGACCTGGAGCGGATGGCGCGCGAGCACCTGGCCGCCGCCGGCTTCCTGCCCGAGGCCCTGAAGACCTTCGCCGGCCCGCGCCGCCTGACCCTGGTGGTCGAGGGCCTGCCGATCGCCCAGGCCGACCGCAAGGAAGAGCTGAAGGGCCCGCGCGTCGGCGCGCCGCCCCAGGCCATGGAAGGCTTCCTGCGCAAGGCGGGCCTGACCCAGGACCAACTGGTCGAGCGCGACGGCGTCTGGATGGCCTTCATCGAGAAGACCGGCCGCCCGACCACCGAGATCGTCGCCGAGATGGTGGAAGCGATCATCCGCGGCTTCCCGTGGCCCAAGTCGATGACCTGGGGCACGAGCAAGCTGCGCTGGGTGCGGCCGCTGAAGCGCATCCTCTGCGTCTTCGACCGCGAGGTCGTGCCGTTCGCCATCGAGGGCATCGAGGCCGGCGACATCACCGAAGGCCATCGCTTCATGCGCGTGGGCTTCGGCTGGGGCGGCCAGCCGTTCAAGGCGCGCGACTTCGACGAGTACGCCAAGGGCCTGCTCGAGCACTTCGTGGTGCTGGACGTCGAGGAGCGCAAGGCGCGCATCCTGGAAGGCTGCAAGACCCTGTGCTTCGCGCGGAACCTGGAGCTGGTCGAGGACCTCGGTCTGCTGGAAGAGGTCGCCGGCCTGGCCGAATGGCCGACCCCGGTGCTGGGCGACATGGACCCGGCGTTCCTGGACCTGCCCGGCGAGGTGATCCGCACCTCGATGCGCACCCACCAGAAGTATTTCGCGGTCCGTGATCCGGCGACGGGTGGTCTGGCCCCGCACTTCATCACCATCGCCAACGTCCAGTCGGCCGACGGCGGGGCGGTGATCGCCGCCGGCAACGCCAAGGTGCTGAGCTCGCGTCTGTCCGACGCCAGGTTCTTCTGGGACGAGGACGTCAAGGTCGGCTTCGAGCCGTGGCTGGAGAAGCTGAACGGCGTGACCTTCCACGCCAAGCTCGGGACCATGGCGCAGCGCGTCGAGCGCATCGTCGCCCTGGCCGGCGAGATCGCGCCGCTGGTCGGCGCCGACGTCGCCAAGGCCAAGGAAGCCGCGCGCCTGGCCAAGGCCGACCTGGCCTCGCAGATGGTCGGCGAGTTCCCCGAGCTGCAGGGCCTGATGGGCGGCTACTACGCCCGCGCCGCCGGCCTGGACCCCGAGATCGCCGACGCCATCCGCGACCACTACAAGCCGCAGGGCCCGTCGGACGCCGTGCCGACCGCGCCGCTGAGCGTGGCCGTGGCCCTGGCGGACAAGCTGGACACGCTGGTGGAGTTTTGGGCCATCAACGAGGTCCCCACGGGTTCGAAGGATCCCTACGCGCTTCGCCGGGCAACGCTTGGGGTAGCGCGGCCTGTCCTGGAAAATAATGTACGCCTCCCGCTGCGCGACCTGCTCGCAAAGCACGCGCGTTTCGTTTTCGACCATGGAGTTGATGCGTCCTTTTGGGACGCTCATGCGAAGCTGGCGGCGGGGCGCACCGAAGGACATGAGATCGTTTACGAGCGTCCGGTTGAGTCAGCAGAAGTTTCACTTTCGGGACATCTATTGGCGTTTTTCGCCAACCGGTTGGCAGTAATGCTTCGTGACCAGGGCAAGCGCCACGATCTCGTCGACGCCGTGTTCGCGCTCGGCGACGACGACCTGGTGCGCATCGTCGCCCGGGTCGAGGCGCTGGACGGGTTCCTCAAGACCGACGACGGCAAGAACCTGCTGGCCGGCTACAAGCGCGCGTCCAACATCCTCAAGGCCGAGGAGAAGAAGGGCTGGAAGGGCGAGGGCGAGGCGGAACTCCTGCCCAACGCCTCCGAACCCGAAGTAGCCCTGCACGATGCCCTGCGGCTGGTTCGCCAGCCGCTGGCCGACGCCCTGAAGGCCGAGGACTTCACCGCCGCCATGCAGGAGCTGGCCGGGCTGCGCGGTCCGGTCGACGCCTTCCTGGACGGCGTGTTCGTCAATTCGGACGTCGCCGCCGAGCGCGACAGTCGCCTGAAGACCCTGGCCGCCGTCCGCGACGCCATGGGCCAGGTGGCCGATTTCTCGCTGATCGGCGGCTAGGGGACGAAGACCTCGCTGGTGTCCATCCGCACGCTGCGGATGGCCCGGCAGGCGTCGTCGGAGGCCCGATGGACCTCGGGCACGAAGCTCAGCAGCAGCGAGCGCCGCCGCGCGCCCGAGCGGTTGAGCGTCGCCCCGTGCAGCAGGTCGGCGTCGAACACCAGGATGTCGCCCGCCTCGCCCGACAGGGTGAGGGACAGGGTCTCGTCCGGCTCGCCCTGGTCGAGGGGACGGGGGACCACCCGAGTGGCCCCGTTGTCCGGCGTGTAGGCGTCGAGGAAGACCAAGGCCGAGACGACCTTCCGGCCCGCGCCGTCTCGGTGCAGGACCTGGTGGCCCTGGCCCGGCAACGGCTCGCGGCCTTCGACCTGGCTGAGGAAGAACGGGCCGTCCAGCATCCGCGCCGCGGCGCCCAGCAGGGGCGGCAGGCGGCAGGTCGCCTGCACCACGGGGTCCAGGTCGAGCAAGGCGTGGCGCCAGCCCGCGCCGCGCGCCACGGCCCACTGCTCCGGCGGTCCCACTCCGGCGTCGAAGGCGGCGCGCAGGCTCTCGCGCCAGGCCTGGGGCACGGCGCCGCGCAGCAGCAGATAGCCGTCGCGGTCGAGGGCGGCGGCTTGCGCCGCCTCCAGCGGGGCGACCTTGGTGGGCGTGACGAGATCGGTCATGGGCGCTCGAAGCCTAGCCTTGGCGCCCGCTCCGCGCCAGCCGCGCGCCGTCGCCCGCCTAGGCGTCCGCCTTCGTCCGCAGTCCCGCCAAGGTCGCCACCAGGCCTTCGGGGTCGATCGGCTTGGGCTGGACGCCGTCGAAACCCAGCGCCTTCAGCGACCGGACGCTGGCGGTCATGACGTCCGCCGTCAGGGCCACCACCGGGACGGCCGGGTCGCCGGCCTCGCCGGCGCGGATCGCCGCCAGGGCGGCTGGGCCGTCCATGCGCGGCATGTGGATGTCCATCAGCACCGCGTCGAAACGCTGGAACCGCAGGCGGGCCAGGGCGTCGAAGCCGTCCTCGGCCGTGGTCACCGCGCAGCCGAAGGCCTCCAGCAGGGTCTGGGCGACGATGCGGTTGGTGGCGTTGTCGTCGACGATCAGCACCCGGCAGCCGGTCAGGTCGAGGCTCGCCGTCGTATCGGCGGGCTTCGGCGCCGGTTCGCAGCGCGGCAGGCGCAGGTCGACGGTGAAGGTCGAGCCCAGCCCCTTGCGGCTGTCCACGGCGATGTCGCCGCCCATCATCCGCGCCAGACGACGGCAGATAGCCAGGCCCAGGCCCGAGCCGCCGAAGCGCCGGGCCACCGAGGCGTCGGCTTGAGCGAAGGCGTCGAACAGGCGGGCCTGGTCCGCGGCCGACATGCCCGCGCCGGTGTCGGAGACGGCGATCTTCAGCCTGGCCACGCCGTCGGCGTCGTCGGCCACGCGCACCGCCAGCTGGACCTCGCCGGCCTCGGTGAACTTCAGGGCGTTGGACAGCAGGTTCATCATGATCTGGCGCAGCCGGGTCGGGTCGCCCAGCAGCCAGGTCGGAGCGGCCGGCTCCAGGACGCAGGTCAGCAGCAGACCCTTGGCCTCGGCGGCCTGGCTCCAGTGTTCGCCGACCTGCTCGACCTCGGCGGCCAGATCGAACGGCAGGCTTTCCAAGTCCAGCTTGCCGGCCTCCACCTTGGACAGGTCGAGAATGTCGTTGAGCAGGGTCAGCAGGCCCTCGCCCGAGCGGCGCAGGATGCGCACCTGCTGGGTCTGGCGCGACGACAGCCGCTCCAGCTCCAGGGCGCGCGCCATGCCCAGCACCCCGGTCATCGGCGTGCGCAGCTCGTGGCTCATCAGGGCCAGGAACGAGGACTTGGCCTGGTTGGCGGCGACGGCCTCGGCGCGCGAGGTCTCCAGCAGCTCGGCCTGCCGGCGGTTGGCCAGGGTGGCGCGCAGGCTGTAGACGGCCGAGATCGCCGCCCCCAGGGCGACGAAGGCCTGCTCCTGTCCCTTGAAGCCCGCGAAGAAGCCGCACAGGACCACCAGCAGAAGGGCCGGTCCGCCGCCCATCATGATGAACATCGGCTTGGAGCGCGAGGCGAAGGCCTGGCCGTGGATCATCTGGGCGATCAGCAGCAGGATCGCCGCCACGCGCATGGCCGGGCCGCCCAGGAACCATAGCCCCAGCACGTAGGTCCACCAGACGAGGTTGGTCCACGCCACCGCCAGGAAATAGAGCAGCCGTTGGCGGGCGGTGGGACGCTGGCCCCGTCGCTGGGGCGTGGCGGTGATCCAGGTGGAGACCTCGGCGATCACCATCGCGGCGGTCCAGGGCAGGGTGACCGCCCAGCCGAGATTGACGCCGGCCATGACCACGCAGAAGGCCGAGCCCAGCAGGCGAAGTCCCAGGGTCGGCAGCGAGGTGACCGTGACGGTGTCCATGCCGTCGTCCAGCCATTTCGACCCGTACGCCACGCGTTCGCCCTCCCGCAATCGAGCGAACGTGTTCAGTCACGCCTGGGACGTCAGGTCAAATTAAATTGCGAAACAGTCGCACCTAAGTCGGGTCCCGGACTCAGGACCCCAGCGCGAATCCCGGATAGCCCTCGGCCGCGACCTTGTCGCAGTGGATCTTATAGCCTTCGCCGACATAGGGCATGAACATCCGGGGCTTCCCCGGGATGTTGGCGCCCATGTACCAGGAGGCCGCGCGGGGGAAGAGGGTCTTGTCGGCCTCGTCGTTGACGTGGGCGACCCAATCCTCCTGGGCGTCAGCGGTCGCCTCCAGGGTCGCGGCGTTGGTGCTCCGCACGTGGGCTATGGCGTCCATGATCCAGTCCACGTGCTGCTCACAGGCGGTCAGGACGTTGGTCAGCACCGACGGGCTGCCCGGGCCGGTGACGGTGAACAGGTTGGGGAAGCCGGCCACGGCCAGGCCCAGATAGGTCTTGGGACCCTCGGCCCAGGCCTCGGCCAGCGGGCGGCCGTCGCGTCCGCGGATGTCCATCCGCAGCAGGGCCCCGGTCATGGCGTCGAAGCCCAGGGCGCTGACGATCACGTCGACGGCGTATTCCCGCTGGCTGGTGCGCACGCCCGTCGGGGTGATGGCCTCGATCGGCGTCTCGCGCAGGTCGACCAGTTCGACATTGTCGCGGTTGAAGGTCTCGTAATAGCCGGTGTCGACGCAGGCGCGCTTGGTCATGATCGGGAAGTCGCGCGGGGTCAGCTTCTCGGCCAGGGCCGGGTCCTTGACGGTCTCGGCGATCCGGGCCCGCACGAAGTCGCCGGCGGCCTGGTTACACCGCTCGTCGCGGACGATGTTGGGGATCTGCACGGCCGAGATCAGGCCCCAGCCGTTCCAAAGCTGGGCGACCAGGGCGTTCAGCTCCTCGTCGGAGGGCACGTAGTCGGCCGGCGGGATGGGCAGGGGCGGCTGGCCGCTGCGCAGCAGCTCGACATACATCGGGAAATTGGCCCGGAAGCCGGCCACTTCCTCGTCGGTCAGCGGAGCGTTCAGGGCCGGCAGGCTGTAGTTGGGCGTGCGCTGGAAGACGTAGACTTGGTCGGCCTGCTCGGCGATCAGGGGCGTGGACTGCACCGCCGACGAACCGGTGCCGAGCACCGCCACCCGCTTGCCGGTGAAGTCGACGGGCTCGTGCGGCCACAGGCCGGTGACCAGGGTCCTGCCCTGGAAGGTCTCGGCGCCGGGCAGGTCCAGGCCGCGCGGGGCCGACAGGCAGCCGGTGGCCATCACGCAGAACCGGGCGGTGATCTGGTCGCCTTTGTCGGTGGTCACCCGCCAGAGCTTGGCGTCCTCGTCGAAGATCGCCGAGACCACGCGGGTTTCGAACAGGAAGGACGGGCGCAGGTCGAAGCGGTCGGCTACGTGCCGGGCGTAGGCCAGGATCTCGGGCTGGGTGGCGTACTTCTCGGTCCACCGCCATTCGGCCTGGAGGTCGTCCGAGAAGGTGTAGGAATAGAGCAGGCTGGGAATGTCGCAGCGGGCGCCGGGATAGCGGTTCCACCACCAGGTGCCGCCCACGTCGCCGGCGGCCTCGATGCCCTGGACCGAAAGGCCGGCCTGACGCAGCCGGTGGACCATGTAGAGCCCGCCGAAGCCGGCCCCGACGACCACGGCGTCCAGCGGCGCGTGGGCGGGAGTGCGGACGGCTTCGCGAGCGGCCGCGCTCGCGGTCGTTACTGACGCCATGGTTTCCTCCCCGGTTCTTGTTTCCGCCCCTGAGGGCGACCGGTGGAGTGGAGGCTACGGAACTGCCCTAGGGGCAGTCCATCCCTGTCTACCCGCCGACCACGCGCAGAGCGGGGCGCTCGACCCACGCGCGCTGAAGCGGCACGTCGAAATGGAAGGTCGAGCCGCGGCCCGGGACGCTCTCGACGCCGATCACGCCGCCCATCAGAGCGACCAGGTCGTGGCAGATCGCCAGCCCCAGGCCCGAGCCCTCGTGGGCGCGGGTCAAGGAGCCGTCGACCTGGGAGAAGATCTTGAACAGCCTGGGGCGGTGCTCCGGCGCGATGCCCGGACCGGTGTCGCGGACCTCGAACCGCAGCCCGGTCTCGGTGGGCGACACGACGATCCGCACCGAGCCCTGGCGGGTGAACTTCACGGCGTTGGCGACCAGGTTGCCCAGCACCTGACGCAGGCGGATCGGGTCGCCGATCCAGGTCCCTTCGCAGCCGGGGGCCAGGTCGAACGACAGGGCTATGGCCTTGTTGGCCGCGGCGCCGGAGAACAGGGCGCAGGTCGCCTCGACCAGGGCGGCCGGCTCGAACGGTTCGGCGCGCAGCCGGACCCCGCCGCCTTCCAGCCGCGCCATGTCGAGGATGTCGTTGAGCAGGGTCAGCAGCGCCTCGCCCGAATGCCGGATCACGTCCAGGCGGTGGCGCTGGCGCTCGGGCAACTGGTCGGCCTGCATGACCTGGGTCATGCCCAGCACGCCGTTCAGCGGGGTGCGGATCTCGTGGCTCATATTGGCCAGGAACTGGGTCTTGGCGGCGTTGGCGGCCTCGGCCTCTTCCTTGGCCGCGATCATGGCCCGCTGGCTGGCGGCCAGCTTGTTCAGGGCGTCGGCGACGCGCAGCAGCAGCACGACCGCCGCGGCGGCCAGGATGACGAAGCCCAGGGCCAGCCAGGGCGCTCCGGCCTTCAGCAGCGACATGCCCGGATCGCGCGCCGGCCAGGTCAGGGACCCGACCGGGCGGCCGGAAATGTCGATCAGCGGCACGCTGGACACGCTGGGAGCGGTCGCGGCGCTCAGGGTCAGGCCCTCGATGCCCAGGTCGTTCTGCAGGCCGCGCGTGTAGCCGGCGCCGACCCGGCGCGCGGTGACAACCACGGCGGGCGGGATGTCCTGGGTGAGCTGGGCCATGCGAGGCGTCTCGGCGATCGCGTCGGCGGCCACGACCAGGTAGATCTCGTCGCCGGAACGGACCAGGCCGCCTTTCGAGGTCGAGCCTTCGAGGCTGAAGCGCTTGGCCGCGTGGGCGGCGCCGGCCTTGGCGGCGACCCCGGCGATCAGCGGCGCCGCGTCGTGGGGCAGGGCGCCCAGGGCCGTCGCCGACACCCGCGCGCCGGCCAGCGAGCCGTAGATCACTTGGCCGTCGCGGACGATGAAGGTCAGGTCGTGCCCGAAGTACTGGTGGTAGTACTCGGCGAAATTGACGTCGGCCCAGGTTCGGTCGACGGGCGGCCCCATGGCCTGGGCGGCGTCGTCCCAGACGGTCGCCGAGGTCAGGTCGCGGGCCATGCGGTTGAGGTCGCGCTGGATCGTGCGCTGGACCAGCTCGTGCTCGTCCTGGCTTTCCATGTGGTCCAGCGAGCGGGCGGCGAACAGCATCAGGACCAGGCTGCCCACCACGGAAACGGCGACCAGAATGATGCTGGCTCCGACGATCCAGTGGATCGACCGCAACCCGCGCGTCAGGGAAGGGGGATTGAGCCACGCCATGCCTCCGGCATAGCTGATTTTCCGCGCCATGGGCGGCGTACGCGGCTCTTGGCCGCAGCGACCGTTTAGCCCGCCATCCGCAGGGATTCGCGCTCGCCGCCGATCTTGAAGCGCCCGACCAGCGAGACCAGCTGGGCCGTCTCGCCCTTCAGCGAATGGGTCGCGGCGGTGGCCTGTTCGACCATGGCGGCGTTCTGCTGGACCACCTGGTCCATGTGGTTGACGGCGGTGTTGACCTCGGCCAGGCCCGAGGCCTGTTCCTGGCTGGACGAGCTGATCTGGCGCACCAGGTCGTCGATGGCGGCCACGCGGCCGACGATGCGGCCCAGGGCCTCGCCGGTCTGGCCGACCAGGTCCACGCCGGTCTCGACCTGCTGGGTGGAGGTCGAGATCAGGGTCTTGATCTCCTTGGCCGCCTCGGCCGAGCGCTGGGCCAGGGCCCGCACTTCCTGGGCGACGACGGCGAAGCCGCGGCCGGCGTCGCCGGCCCTCGCGGCTTCGACGCCCGCGTTCAGAGCCAGCAGGTTGGTCTGGAAGGCGATCTCGTCGATGACGCCGATGATCTGGGTGATCTGGCGCGAGGAATCCTCGATGGCGCCCATGGCCGCGACGGCCTGGCCGACCACCTGGCCCGAGCGCTCGGCGTCGGTGCGGGCCGAGGCGACCTCGGTGGTGGCGCGGGTGGCGCCGTCGGCGGTCTGGCGCACGGTGGCGGCGATCTCGTCGAGGGCCGCGGCGGTCTCTTCCAGGCTGGCGGCCTGCTGCTCGGTGCGGCGCGACAGGTCGTTGGAGGCCTGGGCGATCTCCTGGGTGCCCGAACCGATCTGCGAGGCGACGCCCGAGATCGTGCGGATGGCGTTCTCCAGGCCCTCGGCGGCGGCGTTGAAGTCGTTCTTCAGCGCGATGTAGTCGCTGGCCACCTGGGCGGCGATGCGGGTCGAGAGGTCGCCGCCGGCCAGGCTGGACAGGCCCTTGGCCATGACGTCGACGACGGCCTTCTGCTCGCGGCCGGCCAGCTCGAAGGCGGCCTCCATGTCGCGCAGCTTGCGGTCCAGCTCCTGCTGGAAGCCGGCGGCCTCGGCCTCCAGGCGGGCGCGCTCGATGCCCGACTGGCGGAACACCTCGACGCTCTTGGCCATTTCGCCGATCTCGTCGGCGCGGCCGGAACCCGAGACGGTGATGTCGTTCTGGCCGGCCGCCAGGCGGCGCATGTCGTTGGCCAGGTTCAGCACCGGCCGTACGATGGCGGCGCGCGAGATCACGATCAGGATGCCGGCGAAGATCATCCCGGCCACCACGGCGGCGGTCATCAGGATCTCGGAGAACCGGGCCACGGCATTGGCGCGGACGGCGGCGGCGTTCGAGGCCGCCTCGATCTTGTCGGAAGCCTGGCTCATCGCGCCTTCCAGCGTCGAGAACTGCTTCATGAAGCCCGGCATGGCGGCGATGGCCTGGGTCCGGTCGGTCGCGGCCAGGTCGACCATCTGGCCGGCCGACTTGATGTAGGTGTCGAGCGGGGCCTTGAGCTCGGCCAGGGCGGCGCGGCTGGCTGGGTCGGTGGCCAGGGCGTCGTTGTCGGCGATCGCCTTGCGGAAGTTGGCGACGTGGGCGGTCAGGTCCTTGCGGGTCTCGGCGATGTCGACGCCCGAACCGGTGTCGTCCGACAGCTGGCTCGACAGGACGTCGGCGCGCAGGGCGTCGTGCATCATGTCGGCTTCCATGTGGTTGCGCAGCACGGCCGCCGAGACGTTGGCGTCGCGCAGGGCGGCGTCCAGACGCGTGGTGGACCACAGGCCCGCGCCGGCGCTGGCGGTGCACAGCACCATGACGGCCGCGCCCGCGCCCATGACCTTGTGGTTGATCGTCCGAAGCATTGCCGACCCCTGCGTCGTATCCAAGTGCGAACATGTTCCGCCAGTGGGGTTAACGGCGTCTTCGCCATTCGCGTCAGTCGTGTTAAATCGTCGAACTGAGACAAAAAGCCGCGCCTCCAGAACTTTAAGGGGTGCTTCAGGGCCTCTGGGTACTTGTCCTCGTGTTCACGGGGCAGAACCATGACTTCGATCCATTCAATCTGTTCATGCGCGGCATTCGCAATTGGCGTGGCCGCGAGCTCGGCCGCCTTGGCCCAGACCGAGGCCGGGCAAGGCGCCTGGACCCATGAGGTCACCTATACGGCGGACGTCGCCGGGACGGTGCGCGGCGGAACGGCCCACGCCGGCCGGGCCCTGGACAATCTCGACGTGATCGTCGACGGCGACCTGGAGAAGCTGATCGGCTGGCGCGGCGCGACGGTGCACGGCTACCTGCTCAACAACAGCGGCGGCGCGCCCAACGACCTGGCCGGCACGCTGCAGGGGATCGACAACATCGAAGTCGCCCGGCCGCGCGCGCGGCTCTACGAGCTGTGGGTCCAGTCCAAGTTCGCCGGCGACCACGGTTCGGTGCTGGCCGGCCTCTACGACCTCAACAGCGAGTTCTATTCGACCGAGGCTTCGGGCCTGCTGCTGGCGCCGCCGTTCGGCATCGGTTCGGAGTTCGCCTCGACCGGACCCAACGGCCCGTCGATCTTCCCCTCAACGGCCCTGGCCGTCCGCGCCAGGATCGAAGGCGGCAAGGGCGCCTATCTCCAGGCCGCCGCGCTCAACGCCCATGCCGGCACGGTCGGCGATCCGGACGGCCCGTCGACCAGCTTCGACAACGGCGCCCTGATCATCGCCGAGGCCGGGTTCGGCGACAGCTGGCGGCTGGCGGCCGGCGGGTGGTTCTACACCGAACGCCAGGCCGACCTGCGCGCGCTGGACGTCAACGGCGATTCGGCGCTGAGCAAGGCGCGCGGCGGCTACGTCCTGGCTGAATATCCGTTCGTCGACGGCGGCGAGAGCGGACGATCCGTGCGCGGCTTCGCGCGTCTGGGCTTCTCGGACGGCGACACCACGCCGTTCAGTTCGGGCTGGCAGGCCGGCGTGCTGGTCGAGCGGGTCTTCGCTTCCCGTCCCGACAGCGCCTTCTCGATCGGGATGGAGCAGGGCCGGCTGTCGTCCAAGCAACGCGCCAACACCTTGGACGCCGGGATGACGCCCGCCGACGCCGAATCCAGCGTCGAGATCACCTATTCGGACAAGGTCTCGCCCCGGGTGGCCCTGCAGCCCGACTTGCAGATCATCCGCCGCGCCGGCGGGGATCGGGACGCCGAACCCGTGGTCGTGGCCGCACTGCGGTTGACCATCAACCTGTTCTAGAAAGACCCGCGCCCGCCAGCTTAAGCATGGCGAGGCGCGACGCGTTCGGCGCCGCCCAAGACTCGGGACGGTGTTCGATCGCGCCGGTATTCGCGCAAATCTCGAACAGGACAACGTTGTCATTGGAAGAATTTGCCGAAATTTCGGTTTAGACTGCGAACGGAAAACCGTCGGTGGACGGGTTCTTTGACAAGGTGCTACTGAACGCCCGGATATTGCAGTGCGGGATGGGCGTTAACGCTCATTGTCCCAGGCCAGGACGGTTCCAAAAGAGAGCCGCCGGCTTTTCACTATCGCAGGGTGAACAAGAAATGCCGGTTGATACGCTGACGAAGACGCAGTGGGTCTATTCGTTCGGGGGAGGCGGCGCCGACGGCGACGCCAAGATGAAGAATCTGCTGGGGGGGAAGGGGGCCAATCTCGCCGAGATGTCGTCCCTGGGCCTGCCGGTCCCGCCAGGCTTCACGGTGACCACCGAGGCCTGCGTCCATTACTACGCCAATGGCAAGCAGTACCCGACCGAGCTGGCCGACCAGGTCAAGGCCGGCCTGGCCAAGGTCGAAACCCTGACCGGCAAGACGTTCGGCGACGTGGCCAACCCGCTGCTGGTCTCGGTGCGCTCGGGCGCCCGGGCCTCGATGCCGGGCATGATGGACACGGTGCTGAACCTGGGCCTGAACGACGAGACGGTCGAGGGCCTGGCCAAGCTCTCGGGCGACCGCCGCTTCGCCTATGACAGCTATCGCCGCTTCATCCAGATGTACTCGAACGTCGTGCTCGACCTGGAGCACCACATGTTCGAGGAGATCCTCGACGACCACAAGGACCGCCTGGACGTCACCGTCGACACGGCCCTGACGGCCGACGACTGGGCCGCGGTCATCAAGGACTACAAGGCCGCGGTGCGCGACGCCCTGGGCAAGCCCTTCCCGCAGGACGCCCAGGAGCAGCTGTGGGGCGCGATCGGCGCGGTGTTCGCCAGCTGGATGAACGACCGGGCCAAGTTCTATCGCCGCATGCACGACATCCCCGAGGCCTGGGGCACCGCCGTCAACATCCAGTCGATGGTGTTCGGCAACATGGGCGAGACCTCGGCCACGGGCGTCGCCTTCACCCGCAACCCCTCGAACGGCGACGGCCGTCTGTACGGCGAATTCCTGATCAACGCCCAGGGCGAGGACGTGGTGGCCGGCATCCGCACGCCTCAGTCCCTGACCAAGGCGGCCCGCGAGGAGATGGGCGACACCGCCCCCTCGATGGAAGAGGCCATGCCGGAGGTGTTCGGCCAGTTCAAGACCGTGGTCGAGACGCTGGAGCGCCACTACCGCGACATGCAGGACATCGAGTTCACGGTCGAGCAGGGCAAGCTCTACATGCTGCAGACCCGCAGCGGTAAGCGCACGGCCAAGGCCGCCCTGAAGATCGCCGTGGACATGGCCGCCGAAGGGGTGATCACCCGCGAGGAGGCCATCGGCCGCGTCGAGCCGGCCTCGCTGGACCAGTTGCTGCACCCGACCATCGATCCCACCGCCCACCGCGAGCTGATCGCCAAGGGTCTGCCGGCCTCGCCCGGCGCGGCCACCGGCAAGATCGTGTTCGACAGCGAGGCGGCCGAGAAAGCCGCCGCCGGCGGCGAAGCCGTGATCCTGGTGCGCGAGGAAACCAGCCCTGAGGACATCCACGGCATGCACGCCGCGCGGGGCATCATCACCGCCCGGGGTGGCATGACCAGCCACGCCGCCGTCGTGGCGCGCGGCATGGGCCGGGCCTGCGTCAGCGGCGCCGGCGACGTGGCGATCTTCCCCAAGGAAGGCCTGTTCCGGGTGCGCGGCCGCGACTTCAAGGCGGGCGAGACCATCACCATCGACGGTTCGACCGGCGAGATCCTCAACGGCGCGCCGAAGATGATCGAGCCCGAGCTGACCGGCGACTTCGCCACCCTGATGGGCTGGGCCGACCAAGTCCGCCGCCTGAAGGTCCGCGCCAACGCCGAGACCCCGCTGGACGCCCAGACCGCCCGCGGCTTCGGCGCCGAGGGCATCGGCCTGTGCCGCACCGAGCACATGTTCTTCGACGACACCCGGATCGCCGCCGTGCGCGAGATGATCCTGGCCGACGACGAGGCCGGCCGCCGCGCCGCCCTGGCCAAGATCGCGCCCTTCCAGAAGGCCGACTTCGTCGAGCTGTTCACGATCATGGAAGGCCTGCCGGTCACCATCCGCCTGCTCGACCCGCCGCTGCACGAATTCCTGCCGCATACGGAAGAAGACGTGAAGGCGGTGGCCGACGCCACGGGCCTGGACGCCGCCAAGCTGCTGCGCCGGGCCAAGGAGCTGCACGAGACCAACCCGATGCTGGGCCATCGCGGCTGCCGCCTGGGCGTGTCGTATCCTGAAATCTACGAGATGCAGGTGCGGGCCATCGTCGAGGCGGCCTGCGACATCGCCAAGTCGGGCAAGGCCGCGCCCGTGCCCGAGATCATGCACCCGCTGGTCACCAAGGGCGAGGAGATGAAGTACCTGCGCGACCTGACCGACCGCACCGCCAAGGCGGTGCTGGAAGAGCAGGGCGTCGATCTTCAGTACACGGTCGGAACCATGGTCGAGCTGCCGCGCGCCGCCCTGCGGGCCGCGGACCTGGCGGCCAACGCCGAGTTCTTCAGCTTCGGCACCAACGACCTGACCCAGACCACCTTCGGCATCAGCCGCGACGACGCCGGCAAGTTCCTGGGCGCCTACATCGAGAAGGGCATCTTCGACAAGGATCCCTTCGTCAGCCTCGACCAGGACGGCGTCGGCGACCTGATCCGCATCGCCGCCGAGCGCGGCCGCGCGGCGCGTCCCGGAATCAAGCTGGGCATCTGCGGCGAGCACGGCGGCGACCCCGCCTCGATCGACTTCTGCGAGCGGGTCGGCCTGGACTACGTGTCCTGCTCGCCCTACCGCGTGCCGATCGCCCGCCTGGCCGCCGCCCAGGCGGCCCTGGCCAACAAGGGCTGAGGCCTTTCCATCGCCGGGCGGTCCGATCCCGCCCGGCGATGACAGCCTAGGGACGCTGGACAGCGGGCCGGTCGGCGCCTATCCGGGTATCGAGGATATTCGGGGGGGAAGCATGGCCTATCTGCGCTGGCGGCGGTTCGTGGAAATGGTCTCGCTCGACCGGCCGTGGGTCGGCGAGCTGTTCATGCGCAAGCGCCACAAGCCCATCGTCGCGGCCCCGGTCGAGAAGTGGGACCGCGAGTACCGCGACGGCGTCTACGATCGCCTGGCCCGCTCGGACCAGCGTCACCACCATCGCCTGCTGGCCGCCATGATCGCCGACCGCTGGCCCAATCCCCGTATCCTGGAGATCGGCGCCGGCGAGGGCGTGCTGTTCGAGGCTTTCCGCGCCCATGCGCCGGCCCGCTATGTCGGCGTCGACTTCTCCGCCCCCGCCGTCGAGAAGGGTCTGGAGCGCCTGTCGGCCGAGCGCGCAGCGGGGCAGGTCGAGCTGCTGCTGGGCGACGGTCGCACCTTCCGCAGCGACGAGGCCTTCGACGTGGTCGTGTTTTCCGAATGCATCGAGCACCTGGGCGAGGTCGAGGACCTGGTCGCCCACTACGCCCCCAACCTGAAGCCCGACGGCGGGGTGGGCCTGACCATGTGGCTGGCGCTCAAGCCCCTGCGGCTGTGGCACCGGCTCAAGCGGTTGGGCCGGGTGCTGGACGAGGCGGCGGTCAACACGCCCTGGGGCGGCGGCTGGCTGGTGGCGGTGGTGCGTCCGGTCCGGGCGACCGCGACGGCGCTGATGATGACCCTGGCCGGCCTGGCGAGCGTGGTCCCCACCGACGCCTTCGCCGCCCCGGCCCTGGACCTGCCGCTCTCCGTCGACCTGGCGCGGGCCGCCGTCGACGCCTGCGCGGCCAAGGGCGCGGCGGTCAGCGCCGCCGTGGTCGACGACAAGGGCAATCCGCTGGTCGTGCTGCGCTCGCCCGCCAGCCCCAAGCCGCCCGTCGCCGCGCCGCGCAAGGCGGCCACGGCCGTCCAGTTCGACGCCCCCGGCAGCGTGATGGAGCCGCGCGAGAAGACCGATCCGGCCTTCGCCGCCCTGATCAAGGCCGAGCCCGAGCGCCTGAACCCGCACGCCGGCTCCCTGCCGCTGCACATGGGCGGCCAGCTGGTGGGCGGCTTGGCGGTGGCCGACACGAGCCACGAGACCGCCGACGCCTGCGCCCGCGAGGCCCTGGCCAGGTTCGCCGGCAAGGTGAACTGAGCCCATGGGCGTGGTGAAGGACATGTGGCGCGTCGGCTTGGTCCGCGCGCCGATGGCCGATCTGCTGAAGCCGGGCGCCCTGGCCGAGCACCCGGTGACCTGGATCCCCGATCCCGGTCCCTTGCGCTTCCTCGCCGATCCGATGGGCGTCTGGCGCGACGGACGGCTCTACGTGTTCGCCGAGATCTACGACTACCGCGACCGGGTGGGCGCCATCGAGGTGCTGACCTTCGACGCGGACCTGCAGTTGCTGAGCCGCGAGCCCGCGCTGAAGGAGCCCTGGCACCTGTCGTACCCCTTCATCATCGAGGAGGGCGGCGAGACCTACATGCTGCCGGAAGCGCACAAGTCGGGGCGGTTGACCCTGTACCGCGCCGAGGCGTTCCCGGCGAAATGGACGCCCGTCGGGACGATCGACCTGGACCAGGTCGCCATCGACGCCACTCCGGTGTTCCACGACGGCCAATGGTGGCTGTTCTACACCCCCGCCACGACCAAGGCCGAGAAGGTCAGCGCCCTGCACGTGGCCTGGGCCGACCGGATCACCGGTCCCTGGACGCCGCATCCGGGCAATCCCGTGCGCTTCGACCCTTCCAGTTCGCGGCCGGGCGGCACGCCCATCGTCGTCGACGGCGCGATCGTGCTGCCGATGCAGGACTGTCGCCGGACCTATGGCGGCGCGATCCGGGCGCTGCGGGTCACGACCCTGACGCCGGACCGGTTCGAGGCCGAGGCCGACGCGCCGATCACCCCGCCGCCCGCTTTCGGCAAGCTGACCGACGGGCTGCACACCCTGTCGGCCGCCGGGCCCGTCACGCTGATCGACGCCAAGCGCTTCGAAGTCTCGCCGCGCTCGCTGGCGCTGGACGTCCGATGGGAATGGGCAAAGCGCGCCCGGAGAAGGGCGCGAACCGCTTGACCGTCGCCGGGCCGGCGCGCTTGGCGACCACGGCGTCGAACACGTCGAGATAGGCTTCGGCGATCGGTCCCAGCCGATAGGCGTCGACCGCGCGGGCCAGGACGCGGGGATCGGGGGCGGGGGTTTCCAGCACCGCGCGCAGGCTCTCGGCCAGCGCGAAAGCGTCGCCGATCGGCGCCACGCGGCCGTTATGGCTGTCGCCCAGCAGTTCGCGGGCCGCCGGGGTGCAGTCGGTGCTGACCACCGGCCGTCCCGCGCCCAGGGCCTCGACGATGACCGCCGCATAGCCCTCGTACCAGGAGGTCAGCAGGAAGGTGCGGGCCAGCTCCAGCCAGGGGCGGATGTCGGGCACGTAGCCGGGCATGTGCACCTGGCCGGCGACGCCCAGCTCAAGCGCCAGGGCCTCGAGTTCGGCGCGGCGCTCGCCTTCGCCGACGATGACCAGGCGGGCGTCGGGATCGTCCAGCAGGGCGAAGGCGCGCAGGGCGACGTCGAAACCCTTTTCCCTGACCAGCCGGCCCGCCGCCAGGATCAGCTTGCCCTCGGCCGGCGGGACGAAGGCGTGGTCGTCGTCGTCGAGGGCCGGCAGGCGGATGCACTGGGTGACGCGGCGACCCAGGGCGCGGTTGGCGTCGTCGGTCATGCTGTCGGACAGCGAGATGGCCCGGTCGATGCGACGCAGCTGGAAGCGGGTCTTCAGATTGTAGGGGATCTGGGCCAGGGCGTTGCGGCCGTGGCGGTAGAGCGGGGTGCCGATCTGGGCGATCACGCCGGGGCGCTGATCGGCGGGCAGGGCGTCGACGCCGGGCAGGACCGGCCAGTGATAGTTGCCGGGCACGAACAGGATGTCGGGCTGGCGCTGGGCGACGAACGCCGCCGTGGCCTTGCCCAGGGCCTTGCGCGAACCCCGGCCGCGCGGAATCGGCGGGTCGGCCTCGACCACCTCGACCTCGGCGCCGATCAGGTCGGCCAGGGGGCCCTGGCGCGAACCGCAGAACAGCGTGACCCGCCGTCCCAGCGCCGCCCAGCGGTTGGCCAGCCGCACCGCGATCCGTTCCGAACCGCCCAACGGCAGGTCATGCAGCACGATCGCGATCGTGCGCGCGTTGTCGCCCATATCCGAGAGGTCCCCCGACCTGCGGCGCAACACGCGCCGTATGGGCTAGACGTCGCCGAGGCGGGGGAACCGGAAGGATTTGTTGCGGGAGGGAAACAAATCGGAATCCGGCGGTGAGGCGGATCAGCCGGCCTTTTCGCTCCACAGGTCCAGGTCGTCCTCGCGGCCGATGAGGGCCAGGCCCGAGGCGATGGACTCGAACTCGCCGCCGCTCTCGATCTTTGCGGCCCCGAAGCGGCGCAGGAAGATCTCGCGGACGGCCGGGACGAACGAGCTGCCGCCGGTCAGGAACACGCGGTCGACGCCGTCCGCGCCCAGGCCGGAACGCTCCAGCGCTTGGTCGACGGCCGTCTCGATGGCCTTCAGCTCCGGGGCGATCCAGCCCTCGAAGTCGGTGCGCTTGACGTCCTTCTCGATCAGCACCGAGCCGGCCTCGAAGCGGAACCTGGCCTCGTCCTGGCTGGACAGCGCCTCCTTCAGCGCCGAGACCGAGCGGTAGAGGGCGTAGCCGTGATTGTCGTCCAGCACCTCGATCAGGCGGGCGATCTTCTCCGGCTCCACGGCCGTGCGCTCCAGCGCGCGGATGTCGCGCATGTCCTTGGAGGCGCGCAGCAGGGCCAGCTGATCCCAGCGGGCGAAGGCGGTGTAGTAGCGCTGCGGGATCGGCAGGCGGTTGTCGAACGCCTTGTAGAGGCTGCCCTTGCCCAGCTCCGGCGAGACCAGCTGGTCGATGATCCGGTAGTCGAACGCGTCGCCGGCCACGCCGACGCCCGAGCGCGCCAGGGCGGTGGAGCGCAGCTTGCCGCCTTCACGCTCGAACCGCACGATCGAGAAGTCGCTGGTGCCGCCGCCGAAGTCGGCGACCAGCACGGTGGCGTCGTGCTTCAGCTGGCGGGCGAAGAAGAACGCCGCCCCGACCGGCTCGTAGGCGTAGCGGATGTCGGTGAAGCCCAGGCGCTTGAAGCCGGCCTCGTAGCGCGCCAGGGCCAGGGCCTCGTCGGGATTGCCGCCGGCGAAGGTCACCGGGCGGCCGACGATCACCCGCGCGGGCAGGTTCTCCATGGCCGCGCCGCCGTGGCCCTGCAGCTTCAGCAGGAAGTCCGACAGCAGGTCCTCGAACAGGTAGCGCTTGTTGAGGATCTTGGTCTCGGTGAAGGCGGCGCTGGCGGCGAAGGTCTTGAACGACTGGATGAAGCGGGTCTCCAGCGGGTCTTCGACATAGGCCTCGATCGCCCACGGCCCCGCCTCGGTCACCAGGGTGTTGGGACGCCCGCCCGCGCCCATCAGGGCGTGGAAGCTGAGCGCCGAACGGAAGGCGAAGATGTCGCCGCCGGCCGTCGGGAACTTCACCAGCGTGGCCGGGCCGTCGCCATGGGTCATCGAGACCACGGTGTTGGTCGTGCCGAAATCGATGCCGATCGTCGCTTGAGGGGACGTCATGGGAAAGCCTGGGCGGGTGGAGGGCAGGGTTCCTAACCCTCCAGGCGCTGGCGTCAAGCGCGGGAGGGCGGTTTCGACGGCAAGGCCTTGGCGACCCGTGTCCCATGGCTAAGGTCTAGGCATGCATCGCAGACGATTCCTCGCCGCCGCGGCCGTCGCCGCCCTCGCTCCCTCCCTGGCCCGCGCGGTGACGCCGGACGGGACCTTCATGGTCGACAGCCGCGTGCTGGGCGGCCAGCGCCGGGTCAATATCGCCCTGCCGCCCGGTTACGCCGGGTCGAAGCGGAAGTACCCGGTGCTCTACCTGCTGGACGGCGGCACGGTTCAGGAGGACTTCCCCAAGATCACCGACTTCGTCGCCCAGATGATCGCCGCCGGGACGCTGGCGCCGATGATCGTGGTCGGGATCGAAGGCGTCGACCGCAAGCACGACCTGACCCACCCGGCGACCTTCGCCGACGACCTCAAGCTGTTGCCGCAGTCCGGCGGCTCCGCGGCGTATCGCCGCTTCCTGGTCGACGAGCTGCAGCCGTGGGTGAAGGCCCGCTATCGCCTCAACGGACAGAAGGGGTTGATCGGCGAGTCCCTGGCGGGCCTGTTCGTGGTCGAGACCTTCCTGCGCGAGCCCCAGGCCTTCGACGCCTATCTGGCCGCCAGCCCCAGCCTGTGGTGGGACGACCAGAGCCTGTCGCGCGAGGCCTCCGCCTTGCTGGCCAAGGGGAAGTTCAGCGGACGTCGCCTCTACCTGTCGATCGGCGACGAGGGCACGACCATGCAGGCGGGCGTCGACCGGGTCGTGGCGGCGCTGAAAGCCAAGCCGCCCAAGGATTTGCTGTGGCGCTACGACCCCATGCCCAAGGAACATCATTCCACGATCTACGACCCGTCCGCGAAGGCCGGGCTGCCCTGGCTGTTTCCCTCGCGTTAACCCGTCTTTCACGCGGTCGGGCAAAGACTTCCCGTAAAGATGACTGGGCCGCGTGTGTTCTTGCGCTCAGGCCTGACGGGGGAAGCCATGGGTCTCGACGACCTCAAGATCTCGACCAAGGTTCTGCTGCCCGCCGCCGTCCTGGCCGTCGCCGTTCTCGGCTGCACGGGCATGGGCGTCTGGCAGCAGAAGAGCCTGCAGGACGCCACGCGCATCCTGGTCGAGCATCGCTCGCCGGCCGAGGTGCAGTCGGCCCGTTTCAGCCGTCGCCTGAGCATGATGGGCCACGCCGCCCACCGCGTGGTCACCTATGAGGGGACGTCGGAAGCCGCCCAATCGGCCTCCAAGGAACTCGACAAGGTCTATGCCGAGGGCAAGGACAGTCTGGACAAGATGGTTAAGGCCGACCCGGCCATCGCCCCGGTCGCCGACGGCTTCCGCCAGCGCATCGATGCCCTCTACGCCGACGGCCGCGCCGCCGCCGACCTGGGCTTGGCCAATGATGACACCGGTGCCATCGCGCGCCTGTCCGCCCTCGATCCGGCCATCGAAAGTCTGTCCAAGGACGCCAAGGCCTGGGGCGACGGCTATCACGTCGAGACCGACGCCCTGGTGGCGACCGCCAACAAGAAGGCCAACCAGGGCGCGCTGACGACCATGGTGCTGGGTCTGGTCGCCGCCCTGGGCGGCATGGGCCTGGCCCTGTGGATCGGTTCGCGCAAGATCTCGCGGCCGCTGGCCTCGCTGTCGCGCAGCATGACCACCCTGGCCCAGGGCGAGGTCGATGTCGAAGTGGCCGGCGCCGGCCGCAAGGACGAGGTCGGGCTGATGGCCCGCGCGGTCCAGGTGTTCAAGGACAACGCCGTGGCCCTGCGGACCTCCGAGGCCGAGCAGCAGCGGATCAGCGCCGCCAGCGAGGACGAGCGTCGCCGCAACGAGGCGGCCAGCCAGGGCGCGGCCGACGACCAGGCTTTCGTCATGGAGCGCATCGCCGCCGGTCTGGCGCGCCTGTCGCGCGGCGACCTGACCGTCCGCGTGGTCGATCAATTCCCCGAGGGCTACGGCCAGCTGCGCACCGACTTCAACGGCGCCATGGAGCACCTGGACCAGGCCATGGGCCAGATCCTCACGGCGGTCGGCGGCATCGGCCGCAGCTCCGACGAGATCACCGCCGCCGCCGACAACACCGCCCGCCGCAGCGAGCAACAGGCCGCCAGCCTGGAAGAGACCGCCGCGGCTCTCGACGAGATCACCGCCACCGTGCGCCGCGCCTCGCAGGGCGCGAACGACGCCGCCCGCGTGGTCGGCTCGACCCGCGAGGACGCCGAGCGTTCGGGCGACGTCGTGCGCGACGCCGTCGCGGCCATGAACGGCATCGAGCAGTCCTCGCAGCAGATCGGCCAGATCATCGGGGTGATCGACGAAATCGCCTTCCAGACCAACCTGCTGGCCCTGAACGCCGGCGTCGAAGCCGCCCGGGCCGGCGACGCGGGCCGCGGCTTCGCGGTCGTCGCCCAGGAAGTGCGGGCCCTGGCCCAGCGCTCGGCCGAGGCGGCCAAGGAGATCAAGACCCTGATCTCGACCTCGGCCGGCCAGGTCGGCCAGGGCGTCAAGCTGGTCGGCCAGACCGGCGAGGCCCTGGAAGGCATCGTGTTCAAAGTGGGCGAGATCGACGCCCTGGTGAAGGAACTGGCCGCTTCGGCCGGCGAGCAGGCCACCAGCCTGCACGAGGTCAATTCGGCCGTGAACCAGATGGACCAGGGCGTGCAGCAGAACGCCGCCATGATCGAGCAGGCCACCGCCGTCAGCCACGCGCTGAAGACCGAGATCGGTGGGCTGGTGCAGATGATGAGCCGCTTCCAGGTCAGCGGCGGTTCCGCTTCGGCCCAGCCGATGCGGCGCGCGGGCTAGGCGATGACCCGCCGTCTGGCCAGGGCCCGGTGGATCGCGGTGTCGATCTGGTGCGGGCTGGTCCTGCTGCTGATCGGCATCGGCGTCTTCGTACTGAACGAGCCGACGCCGGTCTGACCGCCGGCGCATTGACTTCCCGGCCCGCCTCCTGTCGATACGCCCCTCAATAGAGAGGGCGATCGCCTTGGAAGACTTCGACGTCGTGGTGCTGGGCGCCGGCGCGGCCGGCATGATGTGCGCCATCGAGGCGGGCAAGCGCGGCCGCAAGGTGCTGGTCGTCGACCACGCCAAGGCCCCGGGCGAGAAGATCCGCATCAGCGGCGGCGGTCGCTGCAACTTCACCAACGTCAACACGGCGCCGGCCAACTTCCTGTCGGCCAATCCGAAGTTCTGCGTCTCGGCCCTGCGGCGCTATCGGCCCAGCGACTTCATCGCGCTGGTCCAGAAGTACGGCGTCGCCTTCCACGAAAAGACGCTGGGCCAGCTGTTCTGCGACGGCTCGGCCAAGCAGATCATCGAGATGCTGCTGACCGAGATGGACAAGGCCGGCGTCACGCTGCGCCTGGAGACCGAGGTCAAGGGCGTGGCCCGGGACGGGGAGGGCTGGCGGGTCGGTTTCTCGAACGGTCCGGTGACCTGCCGCTCGGTCGTGGTCGCCACGGGCGGCAAGTCGATCCCCAAGATGGGCGCGACGGGCCTGGGTTACGAGATCGCCCAGCAGTTCGGTCTGGCCATCGTCGAGACCCGCCCGGCCCTGGTGCCGCTGACCTTCGAGGTGAAGACCCTGGAGCGCCTGGCGCCGCTGTCGGGCGTCGCCGTGGACGCGGTGGTCTCCAGCGGCAAGACGAAGTTCGCGGAGGCCATGCTATTCACCCATCGCGGCCTGTCGGGGCCGTCGATCCTGCAGATTTCGTCCTACTGGCGCGAGGGCGGCGAGATCAGCGTGAACATGGCGCCGGGCGTCGACGTGTTCCAGGCGCTGCGCACCGCGCGGACGGCCACCCCCAAGCGGGCCTTGTCGACGGTGCTGGCCGAGATGCTGCCCAAGCGCCTGGCCCAGCTGATCGCCGAAGACGCCGGGGCCTACGGCAACATGGCCGACTGCTCGGATGTGCTGCTGCGCGGCGTCGCCGCGACGGTGAACGCCTGGACGTTCAAGCCGGTGGGGTCGGAAGGCTACCGGACGGCGGAAGTGACCCTGGGCGGCGTCGACACCGACGGCCTGGACTCGCGGACCATGGAGGCCAAGGCGGCGCCGGGGCTCTACTTCATCGGCGAGGTGGTGGACGTCACCGGCTGGCTGGGCGGCTATAACTTCCAGTGGGCCTGGGCGTCGGGGTGGTGCGCGGGGCAGGCGGTCTAGTAGCCGCCGACTTGCCCCCACCTGGCGGCTTTGCCGCCTGTCCGCCCCCGTAGGGGGCGGAGCCTTCACGTGCTGGCGCTCTTCCCCCTGCGGGGGAAGACGACCGCGAAGCGGTCCGTAGGGGGCAAGTGATCACCCCCTACGCGCTCGCCTACTTCTTCTTGAACGGCGCCTTGCCCGGCTTCTTGCCGAAGGCGGGCTTGGCGCCGAACGCCGGCTTGTCGCCGAACGCACCCTTGGCCTTGAAGGGCTTGGGGCCCTTGAACGGCTTGGCGGGACCGGCGCCCGCATCGACGCGCGGCTTGCGGAACGGCTTTTCCGGCGCGGCGGCCGGATCGTAGGGCACGCTCTCGCGGTCGGTGCGCGGGGCGCGGCGCGGGGCGGCCTCGGCATAGGCGCGCGGGGCTTCGTCACGCGGCTTGAACTCGCGCTTCGGGGCGCCCGTGTGGGGGCCTTCGGCGCGTGGCTTGAAGTCCCGCTTCGGCGCCTCGTCCCGGTCGCGCGGCTTGTAGTCGCGCTTGGGCTCTTCGTTGCGGGCGTAGGGCTTGGCGTTGCTGACGCCGTCGGCGCCGAACGAGGACGGACGCGGGGCGCGGGGGCCTCGGTCGTCATCGCCACGCGGCGCGCGCGGCTTGAAGTCACGGCGCGGGGCGTCGTTGTCGTCACGCGGCGGACGCGGCGCGTATTCCCGGCGCGGACCGGCCTCGCGGGCGGCCGGAGCCGTGGTCGGGGTGATGGTCACGTCGTCGCGCACGGTGGACTGCACGGCGGCGCCGAACTTCACTTCCGCCTCGGCCGAGATCTCGAACTTGGTGTCGTAGTCGAAGATCCGAATCGAGCCGATGTCCTTCTTGGTGATGTGGCCCAGGCGGCAGATCAGCGGGATCAGCCATTTGGGGTCGGCGTTGTTGCGGCGGCCGGTGTTGAGGCGGAACCAGGCCGAGTTGGCCATGTCGGCGCGCGGCTCGCGTTCCGGACGGTCGCCGTACTCCCGAGGCTCGCGGTCGGCGAAGCGGTCATTGCCGCGATCGGCGCGGGCGCGCGGGCCCGGGTCGGCGCCGTGGCGCGGGTCGTCGTAGATTTCTTCCGGCGCCGGCAGCTTGGCGCGGCGGGCTCGGATCAGGGCGGCGGCCAGCTCTTCCGGCGTACGCCGCTCCAGCATGGCGGCGACCAGGCCGGCGTCGTCCTCGTTCGAGGCCTCCGAGAAGATCGGATCGTCGAGCAGGCGCTCGGTGTCCTTCACGCGGATTTCGTCGGCGGTCGGGGCGCCGCCCCACTGGCCTTCGACGCCGGCGGCCATCAGCAGCTGCTCGGCCTTGCGGCGGCGGGTGTAGGGCACGACCAGGGCGCTGACGCCCTTCTTGCCGGCCCGGCCCGTACGGCCCGAGCGGTGCAGCAGGGTGGCCTTGTTGACCGGCAGTTCGGCGTGGATGACCAGGCCCAGGTCGGGCAGGTCCAGCCCCCGGGCGGCGACGTCGGTGGCGACGCAGACGCGGGCGTGGCCGTCGCGCAGGGCCTGCAGGGCGTCGGCGCGTTCCCGTTGGCTCAGCTCGCCCGACAGGCCCACCACGTCGAAGCCGCGCTCGCGCAGCTTGGCGTGCAGGGAGCGGACGCTTTCGCGGGTGTTGGCGAACACTAGGGCGCCGGGGCTTTCGAAATAGCGCAGCAGGTTGACGACCGCGTGCTCGACCTCGTTGGGGGCCACGCGCACGGCGCGGTATTCGATGTCGCGGTGCGGCTCGTTGCGGCCGATCGTGTCGATGCGGATGGCGTCGTTCTGATAGCTCTTGGCCAGCTGCACGATGTCGCGCGCCAGGGTGGCCGAGAACAGCAGGGTGCGGCGTTCCTTGGGCGCGGCGTCCAGGATGAACTCCAGGTCCTCGCGGAAGCCCATGTCCAGCATCTCGTCGGCCTCGTCGAGGACGGCGACCTTCAGCTCCGACAGGTCCAGGTGGCCGCGTTCGATGTGGTCGCGCAGGCGGCCGGGGGTGCCGACGACGATGTGGGCGCCGTAGTTCAGGGCGCGCTGCTCGCGGCGGGCGTCCATGCCGCCCACGCAGTTGACGACCACGGCCTTGGCCTCGGCGTAGAGCCAGGTCAGCTCGCGATTGACCTGGATGGCCAGTTCGCGGGTCGGGGCGATGACCAGGCACAGCGGCGCCGCGGCGCGCTCGAAGGTCTCGGCCTCGCCCAGCAGGGTGGGGGCGGCGGCCAGGCCGAAGGCGACGGTCTTGCCCGAGCCGGTCTGGGCGCTGACCAGCAGGTCGCGGTCGGCGGCGTCGGCGTCCAGCACGGCGGCCTGGACGGGGGTGGGCTCGGCGTAACCTTGAGCGGCGAGAGCCCGCTCAAGAGCGGGGTGGGAGGCGGGGAAGGGCATACGGGGTCCAGTTCGTTCAAGCGGACGGCGCACACACAAAAGCGCGCGGCCCGCACCACGACCAAATGACGACCCCCAAACGGACCGTGCTTCTTGGTCAATATCTTCAGAAAGTAGACCATTTTCGCCGGGATGCCGATGAGGCGCGACGAAAGGCGGTCAGATGGGCGGCCTAAGGAGGCCAAAACGGTCCGGAAAGCAAGGGCGCCGGGGAAAGAATGCTGCGATGCGGCGGAATGGTCGCGCCTGACCCGGGACGCAGAACGCAAAACGCCCGGAGCTCGGCTCCGGGCGCATCGCCGACACTTCCCCTCTTGGCGGGGGATGAAAGGCTCTAGCGGTTGCGCACGCCCGTAACGGTCAGCGAGGCTTGCGGGGAGTTCAGTTGCGACACGGCGCCGGCGACGGCTTCGCGGTGGCAGGCCGAGGCGGCCACGGCCTGCTTCACGTACGGGAAGCTGTGGGCGTCGGCGCCGCAGGCCTGGAGGGCGGCGGCGTCGATGCGGCGCATCATCCGCTGGGCGTCCTGCGGGTTGTTGAGGTTCAGCTTGGCCTTGGAGACCGGGATGCTGACGGTTTCGGTCTCGGCCTGGGCGGCGAAGCCGGGCGCGGCGCCGGCCAGCAGGAGCAGAGCGGCGGTCGAGGCGACAAGGGTCTTCATTTGACGTCTTCCCTGTTTCGGCGGCGTCTCGGGGCGCCGCTCGGATCGATCCCGCTCGAACCGCAAGAGGGGTGGTTCGAAATCGAGTTCGAAACCCTGCATCTGCCTAGTTTGCGCGCGGGAAAAGCGAAAAAGGTCGACAAAACGGTCAAAAACCGAGCGATCGCGCCTCATGAATGCGCGAAATGTCGAATTCATTTGGGGACTTAGCGTCGCTTGATGGGCGCAAATCTGAAATGTCAGATTCTTTCATAGGTCGCCGTTTCCCTCCCCGCGAAGGGGGAGGGAGCGGGTCCTAGAGGTCCAGGTCGTCGGCCGCGAACTCGGCGTTTTCCTGGATGAAGCGGAAGCGCAGCTCGGGCTTGCGGCCCATCAGGGTCTCGACCAGGGCCTCCACCGCTTCCTCGGAACGGGGAAGGGTGATCTTGGCCAGGGTGCGGACCTCGGGGTCCATGGTGGTCTCCTTCAACTGGGAGGCCATCATCTCGCCCAGGCCCTTGAAGCGGCCGATCTCGGGCTTCTTGCCCTTGAACATCGTGGCCAGCAGCTCTTCCTTGTGCTCGTCGTCGCGGGCGTAGGCGCTCTTGCCGCCATGGCTGATGCGGTAGAGCGGCGGCAGGGCCAGGAACAGGTGACCCTGGCGGATCAGGTCCGGCATGGTCCGGTAGAAGAAGGTGATCAGCAGCGAAGCGATGTGAGCGCCGTCGACGTCGGCGTCGGTCATGATGATGATCCGCTCGTAGCGCAGATCCTCTTCCTTGTACCGGTTGCCGCCCTGGGCTCCGAGGGCCAGCATCAGATCCGACAGTTCCTTGTTCGCCGTGAACTTCTCGCCGCTGGCCGAGGCCACGTTGAGGATCTTGCCGCGCAGGGGCAGGATCGCCTGGTTCTTGCGGTTGCGGGCCTGCTTGGCCGAGCCGCCGGCCGAGTCGCCTTCGACGATGAACAGCTCGGCGCCGTCCACGGCCCCGGCCGCGCAGTCGGCCAGCTTGCCCGGCAGGCGCAGCTTGCGGGTCGCCGAGGCGCGCTGGACTTCCTTGTCCTTGCGGCGCTTCAGGCGCTCCTCGGCCCGCTCGATCACGAACTCCAGCAGGGCCTGGGCCGCCTTGGGCGAGCCGGTCAGCCAGTGGTCGAACGGGTCGCGCAGGGCGTTCTCGACGAAGCGCTGGGCCTCGCTCGACGACAGCTTTTCCTTGGTCTGGCCCTGGAATTCCGGGTTCTTGATGAACACCGAGATCAGGGCGCCGGCCTGGGCGATGACGTCGTCGGCGGTAATGATCGTCGCGCGCTTCTCGCCCTTGAGCTCGGCATAGGCCTTGAGGCCCCGGGTCAGGGCGGCGCGCAGGCCGCTCTCGTGGGTGCCGCCCTCGGGGGTGGGCACGGTGTTGCAGTACGACTGCATGAAGCCGTCGTGCTCGCCGAAGCCGCGCGGGGTCCAGGCGATGGCCCATTCGACCGCGCCGGCCTCGCCCTGGCGCTCGATACGCCCGGAGAAGCTGTCGGGCGTGACCATCTCCAGCCCCTTGGTGCGCTCGGCCAGGAAGTCGGCCAGGCCGTTGGGGAAGTGGAAGGTGGCCTCGGGCGGAGTCTGGTCGTGGATGCGCGAGGGATCGCAGGACCATTTGATCTGCACGCCGCGGAACAGATAGGCCTTGGAGCGGGCCATGCGGTACAGGCGCGCCGGCTTGAAGGCGCAGCCCTCGCCGAAGATCTGGTCGTCGGGCTTGAAGCGCACCTGGGTGCCGCGCTTTTTGCTGGGCTGGATCTTCTCGACCGGGCCCAGCGGCTTGCCGCGCGCGAAGCTCTGGCGGTGCTCGAAGCCGTCGCGCCAGACGGTGACCTCGACCAGTTCGGACAGGGCGTTGACGACGCTGGCGCCGACGCCGTGCAGGCCGCCCGAGGTCTCGTAGGCCTTGCCGCTGAACTTACCGCCCGCGTGCAGGACGGTCATGATCACTTCCAGGGCCGATTTGCCCGGATGCTTGGGGTGCGGGTCCACGGGCATGCCGCGGCCGTCGTCGCGGACCGAGAGGAAGCCGTCCGCGTCCAGCTTGACCTCGATCGTCTTGGCGAAGCCGGCCACGGCCTCGTCCATCGAGTTGTCCAGCACTTCGGCGAACAGGTGGTGCAGGGCGCGCTCGTCGGTGCCGCCGATGTACATGCCCGGACGCATGCGCACGGGCTCCAGGCCTTCCAGCACCTCGATGGCGCTGGCGTCGTACGCGCCCGACGAGGGCGGGGCGGCATCCGACTTGGCCGAGGGGGGCGGCGGCGCGGCCGGACGCGGCGCGGGCTGCGGATGCGGTTCGCGGGCGGGGAACGGCGAGGCCGGCACGGGCGCCAGGGCGTCGTCGTCGAACAGCGAGAAGGAAGCGGGAGCGTCTTTGGAGGACATTACGGGAACATGCGTCGATTCGGCCGGAGCGCCCCGTATGGGCCGCGCCGGGCGCGAAGAAAAGAGGGGGACAGGTCGTGGGACGGGCGGATTTGCCCGCTCGGACGGACACATGGCAGGGTGGCGCGTTCCTCAGACGGTTTCAACCCAACCGGAGCGCCCGATGACCTGGAAGCCCTCAATACGTCCCATGGCCATCCTGCTGGCCTCGCTGAGCTTGCTGGCCTGCTCCAGCCCCGGTTCCGGCCCCGCGCAACCGACTCCGCCGACCAATGCCCGCACGCCGGTGGCCGAGGGCGGGATGTGCGGCGGCTTCGCGGGCTTCCAGTGCGCCGAGGGGCTGAGCTGCCAGATGCAGGCGGGCCAGTGCAAGACGGTGGCCGACGCCTCGGGCGTCTGCCGCAAGCCGCCGCAGATGTGCACGATGATCTACGCCCCTGTTTGCGGCTGCGACGGCAAAACCTACGCCAGCGCCTGCAACGCCGCCGCCAAGGGCGTCAGCGTCGCGTCCCAGGGCGAATGCAAGGCGGCCTAGGGCGCGTTCAAGGCAGACGACTGAGATCTGGCTTGTAGGACCAGGTCTCGACCTCGACGCGCCTGACCAGGGCGGCGGCGCGGGACGCGTCCGGCCCTAGGCCATGGGCGGCCGCGATCAGACCGGCCAGGTCGGCGGGACGGCCCGCCAGGTCGGCCCAGCTCCATCGGGGGACCAGCACCAGATAGCTCCCGACCTCGCCGCCGCCGGCCAGGCGGTACCAGGTCCATCCCAGGCGTCCCTTGCCCGTACGCGCCGAGGCCAGCAGGGCGGCCTCGAAGGTGGCGACGTCGCCCGGCGCGACGCTCAGGTCGTAGGCGTCGAGTTCGGGCGTGGGGCGGCGGTCCTCCAGGCTGCGGACCGTGCTGGGCTCGGGCCACAGCGTGTAGGCCGAATAGGCGCGGGCCTTGGCGTAGGGCAGGACGCGGGCGGCCATGTCGGCGCCGTCGCCGGTCGGGTCGGGCCGCGTGTCCATGGCGGCGAACGGGATCCCGAACGTGCCGTCCACGAACAGGCCGGTGCGGGGGCCGCTGGTCACGGACCAGCCGAACCAGGGCAGGGCGTCGTGGTGGGCGGCGTGCCAATCCAGGTGGGCGGTGTAGCCCGCCTCGAACGCGGCCTGCTGTCCGCGGTCGATGTCGTAGGTGAACAGGAAGGCGGCCTGCTCGGTCTGGGCGCGGGCTGGGCCGCTCGCGAGTCCGGCGGCCAGGGCGATCGTCGTCAGGGTCTGTTTCCAGGTCATCGTCGCCTCCTTGGGTGGAGCCCCAGCCCTAGTCGCGAACAACGATCGGCGATATTTCGAACGGATCGGGCCTTCGTTCTGGAAAACGAAACGATGCGACATGTCGATCTGCGCCGGGCGGCGGTGTTCCACGCGGTGGCGGCGGCCGGCGGGATCGCGGCCGCCAGTCCACGCCTGGGCAAGTCGCCGCCGGCCATCCACCACGACCTCAAGGCTTTCGAGCGCGAGATGGGCCGGCCGCTGTTCGAGCGCGTAGGGCGGCATCTGCGCCTGACCGCCGCCGGCCAGGCGTTGTTCGAGAGCGTCGGCCGCGCCCTGGACGAGGTGGAGCGCACCCGCGAGCGGTTGAGCCGCGCCGACCCGGCGCTGCGCCCCCTGCGCCTGGCCGTGGTCTCGGCCTTCGGACGCTATCGCCTGGCGCCGCGCCTCTATGCGGGCCTGCCGGCGGACCGGCCGATCGAGCTGACGTTCGGCTCGCACGAGGCGGTGCTATCGGCGGTGACGACCGGCGCCGTCGACCTGGGCGTCACCTACCGGCCGGTGACCGCCGCGCCGGTGCAGTCGGCGCCGATCGCCCGCGAGGAACTGGTGCTGGCCGCGCCCTTGGGGATGGAGGTCCCCGAGGACCTGGCGGGGCTCTCGCGCACGATCTTCGCCACCTATGACGAGTACGAGTTCGTCTTCGGCCACTGGTTCGAGACGGTGTTCGGCGCCCAGCCCGACGGCCTGCGGCGGCTGGACCATGCCGGCGAGATCGAGGAGGCGATGGAGAGCTGCGCGGCCGGTCGAGGGGCGATCGTCGCGCCGCTGGACCTGGTCCGCTCGGCCTGCTGGCGCGATCGCGTGCGGATCGTCCGGCCGGCAGAACGGCCGCCGTGCTTCAACGCCCTGCACCTGCTGGGTCTTGGCGCGGCGTTGGGATCGGCGGATGCTGACACGATCCGGTCCATGCTCGCCGACAATGGCGAGGGGGAGGAACCATGATGACCGCACCCGGCGATATCGGACGACGCGACCTGCTGGCCGGCGGTCTGGCCTTGGCGGCGCTCGCCGGCCCTTCGCTCACCCAAGCCCAGGAGAACAAGGCGATGTACGGACTGATCGGCCAGATGAAGGCCGCGCCCGGCAAGCGGGACGAACTGGTCGCGATCCTGGCGGAGGACACCCAAGGCATGCCCGGCTGCCTCAGCTACATCGTGGCCAAGGACACCACGGACGCCGACGCCCTGTGGATCACCGAGGTCTGGACCGACAAGGACAGCCACGCCGCCTCGCTGAAGCTGCCCTCGGTCCAGGCCGCAATCGCCAAGGCCCGCCCGATCATCGCCGGCTTCGGCCACCGGTTCGAGACCGCGCCGGTCGGCGGCGTGGGACTGGGCGGCGTCTGAGCCGACGCCGCCCGCCCGCGATCACTTCTTCTTGCCGTCCGGCGTGTAGCTGTTCTCGTAGTCGTTCTGCTTGCTGTGCAGGGTCTGCAGGAAGGCCTGGTCGATCGAGCCGAAGGCCGGCACGGCCTTGGGATCGAGCGCCGTGATCAGCACCGACTCGCCCTTCTCGGACTTGTAGGTGAGCGAGGTGGCGGCGGTTTTGTCGGTGTCGCCGTCCTCCTTGATGATGAACATCACGCCCGTTCCATAGGGCACGGTGTAGGCCGACTTGGCCGCCACATTGGCTTTGAAGCCGAGCGGCAGGACATAGGGCGCGGCGTGCAGCATCGGCCCGCTGGCCGACGCGACGGTGGAGCCGTCCTTCAGCGCGACCTTGTTGAGGTCGAAGGTGAACGGCGCGGCGTTTTCGCCCTGGTTGACCACGCCGCGCAGCATGTAGACGTGCCACATGCCGTTGGCGTCGCCGCCGCTGACGTTCTCCAGGTTCCAGCTCTGCGCGTTGCCCAGGTGCTGGTAGGTGATCTGGACGATCTTTCCCTTGTTTTCGCAGGCGCTGAGCGACAGGCAAGCGACAGCGATCGCCGCCAAGGCGGCGCGACGGGCGATTGTTATCATGTCGGATGGTCCTCGGGATCTTACTCAGACGAGCACTATCCAAAGGCGTAATCTATAGTAGAGCTTGATGCAAGCGGCCACCTCCGCGTGTGGCCTTGGGCCAAAGAAAAAGGCCCGCGGATCGCTCCGCGGGCCTCTTCCCTGGTCCTAAGCCCTGAGGCCTAGCACTTGTAGTACATGTCGAATTCGACCGGGTGCGGGTGCAGCGTCAGGCGCATCACCTCTTCCATCTTCAGCTCGATGTAGCTGTCGATGAAGTCGTCGTCCATGACGCCGCCGGCCTTCAGGAAGGCGCGGTCCTTGTCCAGGTTCTCCAGGGCTTCGCGCAGCGAGCCGCAGACTTCCGGGATCTTCTTCTGCTCGCGGGGCGGCAGGTCGTACAGGTTCTTGTCGGCGGCGGCGCCCGGATCGATCTTGTTGTTGATGCCGTCCAGGCCGGCCATCAGCAGGGCGACGAAGGTCAGGTACGGGTTGCCCATCGGGTCGGGGAAGCGAGCCTCGATGCGCTTGGCCTTCGGGCTGTCGACGTGCGGGATGCGGATCGAGGCCGAGCGGTTGCGCGAGCTGTAGGCCAGCTTCACCGGGGCTTCGTAGCCAGGCACCAGGCGCTTGTACGAGTTCGTCGTGGAGTTCGAGAACGCGTTGATCGCCTTGGCGTGCTTGATGATGCCGCCGATGTACCACAGGCACATGTCCGACAGGCCGGCGTACTTGTCGCCGGCGAACAGCGGCTTGCCGTCCTGCCAGATCGACTGGTGCACGTGCATGCCCGAGCCGTTGTCGCCGAACATCGGCTTGGCCATGAAGGTGGCGGTCTTGCCGTAGGCGTGGGCCACGTTGTGGATCACGTACTTATACAGCTGCATCCGGTCGGCCATGGTGACCATGGTGTCGAACTTCAGGCCGAGCTCGTGCTGGGCGGGCGCCACTTCGTGGTGGTGCTTTTCCGGCTTCATGCCCAGCTCGCCCATGACGGCCAGCATTTCGCCGCGCAGGTCTTGAGCCGAGTCGATCGGGTTGACCGGGAAGTAGCCGCCCTTCGGACCCGGGCGGTGGCCCATGTTGCCTTCCGGATATTCCTTGGCCGAGTTGCCCGGCAGTTCGACGCTGTCGAACGAATAGCCGGTGTTGTTCGACGCGGTGTTCCAGCGGACGTCGTCGAAGATGAAGAACTCGGCTTCCGGACCGAAGAACACGGTGTCGCCGATGCCCGACGACTTGACGTAGGCCAGGGCGTTCTTGGCGATCGAGCGCGGGTCGCGGTTGTAGGGGGTGCCCGTGTCAGGGTTCACCACGTCGCAGAACAGCGCCAGGGTGGTCTGCTGGTAGAACGGGTCGATGATCGCGCTGGTCAGGTCGGGACGCAGCTTCATGTCCGACTCGTTGATGGCCTTCCAGCCGGCGATCGACGAGCCGTCGAACATGGTGCCGTCGTTGAGGAAGTCGTCATCGACCAGATCGATGTCGAAGGTCACGTGCTGCAGCTTGCCGCGCACGTCGGTGAAACGGACGTCGACGTACTTGACGTCCTTTTCCTTGATCAGGTCCAGGATTTGCTTGGCGGTGCTCATCGTTATCCCCTTTGAGCGTTAAGCGGTTTCGGTCCGGGCCTAGACGGCGGACGGGCCGGTTTCTCCGGTACGGATGCGGACGACTTCCGTGATCTCCGACACGAAAATCTTGCCGTCGCCGATGCGGCCCGTGCGGGCGGCGTTGGTGATGGCTTCGAGCGCGGCGTCCAACTGGCTGTCTTCGACCACGACTTCGACTTTGATCTTGGGGAGGAAGTCGACGACGTACTCGGCGCCGCGATAGAGCTCGGTGTGGCCCTTCTGGCGGCCGTAGCCCTTGGCTTCCAGCACGGTCATGCCCTGCACGCCCATGTCCTGAAGCGCCTCTTTGACCTCATCCAGCTTGAACGGCTTGATGACGGCTTCGATCTTTTTCATCAGACTTCTTTCACGCCCATACGGCGCGGGCGCCGCTGACTGAGCGGCACGGAGCACGCCGGCCTGTCGGCTCACAAGCGTGCTGACGCGCTTTATGGGCCGAGTTCTGTCGAGTTTGGCTCATTGATCATTATTTGTGCACGTAAAGCCTGAAACTTCATCAGTGCGTGTTTGGGCGCCCAAACCGCTCCGGGAGCGTCGATTGCGGATCGAGGATCGTCGAAACCGCCGTTTCTGGGACGAAGAACCGGTCCGAACGCGCATGGTGCGAGGCGGGAGGGCGTCGCGGGCGTTTCGGCGGAATGGCCAAAAATGCGTCGCCGATTCGAAAACTGCTGAAGATTGTGGCGGAATCCGCGACGGACGTGGCGGAGAAGTCGGGGTTGGTTTTTGCGCGTTCGCACGTTTCGACGGTGAAGCGCGCCCAGGCCGGCCGGGAAATCTTGGAACAACATCCGGCGTCACGGGCGCGACCGGGAAGATATTGCGAGGACGGGGAAGGCCATGAACCGCATTCGGATGATCCGCCACGGCCGTCCCGCCTCGACTTGGGGCGACAGCGATCCGGACCCGGGACTGGACCCCGCGGGCGCCGAGCAGGCGAGGGCGGTGGCCGGGCGCCTGCTGGCCTTGCCCGAGGGGGAGCGCCCGTCCCGGGTGGTCAGCTCGCCGCTGCGGCGTTGCCGCGAAACGGCCCAGCCGCTGGCCGACGCCCTGGGCGTGCCGGTCGAGATCGATCCCCGGGTCGGCGAGATCCCGACGCCGGCGGCCCTGGACGCCGAAGCGCGGCCCGGTTGGCTGCGCCAGGCCTTCCAGGGACGATGGCGCGATATCCAGGGCGATCTGGACTATGTCGCCTGGACCCGGCAGGTGGCCGAGGGCGTGGCCTCGCATCCCGGCGCGGCGGTGTTCAGCCATTTCGTGGCCCTGAACGCGGCGGTGTCGGCGGCGACGGGCGACGAGGCGGTGGCGGCGTTCCGGCCCGACCACGTGTCGGTCACGGTGTTCGATGTGGTCGACGGCGCGTTGATCCTGGTCGAAAAGGGCCAAGAGGCCTCCACCCAGGTGCTGTAGAGTTGGAGAGAGGAGCCGCCGTGCCGCGCGAGATCATGACCGTCGCCGAGATGACCGCGGCGGACCGCGCGGCCGCCGAGGCCGGAACCCCGACCGCCGTGCTGATGGAGCGCGCCGGCCGCGCCGTGGCCGAGGTCGTCCGCGAACGCTACGCCCGCTGTGCCACGGTGGTGTGGTGCGGACCGGGCGACAACGGCGGCGACGGCTATGTGATCGCCCGGCATCTGAAGCGTCGAGGCTGGCCGGTGCGGGTCGAGGCGCTGGCGCCGCCGGCCAGTCCCGCCGCCCAGTGGGCCGCCGCCCGCTGGAAGGGCGAGGTCGGTCCGCTGGTTTCGGAGCCCGGCTCGTCGGCGCTCTATATCGATTGCCTGTTCGGGGCGGGCCTGTCGCGACCGCTCGAGGGTGAGGCCGACCGCCTGGCGCGGGTCATGCCGGGCGCGGCGCGGATCGTCGCCGTCGATGTTCCCAGCGGGATCCTGGGCGACACCGGGCTTCCCCTGGGCGAGCGGGCCGTGAAGGCCGAGCTGACCGTCACCTTCCACCGGCGCAAGCCCGCGCACGTCCTGGCGCAGGGGCGGGCCGCGTGCGGCGAGGTGGTGGTGGCCGATATCGGCCTGGAGGAGATCGGCGAGGGGCGTCTGCTCGAGAACGAGCCCGGCCTCTGGGCCGAGCGCTTCCCGTGGCCGGCGATCGACGCCCACAAGCACGCGCGCGGACGGATGATGGCGGTCAGCGGCGAGGCCTGGAACACCGGCGCGGCCCGGCTGGCGGCGCGCGGGGCCCTGCGGATCGGGGCCGGGGTGGTGACCGTGCTGTCGCCGCCCAACGCCCTGGCCGTCAACGCCGCCCACCTGGAAGCGATCATGCTGGCCCCGTTCGAGAGCGAATACGACCTGCAGACCCGCGCGGCGAATGCGGACGCCGTGGTGATCGGACCCGCGGCCGGGGTGGGGGAGGCGACCATGCGGCACGTCTTCGCCCTGGCCCGCAACGGCGCGGCCCTGGTCATCGACGCCGACGCCCTGACCAGCTTCGCCGAGGACCCGGCCGCCCTGTTCTCGGCCCTGGACCGCGACGACGTGCTGACCCCGCATCCCGGCGAGTTCGAGCGGGTCTTTCCCGGGCTGCTGGCGGCCTCGCCCGAGCGCATCGCGGCGGCGCGGGAGGCCGCGCGGCGGGCCGGGGCGGTGGTCCTGCTGAAGGGGCCGGACACGGTGGTCGCCGCGCCCGACGGCCGGGCGGCGGTCGGCCTGAACGGCGCGCCCTGGCTGGCGACGGCCGGCGCGGGCGACGTGCTGGCCGGGTTCATCGCCGGCCTGATCGCCCAGGGCATGGAGAGTTTCGAGGCGGCGTGCGCGGCAGCCTGGATCCACGCCGAAGCGGGCGCGGCGTATGGGCCGGGCCTGATCGCCGAGGACCTGCCGGACCTGTCGACCGCCGTGTTGCGCAGGCTGTGGAAGGCGCGAGCGCGCGCTTAGTGGTCGCGCCGGACCAGGACGACCTGGGTGCGGACGCCCTCGTCGAACAGGGTGTGGCTGATGGCCAGCGCCGTCTGGAAGGTGCGCTCCTCGACGGTGTCGATGAAGAGCACGCGCGAACCGTGCTTCACGGTCCAGCCTTTTTCATCTTGGACGACTTCGATGGTTTCCATGACGCGCTCACCCGGGGACGGACTGAGACGCAAACCCATCCGGGGCGAGATCGTTCCGCGCCGACTCTCTTGGTTTTCAGGGGGAAACACCGGCCCGGGCGTCAGTCGGGGGGGCATGGCCCGGGCCGGCGTAAATCCGGGGCGTTCTTGAACAGCCGCGGACATCTGCATAACCGGCCGGCCTCTTCTTTGTTCCCGGTGTTCCGAAGAAATTTTCGCGCTTCGCGGATGCGCCGCCGGAAGGTCGCTGAAGGGGCGAGTCGGCGGTCGCGATCGCCTGGCGACTTGCCAAGCCGGCCGGGCATGTCTAACCCGCTGCGGCGCATCGTGCGGATGTGGCGAAACTGGTAGACGCACCAGATTTAGGTTCTGGCGCTGAGAGGCGTGGAGGTTCGAGTCCTCTCATCCGCACCACGCCGTCGGGCCTCGCGCCCGGCGGACGCGCCGCTTTATCGGGTCAATGGCCCGTGAGAGTGCACCAATGCCCTTGGATGGTCGCGAAACGCGTGACATAAGGGCGCTCTTTCGCCGCCCCGGTGACGTGGGCGGCTTTGATGTTTTGACCCCTGGGGCGGACGACGGGCGCGGGCGCCCGAAGAGCCGAGAAGCTAAGAATGTCGATGCAGATCGTTGAAAAGTCGGGCGAAGGCCTCAGCCGCGTTTATGGCGTGACGGTGCCCGCGAGTGAACTCGCCACGCGTCTCGAGGCCCGTATCGCCGAAGTCGCGCCCCAGATGAACGTCAAGGGCTTCCGTCCCGGCAAGGTGCCGACCGCCCACGTTCGCCGCCTGTACGGCAAGGCCCTGATGGGCGAAGTCATCGAGGCGACGCTGAACGAAGGGACCCAGAAGGTCCTGGAAGACAACAAGCTGCGCCCCGCCGGCCAGCCGGACCTGAAGCCGTCGTCCGACATGGACAAGGTGCTCGCCGGCGGCGAGGACCTGGCCTTCGAACTGGCCGTCGAGGTGATGCCGGAATTCGAACCGATCGACCCCGCCTCGATCGAGCTGACCAAGCCGGTCTACAAGGTCTCGGACGCCGAAGTCGGCGAGGCCCTGGCCGATCTGGCCAAGCAGGCCCGCACCTACGCGCCGCGCACGGGCAAGTCCCTGAAGGCCAAGGACGGCGACCAGCTGCTGATCGACTTCGTCGGCACCATCGACGGCGTGGCCTTCGACGGCGGCACCGCCAACGACGCCGAGCTGACGCTGGGTTCGGGCCAGTTCATCCCGGGCTTCGAAGACCAGCTGGTCGGCGCCAAGCCGGATGACGTCGTCACCGTGAAGGTGACCTTCCCGGCCGACTACCAAGCCGCCAATCTGGCCGGCAAGGACGCCGAGTTCGCCACCACCGTCAAGGAAGTGCGCGCCCCGGTCGACGCCGAGCCGGACGACGAGCTGGCCAAGCGCCTGGGCCTGTCGGACCTGCAGGCCCTGAAGGACCTGCTCAAGTCGAACCTGGAAGGCCGCTACGCCAACAGCTCGCGCTTCAAGCTGAAGCGCGCCCTGCTGGACATCCTGGACAGCAAGCACGACTTCGCCCTGCCGCCGCGCATGGTCGACGCCGAGTTCGCCGGCATCTGGCAACAGGTCCAGGCCGACAAGTCGCAAGGCGGCCTGCCGCCCGAGGACGAAGGCAAGACCGAGGACCAGCTGAAGGACGAGTACAAGAAGATCGCCGAGCGCCGCGTGCGCCTGGGTCTGGTGCTCGCCGAGATCGGCCGCAAGAACGACGTGGCCGTCACCGAGCAGGAACTGGCCGACGCCATGATGCGCGAAGCCCGCCAGTACGGCCCGCAGGCCCAGCAGGTGTTCGACATGTATCGCCAGCGCGCCGACCTGCAGGCCGCCCTGCGCGCCCCGATCTATGAAGACAAGGTCGTCGACCTGATCTTCGGCAAGGCCAAGATCGAGGAAAAGGAAGTCTCCAAGGAAGAGCTCCTGGAAGAAGACGATCTGCCGGAAGGCTACGGCGGCTAAGGCTTCCGTCACCCGACGCGAAGAGGGCGCGGTCCGCGAGGGCCGCGCCCTTTTTCGTGGCGGAAGCTTCGCCCCGGCTCCTTGCAACCTGTTAAGGGCCACGCGATATGCGTTGACGACGGCGCGCGGGGCCGATTCGTGCTCGCGCCGCCCAGACACGATTAAAAAGGGCGATCCCTATGTATGATCCGATGGCGACGGCGATGAACCTCGTGCCGATGGTGGTCGAACAGACCAGCCGCGGCGAGCGGGCGTTCGACATCTTCTCCCGTCTGTTGAAAGAGCGGATCATCTTCCTGACCGGTCCCGTCGAAGACGGGATGGCCAGCCTGATCTGCGCCCAGCTGCTCTTCCTGGAGTCCGAGAACCCCAAGAAGGAAATCGCCATGTACATCAACTCGCCGGGCGGCGTGGTGACCGCGGGTCTCGCGATCTACGACACCATGCAGTACATCAAGAGCCCGGTGTCGACGGTGTGCATGGGCATGGCCGCCTCGATGGGCAGCCTGCTGCTCTGCGCCGGCGCTCCCGGCCAGCGCATCGCCCTGCCGAACGCCCGCATCATGGTCCACCAGCCGTCGGGCGGCTTCCGCGGCCAGGCCTCGGACATCATGCGTCACGCCGAGGACATCGCGAAGACCAAGCGCCGCCTGAACGAGATCTACGTCAAGCACTGCGGCCGCACCTATGACGAGGTCGAGCGCGACCTGGACCGCGACAACTTCATGAGCGCCGAGGAAGCCAAGGCCTGGGGCCTGATCGACCACATCAACGAGAACCGCGACGCCTCGGACGAGAAGGCCTAGGCCTCTCTCAGTCCTTGAAGCTTTGGAAAAGCCGTCGGCCGCGAGGTCGGCGGCTTTTTCATTTCGGATAACTTTGGTTTGTCTTCGGGCCGCGGCGCATGTGAAATGCGGACCTCAGGGGGAGTTCAAGCCATGGCCTTCAAGTTCAGCCGCGTGGCGGCGTTCGGTCTGTCGGGCGCGGTGCTGGCGCTGGCCGCCTCGGCTCACGCGCAATGCGACCCGGTGGTTTGCGCCAATCCGTACTCCTCCCAGAACACGCCGACCGCCCTGGCGCCGCGAACCTTCACGACGCTGGAGGCCGCCAAGAGCTATTGCCGCTCGGAGCCGATCGTCTGGCGGGCGAACGCCGGCGGAAAGATCTACGCCGCCAAGACCAAGGGCTACGGCACGATCAAGCCGGGCTTCTACATGTGCCGCTCGCACGCCCAGACCGTGGCGCGGATCGACGCCGCGGCGGGGCGCAAGCCGCGCTAGAATGCAACGCCCCTAGCTCCACCGGTCTTTTGTTTCTGACGCAGGCGGCCGATCCGCCTTCGACAGTCTCGGAGTCCGGAATGCCGCTGGGCAAGTTCGCCGCCCCGATCCTGGCTGTTTCCCTGGCGCTGGGCGGCTGCACCAGCCTGGGCGTCCGGCAGGTCGGGGTGGATCGTGTCGACTATGTCGACAAGCTGCGCGACAGCGAAAAGCAGCAGTTGCTCTCCAACATTGTCGCCATCCGGTACGGCGACGCCCCGCTGTTCCTGAACGTGACCTCGGTCATCAGCCAGTACACCCGTGAGGCCTCGGCTCACATGGGCGCGACCCTGGATCCCGCCTCGGACTCCGACGGCGGCTCGGCGGGCGGCGAGGTGCTGCTGCGCGAGACGCCCACCGTCACCTACACCCCGGTCACGGGCTCGCGGTTCGCGCGCAGCATGCTGGCGCCGATGCCGCCGGCTTCGTTGCTGGCGATGATGGAGGCGGGGTGGGCCTCCGACGACCTGCTGAACGTCGGCGTCCGCTCGATCAACGGCGTGACCAACGCCAGCCATGCCGATCTCTTCCAGCAGAAGGTCGATCCGAAGTTCACCGAGGTCGCGGGCGCCTTCCGCCGCCTGCAGCGGAGCGGGGCCATCTCCGTGCGGCTGAAGGAGCGCGACAAGACCTATTCGGGCAGCGCCATGGTCGGGGCCGACATCAGCGACGTCGACCGAGCGGACCTGGCCCTGCTGAAGCAGGCTCTGGGCCTACGGTTCGACGGCGGCGAAAGCACCGTCGTCTTCGCCAAGGTCGGCGGCGAGAACGAGCTGGCCCTGGCCACCCGCTCGATGTTCGAGATCCTCAGTGAACTCGCGCTGGGCGTGGAGATCGGCGAGAGCGCGGTTCCGCGCGCCGACGCATTGATCCGCGTGCACAGCGGCCCCAAGGCGCCGGCCGACGCCTACGCCTCAGTGCGTTATCGCGGGCGGTGGTTCTGGATCGACGGGGCGGACGAACACTCGCGCCGGATCTTCCTGCTGACGCAGATGCTGCTGTTCCTCAATGACGAGGAGGGCGCGACCCACGCGCCCTTGCTGACGATCCCGGCGGGCTAGCCCGGCTTGCCCCGGAAGATGCGGTAGCCCTTCTCGTGGGCGATCGCCAGCATCTCGCGGTCGCCGGAGGTGTCGCCATAGGCGGCGGCCAGCGACAAATCGTCGCCGAAGACCTCCTTCAGGCGAACCACCTTCTCGGGGCCCCGGCAGTTGGCGCCGAGCAGGGGACCCAGCACCTTGTCGTCGGTGCTGATCATCAGTTTCGACCCGATCAAGACGTCGGCGCCCAGGCCGCGGGCGAACGGGGCCACCACCACGTCGGGCGAGGCGGTGACGATCACCAGCTTGGCGCCCTTGGCCCGCCAGCGCCGCCAGACGGCCAGTGCGTCGGGGCGGAACAGCTTGGGCGCCTCGGACTGGGCGAAGGCGCGGGCCTCCTTCTCCAGCTGCTCCAGGGGCACGCCGCGCAGGAATTCCCGGACTGCGGCGGCCTTGATCTTGCCCCGGTTGCGGTCGAACACGTAGCCGACGGCGGCGGGGAACAGCCGCACCATGCCCATGAAATGCCGCGCGGGGCTGACCCGCCACTTCAGGAAGGCCGTGAAGCTGTCGCGAACCGTCAGGGTGCCGTCGAAATCGAAAGCGACCAGGGGAGGGCCCTCGTGCAAATCCCCCGTCATCGGCGTCGAGGCCGAAAGGCCCTTGGCCATCAGTGAACGTTTCGCCATTCGTCTCCGCGCTCACGCGCCCCGCAACCGAGCCCGTCTTGCATCACGATTCCGCTTCCACCGCTAAGCTCTTCGCGGATTCAGGGACGCTCGCGCCAGAGTGTCGCGCGGAGCGAACCGCCGCCGTCTTGCGTTGAGGGTCTGGAACGCCATCTTAGAGAAGAATTCCATGAAACCGTATGCATCATCCACGAACTTGGGGGCTGTAAATCGGCTCCAAGGCTTGTGCCGTGCGTCCGGATCGGGGAATGTCAAGGATTAGACAACTCCCGGCGGATATCCTGCTACTTCGGTGGCGGGTTAGGCGCTAAGGAGTCGGTGGTTTCGGCTTCGGCCTGGACCGCCCTAGCGTGAGAAGCGACCATGACGAAAGCCGCGAGCGGCGATACCAAGAGCACCCTGTACTGTTCTTTCTGCGGAAAGAGCCAACACGAGGTGCGCAAGCTCATCGCCGGCCCGACGGTGTTCATCTGTGATGAATGCGTCGAACTCTGCATGGATATCATCCGTGAAGAGCACAAGATCGCCTTCGTGAAGTCCAAGGACGGCGTTCCGACGCCGCGCGAGATTTGCGAAGTCCTGGACGATTACGTGATCGGGCAGAACCACGCCAAGAAGGTCTTGGCCGTGGCGGTGCACAATCACTACAAGCGCCTCAACCACGCCTCGAAGAACAACGACGTCGAGCTGGCCAAGTCGAACATCCTGCTGGTCGGTCCGACCGGTACGGGTAAGACCCTGCTGGCCCAGACCCTGGCTCGAATCATCGACGTGCCGTTCACGATGGCCGACGCCACGACGCTGACCGAAGCCGGTTACGTCGGCGAGGACGTCGAGAATATCGTGCTGAAGCTGCTGCAAGCCGCCGACTACAACGTCGAGCGCGCCCAGCGCGGCATCGTCTACATCGATGAAATCGACAAGATCAGCCGCAAGTCCGACAATCCGTCGATCACCCGCGACGTGTCGGGCGAGGGCGTGCAGCAGGCCCTGCTGAAGATCATGGAAGGCACCGTCGCCTCCGTGCCGCCGCAGGGCGGGCGCAAGCATCCGCAGCAGGAGTTCCTGCAGGTCGACACCACCAACATCCTGTTCATCTGCGGCGGCGCCTTCGCCGGCCTGGAGCGCATCATCTCGGCGCGCGGCCAGGCCAAGTCGATCGGCTTCGGCGCGAAGGTGGCGGATCCGGAGGAGCGTCGCACGGGCGAGATCCTGCGCGGCGTCGAGCCCGACGACCTGCAGCGCTTCGGCCTGATCCCGGAATTCATCGGCCGTCTGCCGGTGATCGCCACCCTGGAGGACCTCGACGAGGCCGCCCTGGTGAAGATCCTGACCGAGCCGAAGAACGCCTTCGTCAAGCAGTACCAGCGCCTGTTCGAGATGGAGAACATCGGCCTGACCTTCACCGACGACGCCCTGCACGGCGTCGCCAAGAAGGCCATCGCCCGCAAGACCGGCGCGCGCGGCCTGCGCTCGATCATGGAAGGCATCCTGCTGGAGACCATGTTCGAGCTGCCCAACTACGAGGGCGTCGAGGAAGTGGTGGTCAACGCCGAGGTCGTCGAAGGCCGGGCCCAGCCGCTGCTGATCTACGCCGAGAAGAAGGGCGGGGCCGCTTCGGCCTAGGCCTTTCGGCGAAGCTCGCCAAATCGGGCGCGTCCGGCCTCGCCGGGCGCGCCCTTTTCGTCACAGTGGACCTTCGCGCGTCGTGACGCTTGGCGCCGGGCGCGTCCGAAAAAATCCGGGCGGCGGCAGGACTTAGGCGTCCCGGCTCACGCGGCAGCACGGATCATGCATGGTGGAGCAGGGCGGGGGGCATGGGCGTTGCACCTTGACCGCTGGTCCGCGACCCGTCGCCGCTACCGGGCGAGTGCGCTTGAACCGTGTTGCAAAAGGTCCACATAAATAACGAACATCCGCTCAGTCCCGAGCGGACGGGCCGTACGACTCAGGCGCATCGTCTGGGTGACGGCGGCCCGCGTGGCCGAGCGCGAGTGCAACGCGCCGGCCAGGAGTAGAAAGCATCATGTCTGAGATTCGTACGCTTCCTGTGCTGCCCCTGCGGGATATCGTTGTGTTCCCGCACATGGTGGTCCCGTTGTTCGTCGGGCGTGACAAGTCCGTTCGCGCCCTCGAAGAGGTGATGCGCGGCGGCAAGGAGATCCTTCTGGTCACCCAGAAGAACTCGGCCGACGACGATCCGGCCCCCGCCGACATCTACGACGTCGGCGTCCTCGCCACCGTCCTGCAACTGCTGAAGCTGCCCGACGGCACCGTGAAGGTGCTGGTCGAGGGCAAGGGCCGCGCGGCCGTCGTGCGCTTCACCGACCAGGAGGCCTATTACGAGGCCCAGGTCGGCGAGGTGAACGAGGACCAGGGCGTCGGCCCCGAGGCCGAGGCGCTGTCGCGCGCGGTCGTCGAGCAGTTCGAGAACTACGTCAAACTGAACAAGAAGGTGCCGCCCGAGGCCCTGGCCTCGATCCCGCAGATCGCCGAGCCGGGCAAGCTGGCCGACAGCATCTCGGCCCACCTGTCGGTCAAGATCGGCGACAAGCAGCACCTGCTGGAAATCTTCGACGTCGTGAAGCGCCTGGAGAAGGTCTTCGCCCTGATGGAGGGCGAGATCTCGGTGCTGCAGGTCGAGAAGAAAATCCGCTCGCGCGTGAAGCGCCAGATGGAGAAGACCCAGCGCGAGTACTATCTGAACGAGCAGATGAAGGCGATCCAGCGCGAGCTGGGCGACCCCGACGATCAGCGCGACGAGCTGATCGAGCTCGAAAAGCGCATCAAGAAGACCAAGCTTTCCAAGGAAGCCCGGGCCAAGGCCGAGGGTGAACTGAAGAAGCTGCGCAACATGAGCCCGATGTCGGCCGAGAGCACCGTGGTCCGGAACTATCTGGACTGGATGCTGTCGATCCCGTGGGGCAAGGCCAAGACCAAGAAGATCGACCTGGTCGAGGCCGAGGCGATCCTCGAGGAGGACCACTACGGCCTGGAGAAGGTCAAGGAGCGCATCCTTGAATACCTGGCCGTCCAGGCGCGCACCAACTCGCTGAAGGGCCCGATCCTGTGCCTGGTCGGTCCTCCGGGCGTCGGCAAGACCTCGCTGGGCCGCTCGCTGGCCAAGGCGACCGGTCGCGAGTTCGCCCGCATCTCGCTGGGCGGCGTGCGCGACGAGGCCGAGATCCGCGGTCACCGCCGGACCTACATCGGCTCGATGCCCGGCAAGATCATCCAGACCATGAAGAAGGCGAAGACCACCAACGCCTTCGTCCTGCTGGACGAGATCGACAAGATGGGCAGCGACTATCGCGGCGACCCGTCCTCGGCCCTGCTGGAAGTGCTGGACCCGGCTCAGAACGGGACCTTCGGCGACCACTACCTGGAGGTCGACTACGACCTGTCGCAGGTGATGTTCGTCACCACGGCCAACAGCCTCAACATGCCCCAGCCCCTGCTGGACCGCATGGAGATCATCCGCATCCCCGGCTACACCGAGGACGAGAAGGTCGAGATCGCCAAGCGTCACGTCCTGCCCAAGCAGATGAAGGACCACGGCCTGAAGCCGTCGGAATTCGTCGTGCCGGAAAAGGCCATCCGCGACCTGATCCGCTACTACACCCGGGAAGCCGGCGTGCGGTCGCTGGAGCGGGAACTGGGCGCCCTGGCCCGCAAGACGGTCCGTGACCTGGCGCGCGAGAAGCTCACCTCGATCACGATCGACGACGAGCGTCTGGCCAAGTACGCCGGCGTGCGGAAGTACCGTTACGGCGAGACCGACGAAGTCGACCAGGTCGGCATCGTCACCGGTCTGGCCTGGACGGAGTTCGGCGGCGACATCCTGACCATCGAAGCCGTGAAGATGCCGGGCAAGGGCCGCATGACGGTCACCGGCAACCTCAAGGAAGTGATGAAGGAGTCGATCTCGGCGGCCCACAGCTATGTCCGCTCGCGGGCCCTGCAGTTCGGCGTCAAGCCGCCGGTGTTCGAGAAGACCGACGTCCACGTGCACGTGCCTGACGGCGCGACGCCCAAGGACGGTCCGTCGGCCGGCGCCGCCATGGTCACGGCCATGGTCTCGGTGCTGACCGGCATCCCGATCCGCAAGGACATCGCCATGACCGGCGAGATCACCCTGCGGGGCCGGGTCACCGCGATCGGCGGCCTGAAGGAGAAGCTGCTGGCCGCCCTGCGCTCCGGCGTGAAGACGGTCCTGATCCCTCAGGAGAACGAGAAGGACCTGGCCGACGTCCCGCAAAGCGTGAAGGACGGACTGGAAATCATCCCGGTCTCCACGGCCGACGAAGTGCTGAAGCATGCCCTCACGGGGCCGCTGACGCCGATCGAGTGGAGTGAAGAGGATGAGCCGATTGCTGCAACTGCGAAGGTCGACGACGGCGACAGTGACGCTGTTCTGACCCACTAAGAGTAACTTATTGGTGATAACTTAGGCGGCGCGGAGATTTTCCGCGCCGCCTTTGTTTGACGGGCCGTCTGAACCCCGCATACTCCCGGTCGAGCGAAGCGGCGTGAGCTGAAGCCGGCGCCGCCGCTTTCATGCTGGGAGAAGAACATGACCACAAAGGCCGAACTCGTCACGGCGATCGCCGAAAAGGCGGGCATCAACAAGAACCAGGCTAAGGACGCTCTCGAGGCTTTCATCGACGCCGTCACCAGTTCGCTGAAATCGGGCCAGGACGTGCGTCTGGTCGGCTTCGGCACCTTCAAGGCCGTCTCCCGCGCCGCGGGCACCGCGCGCAACCCGCGCACCGGCGAGACCGTGAACCGTCCGGCGTCGAAGACCGCCCGGTTCCAGGTCGGCGAAGGTCTGAAGACCACGCTGAACGGCTGATCCAGTACAGGATTTGGAAGGGCGGGACGCCCGACGGCGTCCCGCCTTTTTCTATGCAGGACTTTCCCGGGCGGACGGGGTATCTCCCACATCCTCGTCCGTCTTGGCCTCGTCCGCCTCGAACGGACCTGAAAAGGCTTAGGTCCGATTGGCCTTGGGGCGGTTAGCTCAGCGGTAGAGCGTCTCGTTTACACCGAGAGGGTCGGGGGTTCGATCCCCTCACCGCCCACCAAGACCGGGACCCGGTCGGCGATGGACATTCGCCGTCGACGCCCGCACTGATCGGCCATGGCCGACGAACCCGCCGACATCACCATCACGCGCCTGACCTGGATCGACCAGGTCCTCGATGCGGTCGAGACGCCGCGCGGGCGCCTGCGGATCACCTTGGGCCTGGGCTCGGGCCTGGCGCGGCGCGCGGGCGATCCGCCGGGCGTGGTGTGGGCGATCGGGGATCGCGGCCCCAACCTCAAGATCGGTCCCGCGGTCGACGATCATGGCTTGGCGCATCTGTCGGGCTTGGCCGGGCGGGAGGGGGCCAAGATCATGCCGAGCCCGGCGATCGGTCCGATGCTGGTCCAGCTGCGCGTCGAGGGCGACACGGTCGCCTGCCTCCAGGTCCTGCCGTTGCGCGACGCGACGGGCGCGGCCTTCGACGGGCTTCCGGGCCCCGGCGGGGACATGGCGGCGATGGAGCCGGCCTTCGACCTGTCGGGCGCCCCGCTGGGCCACAGCCTGGCCGGCGGCGACACCGAAGGGGTCGTGGCCCTGGCCGACGGGACGTTCCGAGTGGCCGACGAATACGGGCCCTCGATCCTGGTCGTGGCGGCCGACGGCGTGGTCCAGGCGCGCTGGGTTCCGGAAGGCGAGGGGGCGGCCCTGGCGGGCGCGGCCTATCGCGTCGAGGCCGTGCTGCCGCCCCTGTCCGCGCGCCGTCGCCTGAACCGCGGCTTCGAGGCCGTCGCCCTGTCGCCTGACGAGACGCGGTTGCACGTGATCCTGCAAAGCCCGCTGGCGCCGGAGGACGAGACCGACGACGAAGGGCGAGGACGCGCCCGGCTCTGGACGCTGGACGCCCGGACCGGCGCGCCGCTGGCCGAGCATTTCTATCCGTTCGACGCGCCGGAGACCTTCCGTCGCGACGCCCAGGGCGGGCCGGTGGGGCCGGACGACCTGAAGATCTCCGAGGCCGTGTCGCTGGGCGGCGACCGGCTGTTGGTGCTCGAGCGGATTTCGCGGACGTCCAAGCTCTATCGCGTGACCCTGGACGCGCCCGTGCTGACCAAGACCCTGGTGTTGTCGACCGACGATTGGCCCGAGATCGACGCCGATCTGGAGGGCATGGCGTTGCTTTCGGATCGCGACCTGCTGCTCAGCACTGACAACGATTTCGGCGTCGAGGGGCGGGAGACGGCCTTCTATCGCGTGACGTTCGCCGCGCCGCTTGCCGGCGGCGAGCCGGTCTAGGTACGGCGGATGGCGGAAATCTTGGATCGGCGGGCGTTGAACCGGGCGTTGCTGGCGCGACAGCATCTTCTGGCGCGCGCCGACCTCTCGGCGCCCGAGGCGCTGAACCGGTTGATCGCCCTCCAGGCCCAGGCCGCCCCCGCACCCTATTTCGCCCTGTGGACCCGTTTGAAGACCTTCGCGCCCCAGGACCTGTCGGCCCGGCTGGAGGATCTTTACGTCGCGCGGGGGACCCTGATGCGCGGAACCTTGCACGTGGCGATGGCGGCCGACTTCGCGGCGATCCGTCCCCTGGTCCAGCGCGGCCTCGACCGGGTCCTGACCGAGGGAAGCGTCCACGGCCGCGCCCTGGCGGGGCTGGAGCCGGACGAGATCGCATCGGCCGCGCGGGACCTGTTGCGCCAGGGCGCGCTCACCGCGACCGAGCTTCGCGACGCCCTGGCCGAGCGCTGGCCCGGGCGCGATCCCCAGGCCTTGGCCATGGCGGCCCGCGTCCGCCTGCCGATGCTGCAGCTGCCGCCGCGCGGCCTATGGGGACGAAGCGGCCAGCCGACCCTCGCGGCGATGGCGGACCGCCTCGCCACGCCCAAGCCGGGCCTGGACCTGCCCGAGTTGGTGCGGCGCTATCTGGCGGCGTTCGGCCCGGCCACGGTCGCCGACGCCCAGACCTGGCTGGGGCTCACCCGCCTGGCGCCGGTCTTCGATGCGCTCCGGCCGTCGCTGGCGGTCTTCCGGGGCGAAGACGACGCGGAGCTGTTCGACCTGCCCGAGGCCGAGCGGCCGCCGGGCGACGCCGAGGCACCGGTCAGGTTCCTGGGCGAGTTCGACAACGTGCTGCTGGGCCACGATGACCGGTCGCGGATCATGTCGGCCGAGCACAAGCGCCGGCTCTACACGGTCAACGGCGTCGTGCGGGCAGCCGTGCTGGTCGACGGCGTCACGGCCGGACGCTGGCGCATCGAGGACGGCAAGGCGGCGTCGATCCTGCACGTGGAGCTGTTCGACAAGGTCGCCAAGCCTGTCGCCAAAGCCTTGGCGGAAGAGGGCGAGCGCCTGCTGGCCTTCGGCGCGAAGCACGACAGCGGCGAGGTGCGGATCGCGGTGGCCGAGGCCTAGGGCGCGAGGCCTTCCAGCACGGCCGCCGCGTCGCGGGCGGCTTCGTCGGCGCGGATGGCCGCGCCCAGGGTCTGGGCGGCGGTTCGGAACGCCGGCTCGTCCAGCAGGCAGCGCACGGCCGCGGCGATGGCGTCGGAGTCCGCGTCGGCCGGCAGGGTCAGGCCGGCGCCGCGATGGACTATCCGGGCGGCGTTGTCGTTCTGGTCGCGCCCCATCGGCAGGCACAGCAGAGGTACGCCCGCCATCAGCGGCCGCAGGGCCGAGCCGTGGCCGGCATGGGTGACGAACAGGGCGGCGTCCTCCAGCAGGGCGCCGTGCGGGGCGCTGCGGACGACGGCGACGTTGGCGGGGGCCTCGAACTCGGCGGGATCGATCGTCGGCCCCGTGGTGACCACGCCGCGCACCGGCAGTTGACCCAGGGCGGCGATGATCGCCCGCAGCACCGGCTCCTGCGCCTGGTAGAGGCTGGAGAACGACACCACGACCAGCGGCGCGTCGTCCGGCGGCGGGGCGAGCGGCTGGACCCAGGCCGGATCGGCCAGATAGGGACCGACATGGGCGAAGGGGGCGGGCAGGGGTTCCGGCGCGAAGTCGAAGGCCTTGCTGGTGGCCAGCAGGATCGCCCGGGCGCCGTCGAGCTGAGCGAACAGGTCCTCCAGCGGCGCCAGGCCCAGGGCGGCGCGGGCGGCGTTCAGGTCGGGGAGGCCGGCCTGGAAGAAGGTCCGGCTCATCTGGCCGACCATGGCGTGCATGCCGCGTTCCTCGTCGTTGGCGGCGGGAAGCATGCCGGCCCCGAACGGCGGCGCGCCGGGCATCGTCGGCAGCGACCAGATATTGGCGGCCAGGAGGGCCAGCGACAGGCCCCGGGCCTCCGCCGCGGCCATCGGGCCCAGCAGCAGCTCCTGCGAGACGACGACGTCCGGCGCGAAGGCGTCGATCGCGGCCAGGGTGTCGTGGGCGTAGGCGAGGGCCGGGCCGGCCATCACGCGGTCCAGCAGGCGCTGGATCACCGCCAGCGGATTGTCGGCCTCGTGGTCCTTCAGGCGGTCGTCGTCGCGGGACTTGCCGGTCTGGAAGGGGGCGGTTGTCCAGGCGCGGAACGGCACGTCCAAGGCCGCGGCGTCAGGCGCGTTGCACGGATCGCTGAGGACCAGCACCGCGTGGCCGCGCGCCGCCAGGTCGCGGGCGACCAGCAGCATGGGCTGCACATGGCCGCCGCCTTCCCAGGTGGTGAAGAGAAACCGCGCCATCAGAGCTCCCGACCATATCCGCGCCCCCTGCGTACGCGGTCGGGCCGAGCCTTGCCATAAGCAATCAAAGTGATATCACTTTGCGATCAACCCTGGAGGGCTCCATGTCCGACGCGCCGAATATCAACCGATCGACCGAACACGCCTTTGGCGGGATCGGCGGCGGGCCGCCGCTGCTGTCGCTTCCCCTGATGCTGATCGCCGCCGTCTGGTGCTTCAAGCTGGGCGGACCTCCCGGCGTCCTGGGCGGGGCGGGGCTGATCGTGCTGTTCCTGCTGACCAGCTGCGGCTTCTACTCCCTGCAGCCGAACGAGGCCTATGTGGTCACCCTGTTCGGGACCTATGTCGGCACCGACCGCCGGACCGGCCTGCGCTGGGTGCTGCCCTGGTACGGGCGCAAGAAGATCAGCCTGCGGGTGCGCAACGTCACCAGCGAGACGCTGAAGGTCAACGACAAGCGCGGCAACCCGATCGAGATCGCCGCCAACATCGTCTGGCGCGTGTCGGACACCGCCCAGGCCCTGTTCGACGTCGACGATTACGTGACCTTCGTGAACATCCAGATCGAGACCGGCCTGCGCGAGACCGCCTCGCACTACGCCTACGACCACGACGACAGCGGCGAGCCCACCCTGCGGGCCGACGCCGCCCATGTGGGCGACCGCCTGGAGAAGGACCTGCGCACCCGGATCGCCGTGGCCGGGGTGGCGATCGACGAGGCGCACCTGATGCACCTGGCCTATGCGCCCGAGATCGCCGGGTCGATGCTCAAGCGCCAGCAGGCCGAGGCGGTGCTGGCGGCCCGCCGCACGATCGTCGCCGGGGCGGTCGGCATGGTCGAACACGCCCTGCAGCAGCTGAGCGAGCGCGACGTCGTCGTCCTGGACGACGAGCGGCGGGCGGCGATGGTCTCGAACCTGCTGGTGGTGCTCTGCGCCGACCGGGAGGCCCAGCCCGTGGTCAACACCGGCACGCTCTACGGCTGATCCGGTGCCCGCGTCCCCCCCAGAGTCGCCGAAAAGCGGCCGCCGCGCGTTTCTGATGCGTGTGCGACCCGATGTGCTGGCCGCCGTCGAAACCCTCGCGGCGGCCGAACTGCGTAGCGTGAACGCCCAGGTCGAAATGCTGCTGCGCGAGGCCCTCTCGCGACGTGGCGTGCTGCGAGCGCTGGACACCGGTTCAGCTTCGGAGGAACCTCCGTCCCCGTGAGTGTCTTAAGGCTCTGCGACCGTCACGACGGACGCGGCTGACAAGCGAGGTTCCGGCGTGATGGATTTGAGGTTTGATCAGCTCTCGACGTTCGGCGAGGCGGAAGACCCCCAGTTCAAGGCGGTCCGGTCCGGCGGAAAGCCGATCAGGCTGGTCGACACCACCATGCTGTACGCGCCCCGCAGCGGCGGCGTGCGCCGCTATCTGAACTCGAAGCGGACCTGGATCGCGGCGAATCGGCCGCAGGTGCGCCACACCCTGGTCGTGCCCGGTCCGCGCGACGCACACGACGGGCACGGACGGGTTTCGATCTACGCGGCGCCGCTGCCGTTCGGCGACGGCTATCGCTGGCCGGTGGTCAAGAACGCCTGGATGGAGCGGCTGATCCGCCAGCGCCCCGACATCATCGAGGCCGGTGATCCGTACACGCCCGGCCTGGCCGCCCTGAAGGCCGGCGACGCCCTGGGCGTGCCCGTCGTGGGCTTCTGCCATACCGATCTCGGCGCCCTGGCCGCCTTGCACATCGGCGAGTGGGCCGAGAAGCCGGTCCAGAAGCGCTGGGCGGCGATCTACAGCCAGTTCGACCAGGCCGTGGCCCCCAGCCAGTTCATCGCCGGCCGGCTGATCGAGGCCGGCGTCAAGGACGCGATCGGCCTGCCGCTGGGCGTCGACACCGAGATCTTCAATCCCCATCGCGGCGACCGCGAGGCCCTGCGCCGGCGCCTGGGCCTGACCAGCCGCCATCGCATCCTGGTGTTCGCCGGCCGTCCGGCCCGCGAGAAGAAGCTGGACGTGCTGGTCGAGGCGGTCGAGCGGCTGGGCGACCCCTATGTGCTGCTGTTCGTGGGCGCCGGCGGCGGCGCGCCGTCCAGCGACCGGGTGATCTGCATGGACTATCAGCGCGACCCGCAGAGCCTGGCCGCCGTGCTGGCCGGCTGCGACGCCTTCGTCCACGCCAACGACAACGAACCCTTCGGCCTGATCGTGCTGGAGGCCATGGCCTGCGGCCTGCCGGTGATCGGCGTGGCGGCCGGCGGCGTGGCCGAGTCCGTGGACGAGACCGTCGGCGCCCTGGCCACGGCCTCGGAAGCCCGCGCCTTCGCCGAGGCGGTGGAGTCTGTGTTCGCGCGCGACATGGTGGCCCTGGGCCAGGCCGCCCGCCTGCGGGCCGAGCTGCGGCACGGCTGGGACCCGGTGTTCCGCAAGCTGTCGGCGATCTACGGCCGCCTGACCGGCTGCGCCGCGTTCGAGGACGCGGAACAGCCGGTCCTCGAAACGATCGGCTGGAACTAGGCCGCGGCCTGGGTGAGGCGGCCGCGCACGTCGGCCAGAATCTCGTAGGACCGTTTCCGCGCGGCGTGGTCGTGGATCTGCGAGGCGGCCATCAGCTCGTCGGCGCCGGTGGCGTCCAGCACCTTCTGGATCTTAGCGCGGACCGTCTCGGGCGAGCCGATCGCCGAATAGCGGAAGGTGTGGTCCAGGCCCGCGATCTCCGATTCCGAGGCGACGTCGCGGATGTCGTCGACCGGCGGCGGCAGCAGGCCGGGATTGCCGCGCCTCAGCGCCACGAACTGCTGCTGGCTGGACGTGAACAGGCGGCGGGCCTCCTCGTCGGTGTCGGCCGCGCAAACGCCGATGCAGACCAGCACATAGGGCTGGGCCTGGGCTTCCGACGGCTTGAAGGTCCGCCGATAGATGGCGATGGCCTCCATCAGCTGGTCGGGGGCGAAGTGGGCCGCGAAGGCGAACGGCAGGCCCAGGGCGGCGGCCAGCTGGGCGCTGTAGGTGCTGGAGCCCAGCAGCCACAGCGGTACGTCCTGGCCTTCGCCGGGCACGGCGCGCACGGCCTGGCCCGGTTGGGCGGGCTTGAACCAGGCCTGCAGTTCGACGACGTCCTGGGCGAAGCTGTCGACCGCGCCCATGTAGCGGCGCAGGGCCCGCATGGTGGCCTGGTCGGTGCCCGGCGCGCGGCCCAGGCCCAGATCGATGCGACCGGGATAGAGGGCCGCCAGGGTGCCGAAGGCCTCGGCCACCATCAGCGGCGCGTGGTTGGGCAGCATCACTCCGCCCGAACCGACCCGGATCGTCGAGGTCCCGGCCGCCACGTGGCCGATGACCACGGCGGTCGCGGCGCTGGCGATTCCCGGCATGTTGTGATGCTCGGCCAGCCAGTAGCGGTGATAGCCCAACTGTTCGGCGTGGCGGGCCAGGTCCAGGCTGTTGTGGAGGGCCTGGCCGACGCCGGTCCCTTGCGGGACGGGGGCCAGGTCGAGGACGGAAAAGGGCAGGGGATGAGCGTGCGACATGCACGCTAGATCGGAACGCGGGAGGCGAACCTCAAGGCGACCGGTTCGTACTAGCGTCGGCGCGGCGATCGGCGCAGGAATCGCCGCGGACAATCGCGCCGCCGGGCGGCGAACGGAGAGGCTCATGGCGTTGAAGTGCACCCATCTGGACCAGATCCAGGACGTGACGCCCGGAACGGCCGGTTGCGAGGAGTGCCTGAAGACCGGCGACGCCTGGCTGCACCTGCGGCTCTGCCGCAGCTGCGGCCATGTCGGCTGCTGCGACCAGTCGAAGAACAAGCACGCCACCAAGCATTTCAAGGCCACGGGCCACCCGATCATCGAGGGCTACGATCCGCCGGAGGGCTGGGGCTGGTGCTATGTCGACGAGGAGTTCTTCGAGTTCGATCAGCCGACCCCGCATCCGGGACCGATTCCGCGATTCTATTGAGACGCGGCGAATCCCCGGGCGGGGGCCCAGGGGCGGGATTTGGATTTTCGTGTCGAGGACGAAAGGAAATGGCGCGAATGACGGGACTTGAACCCGCGACCTCCGGCGTGACAGGCCGGCGCTCTAACCAACTGAGCTACATCCGCGTCGGGCGCGAACAAGTGTCCGGCGCGGTCGTTCCGTAAGCCAAACTGGCGGTGGGTGCGGCCAACTTCAGGGAAGGTGGCGCGAATGACGGGACTTGAACCCGCGACCTCCGGCGTGACAGGCCGGCGCTCTAACCAACTGAGCTACATCCGCATCTGGCTCCGCCGAAGCGAAGTGCGACCCGCCGTTCGGCGAGGGGCGTCTGATATGTCGGGCGAAGACTCGTGTCAACGGCCATATCGAAGAAGAGATCAAACGTCGCCGGAGCGGCCGCGATTTCGTGTGGATCGGCGCGCCGGCCGGCCTGTATCCGGCAGATCGACGTTAGGTAAGGGGAGGCCTAGTTGCGACCGTTTCTCAATGTGTCCGAGGCGTTTGAAGCCTTGGCGACACTGAGCTACAACCCGCTCGATTCAAGCCAAGGGCTGTCATGAACGCCTTCCTTCTCCAGTATCTGCCGATCGTGATCTTCCTAGGGATCGCGGCGGTCATCGGCATCGTCTTCATCCTCGCGGCCGCGGTGCTCGCCCCCAAGGCGCCGGACCCTGAAAAGCTGTCCGCCTACGAATGCGGCTTCAACGCTTTCGACGACGCGCGCATGAAGTTCGACGTCCGGTTCTATCTGGTCTCGATCCTGTTCATCATCTTCGACCTGGAAGTGGCCTTCCTGTTCCCGTGGGCCGTTTCGCTGATGAAGCTGCCGCACGACGTGGCCGCTTTCGCCTTCTGGTCGATGATGGTCTTCCTGGGCGTTCTGACCGTCGGCTTCATCTACGAATGGAAGAAGGGCGCCCTCGAATGGGAGTGATCGTTCCCCCCACCGGCGCGGCCCCGAGCTCGCCCCTGGTTCCCGCCGGTTCCGCCGCGCGGTCGACGGTGCAGGGCTATGACCCCAAGCTGCACGACCCCTATTTCGACGGCCTGTCGGGCCAGCTGGCCGACAAGGGCTTCGTCACGGCGGCCGCCGACGACCTGATCACCTGGGCCCGCACCGGCAGCCTGATGTGGATGACGTTCGGCCTGGCGTGCTGCGCCGTCGAGATGATGCACTCGGCCATGCCGCGCTACGACCTGGAGCGCTACGGCTTCGCGCCGCGCGCCAGCCCGCGCCAGTCCGACGTGATGATCGTCGCCGGCACGCTGACCAACAAGATGGCCCCGGCTCTGCGCAAGGTCTACGACCAGATGCCCGAGCCCCGCTACGTCATCTCGATGGGCAGCTGCGCCAACGGCGGCGGCTACTACTACTACAGCTACAGCGTCGTGCGCGGCTGCGACCGCGTGGTGCCGATCGACATCTATGTTCCCGGCTGCCCGCCCACCGCCGAGGCCCTGGTCTACGGCGTGCTGCAGCTTCAGAAGAAGATCCGTCGCACGGGGACGATCGAGCGATGACCGACGTGACCGCCACCGAGGCCGAAGTCCCGGCCCTGTCGCCCCTGGAAGCCCTGGGTCAGGCCATCGTCGCCAATTCGGCGGGCGCGATCACCGCGTTCCACGTGGCGTTCGGCGAGCTGAACCTGCTGGGCCCGGCCAATCGCGTCGTCCAGGCGCTGACCTTCCTGCGCGACCACCCCGACTACCGCTTCCACCAGCTGGTGGACCTGACGGGCGTCGACTATCCGGAGCGCGAGCGTCGTTTCGACGTGGTCTACCACCTGCTGTCGCTGGTGAAGAACCATCGCGTGCGCTTCAAGGTCCAGACCGACGAGGACACCGCTGTCCCCAGCGCGACCCCGGTGTTTCCGGTGGCCGACTGGTTCGAGCGCGAAGCCTTCGACATGTACGGGATCTTCTTCGACGGTCACCCCGACCTGCGTCGAATCCTGACCGACTACGGCTTCCACGGCCACCCGCTGCGGAAGGACTTCCCGATGACGGGCTATGTCGAGGTCCGCTACGACGATGAGCTGAAGCGCGTGGTCTACGAGCCCGTGAAGATCACCGAGTTCCGTGCGTTCGACTTCCTGTCCCCGTGGGAGGGCGCCAAGTACGCCCTGCCGGGCGACGAGAAGGCTGGGAAGTAAGTCATGACTGGTTCCAATTCCCCCGCCGCCGCGACCGACTTCTTCCACGACGCGCCGTCGCTGCCGGCCGTGCCGGAAACCCCGGTCCGCAAGTTCAACATCAACTTCGGCCCGCAACACCCGGCCGCGCACGGCGTGCTGCGCTTGGTGCTGGAGCTGGACGGCGAGATCGTCGAGCGCGTCGATCCGCACATCGGCCTGCTGCATCGCGGCACCGAGAAGCTGATGGAGGCCCGCACCTACCTCCAGAACATCCCGTACTTCGACCGCCTCGACTACGTGGCGCCGATGAACCAGGAACACGCGTTCTGCCTGGCCATCGAGAAGCTGCTGGGCGTTGAAGTGCCCAAGCGCGGCCAGATCGTGCGCGTGCTGTTCTGCGAGATCGGCCGCATCCTGAACCACCTGCTGAACGTGACGACCCAGGCCATGGACGTCGGCGCCCTGACGCCGCCGCTCTGGGGCTTCGAGGAGCGCGAGAAGCTGATGGTGTTCTACGAGCGCGCCTGCGGCGCTCGCCTGCACGCCAACTATTTCCGTCCGGGCGGCGTCCACCAGGACCTGACCCCGTCGCTGGTCGACGACATCGAGACCTGGGCGAAGGCCTTCCCCAAGATTTGCGACGACATCGAAGGCCTGATCACCGACAACCGCATCTTCAAGCAGCGCAACGTCGACATCGGCGTGGTGACCAAGGAAGACGCGCTGGCCTGGGGCTTCTCCGGCGTGATGGTGCGCGGTTCGGGCCTGGCCTGGGACCTGCGCCGCAGCCAGCCCTACGAGAACTACAACGACTTCGAGTTCGACATTCCGCTGGGCAAGAACGGCGACTGCTACGATCGCTATCTCTGCCGCATGCAGGAGATGCGCGAGTCGACCAAGATCATCCTGCAGGCCGTCGCCATGCTGCGCGCCACGCCTGGCCCGGTGATGACCGAGGACAACAAGGTGGCTCCGCCGCGCCGCGCCGAGATGAAGCGGTCGATGGAAGCCCTGATCCACCACTTCAAGCTCTACACCGAAGGCTTCCGCACGCCGGAAGGCGAGGTCTACGCGGCCGTCGAGGCGCCCAAGGGGGAGTTCGGCGTCTATGTGGTCAGTAACGGCACCAACAAGCCGTACCGCTGCAAGATCAAGGCTCCGGGCTTCTCGCACCTGGCCGCCATGGACTGGATGAACCGCGGCCACCAGCTGGCCGACGTCTCGGCCATCCTGGGCTCGCTCGACATCGTGTTCGGCGAGGTGGACCGGTGAGCCTGGTCGACATCGCCCAAGCCCAGCTGGACGCCTACAACGCCCAGGACCTGGACGCCCACTGCGCCCACTTCACCGACGACGTCGTGGTCGCCGGCCTGAACGGCGACGTGGCGCGCACGGGCATCGAGGCCTATCGCGCCTGGTACGAGGCCGCGTTCGCGCAGTTCCCGAACAACAAGGCCAAGCTCCTCAACCGCATCGTGGTCGGCTCGAACGTGATCGACCACGAGCACGTCGATCGCGGCAACGGCGACGCGCCGTTCCAGGTCGCCGCCATCTACACCTTCAGGGGCGACAAGATCGCCCGCGTGGATTTCGCCCGATGAGCGTTCGTCGTCTCGCTAAAGAGCAACCCGCCAGCTTCGCCTTCTCGAAGGACAGCCAGGCCAAGGCCGACTGGTGGAAGGCCAAGTACCCCGCCGAGCGCAAGCAGTCGGCGGTGATCCCGATGCTGTGGCTGGCCCAGAAGCAGGAAGGCTGGGTTTCCGAACCCGCCATCCAGGAGATCGCCAAGCAACTGCAGATGCCGGTCATCCGCGTGCTGGAGGTCGCCACCTTCTACGTGATGTTCCAGCTGCAGCCGGTCGGCAAGGTGGCCTTCGTCCAGCTGTGCGGCACCACGCCGTGCCAGCTGCGCGGCGCGCTGGACCTGAAGGCCGTGCTGAAGGCCAAGATCGGCGAGGCCCATGAGGTTTCGGCCGACGGCAAGTTCAGCTGGGAAGAGGTCGAGTGCCTGGGCGCCTGTTGCAACGCGCCGATGGCCGCCATCAACGACTATTATTACGAGGACCTGACGCCGGAGAGCCTGGCCCAGATCCTGGACGACTTCGCCGCCGGCAAGTCGCCCAAGCCGGGCAGCTACGAAGGCCGCGGCGCGTCGGAGCCCAAGGGCAAGATCCAGACCCTGACCGATCCGAAGCTGTACGACGGTTCGGCGGCCAAGAAGATCAAGATCCCGAACCTGCCCGAGAAGCCGAAGAAGGCTCCGAAGGCGGAGCCCGCCGCCTGATGCAGCACGCCGACGCCATCCAGAAGAAGCGACTGACCGCGATGTTCGCCATCGACGCGGTCTGCTTCGTGCTGGCCGGCGCGGCGATCATTGGCTACGTCGCCTTCAAGCAGGGCTGGCTGGCGCCGGTGTTCATCGGCGCCATCGCCGTGGGCCTGGGCGCGCAGATCTGGTTCATCCTGGGCTGGATGAAGGCCGCCAAGCAGGACGAGGAGGGCAGGGCGTCGTGACCGACGATTCCGAACTCCTGGCCAAGCGCGTGGCCTATGTGAAGACCATCCGGGGTCTTTACCGCAACGAGCGCATCGCGGGCCTGCTGGGCTCCCTGGTCGGAGCCCTGCTCCTGATCTGGGGCCGAATGGGCCAGGGGGCGCCCGGCTGGGCCGTTCCCGTCGCTTTCCTGGTGATAGGCGCCGCCTGGTCGCTTTTCGCCTATGTCATCATTCGTCGGACGCGCTATGTGCGCGCCCATCCATTCGATCCGCAAAGCTGAGTCATGGTCGGTATCCTCGAAGACAAGGACCGCATCTTCACGAACCTCTACGGTCTCCAGGATTGGGGCCTCGAGGGCGCGAAGAAGCGCGGCTGCTGGAATGGCACCAAGGACATCCTGGACGCCGGGCGCGACTGGATTATCGACAACATGAAGAACTCCGGCCTGCGCGGCCGGGGCGGGGCGGGCTTCGGCACCGGCCTGAAGTGGTCGTTCATGCCCAAGGAAGTGAAGGACGGCCGTCCGCACTACCTGGTCGTCAACGCCGACGAGTCCGAGCCGGGCACCTGCAAGGACCGGGAGATCATGCGGCATGACCCGCACCTCCTGATCGAGGGCTGCCTGATCGCCTCGCGCGCCATGCTGGCCCACGCCTGCTACATCTACATCCGCGGCGAATACGTCCGTGAACGCGAAGTGCTGGAAGCCGCCATCAAGCAGGCCTACGAGGCCAAGCTGATCGGCAAGAACAACGTCCACGGCTGGGACTTCGAGCTCCACGTCCACCACGGCGCCGGCGCCTATATCTGCGGCGAAGAGACGGCCCTGCTGGAAAGCCTGGAAGGCAAGAAGGGCCAGCCGCGCCTGAAGCCGCCGTTCCCGGCCGGCGCGGGCCTCTACGGCATGCCGACCACGGTCAACAACGTCGAGTCGATCGCCGTCGCCGGCACGATCCTGCGTCGCGGCGCGTCGTGGTTCGCGGGCTTCGGCCGTCCGAACAACGCCGGCACCAAGCTGTTCTGCGTCTCGGGCCACGTGAACCTGCCCTGCAACGTCGAAGAAGCCATGAGCATCCCCTTCCGTCAGCTGATGGAAGACCACTGCGGCGGCATCCGCGGCGGCTGGGGCAACCTGAAGGCCGTGATCCCGGGCGGATCGTCGGTGCCGATGATCCCCGCCGAGCAGTGCGAAGACCTGCCGATGGACTTCGACGCCCTGCGGAACCTGAAGTCGGGCCTGGGCACCGCCGCCGTCATCGTCATGGACAAGTCCACCGACCTGGTCCGCGCCATCGCCCGCCTGTCGTACTTCTACAAGCACGAGAGCTGCGGCCAGTGCACGCCGTGCCGCGAAGGCACCGGCTGGATGTGGCGGGTCATGGAGCGCATGGCCACCGGCGAGGCCGATCCGAAAGAGATCGACACCCTGCTGGACGTCACGACCCAGGTCGAGGGTCACACCATCTGCGCCCTGGGCGACGCGGCCGCCTGGCCGATCCAGGGCCTGTTCCGTCACTTCCGCCACGAGGTGGAGGACCGGATCGCATCCTATCGTAGCGGTCGCCTGCACGTGCAGGGCGCCAAGCTGATCGCGGCGGAGTAAACGATTATGGCAATCGCCAAGGTCAACGGCGTCGAGGTCGAGTTCGAGCCCGGCATGACGGTTCTGCAGGTGGCGGAGCTGGCCGGGGAAGAGATCCCGCGTTTCTGCTATCACGAGCGTCTGAGCATCGCCGGCAACTGCCGCATGTGCCTGGTCGAGGTGAAGCCCGGTCCGCCGAAGCCGCAGGCGTCGTGCGCCCTGCCGGCCGCCGAGGGCCAGGAGATCTTCACCAAGACCCCGATGGTCAAGAAGGCCCGCGAAGGGGTGATGGAGTTCCTGCTCATCAACCACCCGCTGGATTGCCCGATCTGCGACCAGGGCGGCGAGTGCGACCTGCAGGACCAGGCCATGGGCTATGGCCGCGACGACAGCCGTTACGAAGAGAACAAGCGCGCGGTCGAAGAGAAGGCCATGGGCCCGCTCATCAAGACCGTGATGACCCGCTGCATCCAGTGCACGCGCTGCGTCCGCTTCATCACCGAGGTGGCCGGCTCGCCGGAGATCGGTCTGATCTCGCGCGGCGAAGACGTTGAAATCACGACCTATCTGGGCGCGGCGGTGACGTCGGAGCTGAGCGCCAACGTCATCGACCTGTGCCCGGTCGGCGCCCTGACCTCCAAGCCCTACGCCTTCGAGGCGCGGCCCTGGGAGCTGAAGAAGACCGAGAGCGTGGACGTCATGGACGCCCTGGGCTCCGCCATCCGCGTCGACGCCCGCGGCGCCGCGGTGCTCCGCGTGCTGCCGCGCGTCAACGAGGACGTCAACGAGGAGTGGATCAGCGACAAGACGCGCTACGCCGTCGACGGCCTGCAGCGTCAGCGCCTGGACCGCCCGTACGTCCGCGTCGGCGGCAAGCTGCAGCCGGCCTCGTGGGCCCAGGCCTTCGCCGCCGTCGCCGCCAAGATCAAGGCCGCCAAGCCGGAGCGCGTCGGCGTCATCGCCGGCGACCTGCAGGACGCCGAGAGCCTGAAGGCCACCAAGGACCTCTTCACCGCCCTGGGCGTGAAGAACCTGGACGCCCGCCAGGACGGCTCGGCCCTGGGCGCCGGCCCGCGCGAAAGCTGGTTGTTCAACTCGACCATCGCCGGCATCGAGAACGCCGACGTGGTGCTGTTCGTCGGCGCCAATCCGCGCCTCGAGGCCCCGGTCCTGAACGCCCGCTTCCGCAAGCAGTGGATCGCCGGCAAGACCCGCTTCGGCGTGATCGGCGAACAGGCCGACCTGACCTTCGACTACGACTACCTGGGCGCCGGGACCAAGACCCTGTCGGGCCTGGCCAAGGCCAAGAACGACTTCGTCACGGCCCTGAAGAACGCCGAGCGTCCGGCCATCATCATCGGCCAGGGCGCGCTGAGCCGCGCCGACGGCGCCGCCGTGCTGAAGGCCGCCGCCGCCGTGGCCAAAACCTTCGGCGTCGTGCGCGACGGCTGGAACGGCTGGAACGTGCTGCACACCGCCGCGGCGCGCGTGGCCGGCCTGGACCTGGGCTTCGTCCCGGGCGAGGGCGGCCTGTCGACGGCGGACATGCTGAAGCCGGGCGCGCTGGACGTGCTGTTCCTGCTGGGCGCCGACGAGTGCGAGACCGCCGCCTCGGACGCCTTCAAGGTCTATCTGGGCACCCACGGCGACAACGGCGCCCACAAGGCCGACGTCATCCTGCCGGGCGCGGCCTACACCGAGAAGAACGGCCTGTATGTGAACACCGAAGGCCGCGTCCAGATGGGCGAGCGCGCGGTGTTCCCGAAGGGCGAGGCCAAGGAAGACTGGTCGATCCTGCGGGCCCTGTCCGAGCACCTGGGCGCCAAGCTGCCCTACGACAGCCTGGACCAGCTGCGCGCCAAGCTGTTCGCCGAGCACCCCACCTTTGGCCAGATCGACTACGCCCCGGGTTCGGTGGCGACGTCGTTCGACCTGTCGGGCCTGGGCGGCGCGGGCGAGCTGTCGGACGCTCCGTTCGAAAGCCCGATCAAGGCCTTCCACCTGACCAACCCCATCGCGCGCGCCAGCGTGACCATGGCCGAATGCGCGGCCACGGCTTCGGGCGCCGCCAAGATCGCGGCGGAGTAGGCCGGTGAGCGAATTCTTCTCGAACCCCGCGGTGACCTGGACCCTGCTGACGACCGGCGGGATCCTGCTGGTCGTGATCTGGGTGCTGCTGAGCCTGGCGTTCCTGCTGCTGGCCGACCGCAAGATCTGGGCCGGCGTGCAGATGCGCAAGGGCCCCAACGTGGTGGGTCCGTTCGGCCTGCTGCAGTCCTTCGCCGACTTCTTCAAGTTCGTGCTGAAGGAGATCATCATCCCGGCCGGCGCCGACAAGGTGATCTTCCTGCTGGCCCCGCTGCTGAGCCTGGTCCTGGCCTTCGTGGGCTGGGCCGTGGTGCCGTTCGCGCCGGGCTGGGTGGTCTCCAACCTCAACGTCGGCATCCTGTACCTGCTGGCGATGAGCTCGCTGGGCGTCTACGGCATCATCATGGGCGGCTGGGCTTCGAACTCGAAGTACCCGTTCCTGGGCGCGCTGCGCTCGGCGGCGCAGATGGTGTCGTACGAAGTCTCGATCGGTCTGATCATCATCACGGTGATCCTGCTGGCCGGTTCGATGAACCTGTCGACCATCGTCGAGAAGCAGTCGGGCTGGATCTGGAACTGGAACGTCTTCGGCGGCGGCCTGCACAACCTGGTCCTGATCCCGGTCATGGTCATCGCCATGGGCATGTTCTTCATCTCGGCCCTGGCCGAGACCAACCGCCCGCCGTTCGACCTGCCCGAAGCCGAATCCGAACTCGTGGCCGGTTACCAGGTCGAGTACAGCTCGACCCCGTACCTGCTGTTCATGGTCGCCGAATATTCGAACATCGTCCTGATGTGCGCGATGATCAGCGTCCTGTTCTTCGGCGGCTGGAACCCGGGCTTCCCGACGGGCTTCCTGGCCAGCTGGCCGCTGTTCCTGGCCAATCTGTTCCTGGCCCTGGTGTTCTTCGCCAAGATCGTCTTCTGGTTCTTCATGATCGCCATGGCCAAGGCCATCGTGCCCCGCTACCGCTACGACCAGCTGATGCGGCTGGGCTGGAAGGTCTTCCTGCCGATGTCGCTGGTGCTGGTGATGCTGGTTTCGGCCTGGCGCATCTTCGGGATCCAGGGGTGATCGGGAAGGGGACATACCTGGCGCTGACCGCGCTGGGTCTGGCCCTGGCCGGCTGCGCCACCGACGGCGCGCCCCCGGCCAAGACGTCCTATTCGCTGGGGCGCGGCACGGTCAGCTACGACCAGCTGCGGCGCGACAGCGAGCAATGCGCCGCCGACGGCGGCAAGATCGAAGCCAAGCAGGACGGGGGCGACCCCGCTCAGCTTTCGAACTACACCTGCGTCATTCCGAAGGGCGGAAAATGACGCGGAAGGCGCGCTGGACCGGAATGATCGCCTTGATCGTCCTGTCCGGATGCGCCGGCTTGGAGCACCCGCGCGGCCTTCCGCCGCCACGGACTGGCTCCATGGACGAACAGGTCGAGGCGCGGCGGCAAGCCGAGGCCAAGACCAAGGAATGCGTGATCCGGCAGTCCATCCGCCGGGAACAGGTCGAAGCGGGCAGGGACGTGCGTCCCCTCCCAAAAGAGAAGTGTTAGGAGAGCTCTGGTGTTCCAGCGCATCACACAGGCGGTCAAGGGCGTGGCCCTGCTCGACTTCGCGGGCGCCTTCGGCCTGGGCATGAAGTACATGCTCGCGCCGAAGAAGACGGTGATCTATCCGAACGAGCGCGGCCCGCAGTCGCCCCGTTTCCGCGGCGAGCACGCCCTGCGCCGCTATCCGTCGGGCGAAGAGCGCTGCATCGCCTGCAAGCTGTGCGAGGCCATCTGCCCGGCCCAGGCCATCACCATCGAGGCCGAGCCGCGCGACGACGGCAGCCGCCGCACGACCCGCTACGACATCGACATGGTCAAGTGCATCTACTGCGGCCTGTGCCAGGAGGCCTGCCCGGTGGACGCCATCGTCGAGGGCCCGAACATCGAGTTCGCGGTCGAGACGCGCGAAGAGCTCTACTACGACAAGGAAAAGCTGCTCGACAACGGCGACCGTTGGGAACGGCTGATCGCGAAGAATCTGGAGTTGGACGCGCCCTACCGCTAAAGGACGGGGCGCGATTCCGAGGGTAAGCGACCGGTCCCCCGACCCGTCGTTGTTTTATGGTTTTTGAGGGAGCACCTGGGCCAATGGCCTTGCCGGCGATAGCTTTCTATTTGCTCGCGGTAGCGACCGTGGTGGCGGGTCTTCTCGTCGTCTCGGCCAAGAACCCCGTGCACTCGGTGCTCTTCCTGATCACCGCCTTCTTCTCGGCCGCGGGCCTCTTCGTCCTGATGGGCGCGGAGTTCCTCGCGATGCTGCTGATCGTCGTCTATGTGGGCGCGGTCGCGGTGCTGTTCCTGTTCGTCGTGATGATGCTCGACGTGGACTTCGCCGAGCTGCGGCAGGGCTTCGCCCAGTACCTGCCGATCGGCGGTCTGGTCGGCGGCGTGCTGACGATCGAGATGATCATGGTGGCGGCCTCGGTCGTCGCCGGCGGCGCGGCCGGCAAGAACGCCGAGCCCCTGGCCTCGCCGGTCGGCGTGCCGAACACCGAGGCGATCGGCCGGGTGCTCTACACCGACTACGTCTTCTTCTTCCAACTGGCGGGCCTGGTGCTGCTGGTGGCCATGATCGGCGCCATCGTCCTGACCCTGCGTCACAAGCCGGGCGTCAAGCGCCAGAACATCGGCAAGCAGAACGCCCGCACGCCCAAGACCGGGATGGAACTGGTGCAAATCAAGCCGGGCGAGGGGATCAGCGAATGATCGGCCTGTCTCACTATCTCGTCGTCGCCGCCATCCTGTTCACGATCGGCGTCTTCGGCATCTTCGTGAACCGCAAGAACATCATCGTCATCCTGATGTCGATCGAGCTGATCCTGCTGGCGGTGAACATCAACCTGGTGGCCTTCTCGGTCTTCCTGCATGACGTGGTGGGGCAGGTCTTCGCCATGTTCGTGCTGACCGTGGCCGCGGCTGAAGCGGCCGTCGGCCTGGCCATCCTGGTGACGTTCTTCCGTAACCGCGGTGACATCGCCGTCGACGACGCCAGCGTGATGAAGGGCTGATCGCAGTGCAGACTCTCGTCACCATCCTCGTCCTCGCGCCGCTGGTCGCCGCGATCATCGCCGGCCTCTTCGGCCGCCGCATCGGCAACGTCGCCTCGCAGGCGATCACCACGGGCGCGCTCATCCTCAGCTGCGCCCTGGGCTGGTACACGTTCAGCCAGTGGACCTGGGGGCACATGGAGGCCTTCACGGTCAACCTGCTGCCCTTCATCCACGTGGGCAACTTCGTCTCCAACTGGTCCATCCGCATCGACGCCCTGTCGAGCGTGATGCTGATCGTGGTGACGACGGTCTCGGCCCTCGTGCACATCTATTCCTGGGGCTACATGGCCGAGGACGACAGCAAGCCGCGCTTCTTCGCGTACCTGTCGCTGTTCACCTTCGCTATGCTGGCCCTGGTCACCGCCGCCGACTTCATGCAGCTGTTCTTCGGCTGGGAAGGGGTGGGCCTGGCCTCGTACCTGCTGATCGGCTTCTGGTTCAAGAAGGCCTCGGCCAGCAGCGCGGCCATCAAGGCCTTCGTCGTGAACCGCGTGGGCGACTTCGGTTTCGCCCTGGGCATCATGACCACCTACTGGGCGTTCGGTTCGATCCAGTTCCACGAGATCTTCCCGCAGATCGCCGCCGGCGCTTCGCGCACCTGGGAGTTCGCGGGCCACACCTTCCCGCTGGTCGACATCGCCTGCTTCCTGCTGTTCATCGGCGCGATGGGCAAGTCGGCGCAGTTCTTCCTGCACACCTGGCTGCCGGACGCCATGGAAGGCCCGACCCCGGTCTCGGCCCTGATCCACGCGGCGACCATGGTCACCGCCGGCGTCTACATGCTGTGCCTGCTGTCGCCGATGTTCGAATACGCACCTGTCGCCAAGAACATCGTCACGGTCATCGGCGCGGTCACGGCCCTGTTCGCCGCGACCGTCGGCCTGACCCAGAACGACATCAAGCGGGTGATCGCCTACTCGACCTGTTCGCAGCTGGGCTACATGTTCTTCGCGGCCGGCGTCGGCGCCTATCAGGCGGCGATGTTCCACCTGTTCACCCACGCCTTCTTCAAGGCGCTGCTGTTCCTGGGCGCCGGTTCGGTGATCCACGGCATGCACCACGAGCAGGACATGCGCCGCTACGGCGCCCTGGCCAAGCTGCTGCCGGTGACCTTCCTGGCCATGACGATCGGCACGATCGCCATCACGGGCCTGGGCATCCCGCCGCTGCACCTGGGCTTCGCCGGCTTCTACTCGAAGGACGCCATCATCGAGGTGGCGTTCGCCGCCGGCCAGCACAACGGCATCGCGCTGTTCGCCGGCGTGATCGGCGTGATCGTGGCGGGCCTGACCTCGTTCTACTCCTGGCGCCTGGCCTTCTTCACCTTCAACGGCAAGGCCCGCTGGGGCCACGACGATCATCACGCCGCCGACCATGGGCATGACGCGCACGACGCCCATGGCCATGACGACCACGCCCACGCCGAAACCCACGACGAGCCGCTTCCGGACGCGCACGACGACCATGGCCACGGCCATGATCACAAGCCGCACGAGAGCCCGTGGGTGATGCTGTTCCCGCTGGTCGTGCTGTCGATCGGCGCGGTGTTCGCCGGCTTCTTCTTCAACGACTTCTTCGTGGGCCACCACCAGCAGGAGTTCTGGCGCGGCGCGATCGTCAACGCCCCGACCAACCACGTGCTGCACGAGGCCCACGAGGTTTCGGAGCTGGTGAAGTACAGCCCGCTGATCGCCTCGATCGTCGGCCTGCTGATCGCGGTCTGGGTCTATCTGGTGAAGGGCGACGAGCGCCTGGGCGAGAAGCTCGCGGCGCGCAACGGCCCGCTGTACGTCTTCTTCTACAACAAGTGGTTCTTCGACGAGCTGTACCAGGCCACCTTCGTGCGCCTGACCAAGTTCCTCGGCGACCTGTTCTGGAAGGGCGGCGACCAGAAGCTGATCGACGGCTTCGGACCCGACGGCGTCAGCGCCGTCAGCTACGACGTCGGCCGTCGGACCGGCAAGCTGCAGTCCGGCTACCTCTACCACTATGCGTTCGTCATGCTGCTCGGTGTCGCCGGGCTCCTGGCCTACGCCCTGTTCCGCTTCCACTAGGGAAGATCGATGACCGGCCTTCTCAGCCTCACCACCTTCGCCCCGCTCGTCGGCGTGGTCCTGCTGCTCGGCGCCCGCGCCCTGCACGGCGACAACGCCAAGACGGACAACCTGGCCAAGTGGATCGCCCTGGCGACCACCCTGGTCACCTTCGCCCTGTCGGTCGTGCTGGTCGCCCAGTTCGACGCCAAGGACCCGGGCTTCCAGTTCGTGGAAGACGTCAGCTGGTTCGCGGGTCTGCACTACCGCATGGGCGTGGACGGGATCTCGATCCTGTTCGTCCTGCTGACGACCTTCCTGCTGCCGATCTGCATCATCGCCGGCTGGAAGTCGGTCGAGAAGCGGGTGGTCGAATACCTGATCTGCTTCCTGGTCCTCGAGACCCTGGTGATCGGCGTGTTCTGCGCCCTGGACCTGATCCTGTTCTACCTCTTCTTCGAGGGCGGCCTGGTTCCGATGTTCCTGATCATCGGCATCTGGGGCGGCAAGCGCCGGGTCTACGCGGCCTACAAGTTCTTCCTCTACACCCTGCTCGGCTCGGTGCTGATGCTGGCCGCGATCCTGTCGATGATCTCGATCGCCCACACCTCGTCGATCCCGGCGCTGATGGTCTTCAAGTTCGCCCCGTGGCTGCAGACCTGGCTGTGGCTGGCCTTCTTCGCCAGCTTCGCGGTCAAGATGCCGATGTGGCCGGTCCACACCTGGCTGCCCGACGCCCACGTCGAGGCCCCCACGGCCGGTTCGGTGATCCTGGCGGGCATCCTGCTGAAGATGGGCGGTTACGGCTTCCTGCGCTTCAGCCTGCCGATGTTCCCCAACGCCTCGGAGCTGTTCCAGCCGCTGGTGTTCGCCCTATCGGCCATCGCCATCGTCTACACCTCGCTGGTCGCCTTCCGTCAGACCGACATCAAGAAGCTGATCGCCTATTCGTCCGTCGCCCACATGGGCTTCGTGACCATGGGCATCTTCTCGGGCAACGCCGCGGGCGAGCAGGGCGCGATCTTCCAGATGCTGAGCCACGGCCTGATCTCGGGCGCGCTCTTCCTCTGCGTCGGCGTGGTCTATGACCGCATGCACACCCGCGAGATCGCCTTCTACGGCGGCCTCACCAACCGCATGCCCTGGTACGCGGCCGTCTTCATGCTCTTCACCATGGGCAATGTCGGCCTGCCGGGCACCTCGGGCTTCGTCGGCGAGATCCTGACCATGACCGGCACCTACCAGGCCTCGACCTGGACGGCGCTGGTGGCGGCCTCGGGCGTCATCTTCTCGGCGGTCTACGCCCTGAACCTGTACCGTCGCGTGATGTTCGGCGAGATCGTCAATCCCGAGCTCAAGGACATCACCGACCTCGACAAGCGCGAGATCCTGATCTTCGCCCCGCTGATCATCGGCACCCTGGTGCTCGGCGTTTACCCCAATCTTGTGTTCAACCTGACCGCGTCGTCCGTCGACGGGCTCGTCGGCGCCTGGCGCGCCGCCGTGGGCGGGTGAGGGACCCCATGACGTTCGCCGCCAACTTCTCCCTCGTTCTCCCCGAAGTGATCCTGGGCCTCTCGGCCCTGGTTCTGCTGGTCTGGGGCGCCTTCCACGGCAAGGTCACGCCGCTGTTCAACGGCGCGGCCGTCCTGGCCCTGCTGGGCGCGGCGGTCGCCGCCGTGGTCGGACCGCACGGCCACGCCTTCAACGGCGTCTACGCCGCCGACGCCGCGGCCACCTACGCCAAGGTCGCGATCTACGGCTTCAGCGCCATCGCCGTCATCCTGGGCGACCGCTGGCTGGCCGTCCGCGGCGACCAGAAGTTCGAGTTCGCCGTTCTGGTGGTCCTGTCGGCGCTGGGCATGGGCGTCACCGCCTCGGCCGGCGACCTGATCAGCCTCTATATCGGCGTCGAGCTGCAGTCGCTGGCCCTGTACGTCCTGGCCGCCTTCCGCCGCGACGACGCCAAGTCGTCGGAAGCGGGCCTGAAGTACTTCGTGCTGGGCGCGCTGTCGTCGGGCCTGCTGCTGTACGGCGCTTCGCTCATCTACGGTTTCGCGGGTTCCACCCGCTTCGCCGACATCGCCGCCGCCGGGGCCGCCGTCGCCCATGGCGCGCACGGCGTGGGCCTGTTGTTCGGCCTGGTGTTCCTGCTCTGCGGCCTGGCGTTCAAGGTCTCGGCCGCGCCGTTCCACATGTGGACGCCGGACGTCTACGAAGGCGCCCCGACCCCTGTCGTCGGCTTCTTCGCCGCCGCGCCCAAGCTGGCCGCCATGATGATGTTCGCCCGCGTGCTGGGCGACGCCTTCCCGGACTCGGTGGCCCAGTGGCGCCAGATCCTGGTGGTCACCGCGCTGCTGTCGGTTTTCGTCGGCGCCTTCGCCGGCCTGGCCCAAAACAACCTCAAGCGCCTGTGGGCCTACAGCTCGATCGCCAACGTCGGTTACGCCCTGCTGGGCGTGGCGACCGGCGGCGAGACCGGCCTGCACTCGATGCTGCTGTTCATGACCCTGTACATGGTCGACGTCACCGGCTTCTTCGCCTGCCTCCAGGCCCTGTCGCGCGACGGCAAGCCGATGGAGACCATCGAGGACATGGCGGGCCTGGTGAAGGAGCGTCCGGGCATCGCCCTGGCCATGACCGCGTTCTCGCTGTCGGCCTTGGGCCTGCCGCCGTTCTCGGGCTTCTGGGCCAAGTTCTACGTCTTCGGCGCGGCCATGGGCTCGGGCGACGTCATGCTGCAATGGGCGGCGGTGCTGGGCCTGGTCGGCAGCGTGGTGGCGGCGTTCTACTACCTGCGCCTGATCAAGACGATGTGGTTCGACGCGCCGGTCGCCGGCGTGGACAAGCCGCAGCCGACCGCCCGCGCGGTGGGCTTCGCCGCGGCGCTGTTCTCGTTCCCGATCGTGCTGGTCGCGCTGATCTGGCTGGACCCCGCCGCCAGGGCCGCCGCGGCGGCCTTTGGCCACGCGTGACGTGACGGGCGAGTCCACGCCCGTCGTCGTCCTCGACGAGATCGACTCGACCAACGCCGAGGCCCGTCGCCGCGCGGAAGCGGGGGAGGCGGGCCCGGTGTGGCTGGTCGGCCTACGCCAGACCGCCGGCCGGGGACGGCGCGGCCGCGCCTGGGAGACCGGCGACGGCAACCTGGCCGCCACCCTGCTGTTCTCCACCGACAAGCCGCCGGGCGAGGCCGCCCAGGTGTCGTTCGTGGCCGCCCTGGCGGTCGCCGACCTGCTGGCGGCCTATGTGCCGGCGAGCCTGGTCAGCCTCAAATGGCCCAACGACCCGCTGCTGAGCGGGCTGAAGGTCAGCGGCATCCTCGTCGAGTCCGGAACCCGGCCGACCGGCGGCCTGTGGATCGCCGTGGGGATCGGGGTGAACCTGGCCCGCAAGCCGATCGACAGCGAACGCCCCGCCACGGCCCTGACCACCTGGCGCGACGCCCCGCCGCCGTCGCCCGTCGAGGCGATCGAGGTCCTGTCGGCCGCCTTCGCGCGCTGGAACGACGTCTGGCTGCGCCTGGGTTTCCCCGCCATCGCCGACGCCTGGACCGCCCGCGCCCACGGCCTGGGCGAGGCCTGCGTCGCCCGCCTGGGGACCGAGACCCTGGAAGGGATCGCGGAGGGACTGGACGGCGACGGTGCGCTGCGTCTTCGTCTAGCCGACGGCCGACTGCGGCGGGTCACCGCCGGCGACGTCTTTTTCGGAGGGGCCTCCTGATGCTGCTGGCCATCGAGCAAGGCAACACCAACACGATGTTCGCCATCCACGACGGCGCGACCTGGATCGCCCAGTGGCGCGCGGCCACCGAGAGCACGCGCACGGCCGACGAATACGTGGTGTGGCTGTCGCAGCTGCTGTCGATGCAGGGCCTGGGCTTCCGCGCCATCGACTCGGTGATCATCTCCAGCGTGGTGCCGCAGTCGATCTTCAACCTGCGCAACCTGAGCCGGCGCTATTTCAACGTCGAGCCGCTGGTGATCGGCGAGAACGCCAAGCTGGGCGTCGACGTCCGCATCGACAAGCCGTCCGAGGCCGGGGCCGACCGCCTGGTCAACGCCGTGGGCGCGCACATGGTCTATCCCGGCCCGCTGATCGTCATCGACAGCGGCACGGCCACCACCTTCGACATCGTCGCCGCCGACGGCGCGTTCGAGGGCGGCATCATCGCCCCGGGCATCAACCTCTCCATGCAGGCCCTGCACGAGGCCGCCGCCAAGCTGCCGCGCATCGCCATCCAGCGCCCGGCCCGCAACCGCGTGGTCGGCACCGACACCGTCAGCGCCATGCAGTCGGGCGTGTTCTGGGGCTATATCTCGTTGATCGAGGGCCTGGTGGCCCGGATCAAGGCCGAACGGGCCGAACCCATGACCGTGGTCGCCACCGGCGGCGTCGCCTCGCTGTTCGAGGGCGCCACCGACAGCATCGACCACTTCGACTCAGATCTGACCATCCGTGGTCTCCTCGAAATTCATCGCCGTAACACCCATTTAGAGACGTAATGACCAAATTCACCGACAAGCCTTCCCCCAAGGACGAGCTCGTCTTCCTGCCCCTGGGCGGGTCGAACGAGATCGGCATGAACTTCAATCTGTACGGCTATGGCCCGGCCGACGACCGCAAGTGGATCGTCGTCGACCTGGGCGTGACCTTCGGCGACCAGACGACGCCCGGCGTCGAGATCATCCTGCCGGACCCCGAATTCATCGAGCAGTACGCCGACGACATCCTCGGCATCGTCCTGACCCACGCCCACGAAGACCACCTGGGCGCCGTGCACTGGCTGTGGCCGCGCCTGAAGGCGCCGGTTTTCGCCACGCCGTTCACCGCCTTCCTGCTACGCGAGAAGCTGCGCGACGCCGGTCTGCTGGGCGAGGTCGAGATCACCGAGGTGCCGCTGAGCGGCAGCTTCGACCTGGGCCCGTTCCACCTGGAAATGGTCACCCTGACCCACTCGATCCCCGAGCCGAACGGCCTGGCGATCAAGACGCCGCTGGGCACGATCCTGCACACCGGCGACTGGAAGATCGACCCCGATCCCCAGCTGGGCGAAGCCACCGACGTCGACGCCATCCGCAAGCTGGGCGACGAGGGCGTGCTGGCCATGGTCTGCGACAGCACCAACGTCTTCGTCGACGGCGAGGCCGGCTCTGAAGCCGGCGTGCGCGAGGCGATGAACAAGCTGATCGCCGGCCTGACGGGCAAGATCGCCGTGGCCTGCTTCGCGTCGAACGTGGCCCGCATGGACACCGTGATCCGCGCCGCCCAGGCCGCCGGCCGCAAGGTCTGCCTGGCCGGCCGCTCGATGCACCGGATGAGCGCCGCCGCGCGCCACGTCGGCCTGCTGGAGGGCCTGGAGCCCTTCATCACCGACGACCAGGCCAAATACCTGCCCGAGAACGAGGTGCTGTTCCTGTGCACCGGCAGCCAGGGCGAGGCCCGCGCGGCCCTGGCCCGGATCGCCGAAGGCACCCACCCGCACGTCAAGCTCTCGCAGGGCGACCATGTGATCTTCAGCTCGCGGGTGATCCCGGGCAACGAGATCCCGATCCGCAACCTGCAGAACAAGCTGGCCGACCGCGGCGTGCGCCTGCACACCGAGCGCGACACCCCGGGCATCCACGTCAGCGGCCACCCTTGCCGCGACGAGCTGAAGCAGATGTACCAGTGGGCCCGACCGCAGATCGCTGTGCCGACCCACGGCGAGCGCCGGCACCTGATCGAGCACGCCGCCTTCGCCAAGGATCTGCAGGTGCCGCACGCGGTCAGCCCGCGCAACGGCGACATGGTGCTGCTGGCCCCCGGCCATCCGTCGATCATCGACGAGGTCCCGTCGGGCCGTCTCTACGTGGACGGCGGCGTCGTGACGCCGGAGAACGGCGAGGCCCTGCGCGAGCGGCGGCACGCGGCGTTCAACGGCGTGCTGGCCGTCTCGATCGTGCTGGACGGCCGCAACCGCGTGGTCTCGGGCCCGCAGGTGCGCGGCCTGGGCCTGGCCGGCGACGCCGAGTACCCGCTGGACGACGCCCTGGACGACCTGGCGGAGGAGGCCGAGAACGCCTTCAAGCGCCTGGAAGGCGACCAGCGCGAGATCGACGAGGCCATCGAGAGCGCCATCTCCAAGGCCGTGAAGAAGGCCGCCTTCCGCATCTGGGAACGCAAGCCCGTGGTCGAGACCACGGTCCTGCGGATCTGAGGTCCCCATGGACGAGGCGACAAGGCCGCCTGAAGCGGCGCCCGAGCCCACGCCCGAGCCCGGCTGGCGGCGGACCCTGCGTCTGCTGACCGGTCCGGCCTGGGCGCTGGGCTTGCTGACCGTCGTCCTCTGGATCGTCTCCGGCGTCCAGTTCCTGGCCAAGACCCAGGGCTGGGAGGAGGCCATGTTCGCCCTCGGCTCGCTCTACCCGCCGTACTTCCGGCAGGGGTTCTGGTGGACGCCGCTGACGCACATCTTCCTGCACGGCGGGCTGCTGCACATCTTCATGAACACGACCGCCCTGGTCAGCCTGGGACCGGTCATCGCCGTGCGCCTGGGCAGCGACCTGAAGGGGGCCCTGCTGTTCTGGGCGTTCTTCCTGATCTGCGGCGTGGCGGGCGGTCTGCTGTTCCTGGGCCTGCACTGGAACGGCGAGATCTCGGCCGTCGGCGCGTCGGGCGCGATCTGCGGCCTGTGGGGCGCGGTGGCGCGGCTGACCGCGGACGGCGAGCTGGCTCCGGTCTTCTCCCGCCAGGTCGGCAAGCAGACCTGGTCGTTCGTCGTCATGAACCTGGTGCTGATCGCCATCGGCTTCGGCATCGGCAGGGCGTCGGGGCAGGGCGGTCTGATGATCGCCTGGGAATGCCACGTCGGCGGCTTCATCGCCGGCCTGTTCCTGGTCCAGGCCTTCCCGGTCCGGTACTGGTGGCTGCGTCAACCCGCCTGAGCCCGGCCGTTTGAAACGCCTCGCCGCGGCGCCCTGAAGTCGTCTATACCCTGGGCAAAACGAACAGAGGGCCGTCAGCGCCCCAGCCCGCAGGATACGAAGCCATGATCGGCAAGCTCAACCACGTCGGCGTCGCCACGCCCTCCATCGACGAGTCGGTGAAGATGTACCGCGACCTGCTGGGCGCGACCTCGCACACCGAGAAGTGGGCCATGCCCGAGCAGGGCGTGTGGGTCTGTTTCGTCAACCTGCCCAACAGCCAGATCGAGCTGATCGAGCCCTACGGCGAGGCGTCTCCGATCCACGGCTTCCTGGCCAAGAACCCCAAGGGCGGCCAGCACCACATCTGCTTCGAGGTCGAGAACATCTACGAGGCCCGCGACAGCCTCGTCGCTAAGGGCGCCACCGTGCTGGGCGAACCGCGCATCGGCGCCCACGGCACCCTGATCATCTTCGTTCACCCCAAGGACATGGGCGGCATGCTGGTCGAGCTCATGGAAACGCCGAAAGAGGCTCACTGATGGGTCCCGTCACCTGCATCGCCGTCTATCTGACCATCTGGTGGACCACGCTGTTCGCCGTGCTGCCGCTGGGCAACCGCACCTTCAAGGAGATGGGGATCGAGCCGCCGCCCGGCGCCGATCCGGGCGCGCCGGTCAATCCGAACCTGAAGCGCAAGTTCTTCACCACCACCTGGGTGTCGGCCCTGGTGATGGCCGGCCTGCTGCTGGTCATCCATTTCCACCTGATCGAGCTGCCGGCGCTGCCCGCTACCTATTGATCCTAGGAATGGCGCCCACGCCTTGGGCGGACGACGCTGAAATTGCCGACATTCGCCCAATCCGTGGGCGAACTTCGCCAACTGGTCAGGCCAGACGCAATCGGGCGCCCCGAACAATCGTTCGGGGCCTAATCTCAGATTCACGAGGCCGGGTTTTCCGACCTTGCTCTGTGGCGTCTTCCCCGACGATGACTTGCAAGGCCGCGCGAGGACCGCGCGGCCTTCTTTTCTTTGTCCACAGGATTGGCTCAGCCATCTTTTCGCCGCGCGCGTTGCCAAGCTGACGCCTGAGCGGCTATCTCAACGCCGTATTCAAGCATCGAGAGCGTGACGGTCGCCGAAACCGCCCACACTTTCGGCTGTCACGCTCTTACGTTCCCCGGAGACGACCCTTCCATGCGCCTGTCGCGCTATTTCCTGCCCGTCCTGAAAGAAGCTCCTTCCGACGCCCAGATCGTCTCGCACCAGCTGATGCTGCGCGCGGGCATGATCCGCCAGGAGGCGGCGGGCATCTACGCCTGGCTGCCGCTGGGCCTGAAGGTGCTCAACAAGGTCGAGCAGATCGTCCGCGAGGAAATGGACCGGGCCGGCGCCATCGAGCTCTTGATGCCGACCCTGCAGTTGGCTGACCTGTGGCGCGAGTCGGGCCGCTACGACGCCTACGGCCCCGAGATGCTGCGCATCGTCGACCGCCACGAGCGCGAGCTGCTGTACGGGCCCACCAACGAGGAGATGATCACCGAGATCTTCCGGGCCTATGTGAAGAGCTACAAGGACGTTCCGAAGAACCTGTACCATGTGCAGTGGAAGTTTCGGGACGAGCGCCGTCCGCGTTTCGGCGTGATGCGCGGCCGCGAGTTCCTGATGAAGGACGCCTATAGCTTCGACCTCGACGCCGAGGGCGCGCGCAAGGCCTACAACCGCATGTTCGTGGCCTATCTGAACCTGTTCTCGCGCATGGGCCTGAAGGCCGTGCCGATGCGCGCCGACACCGGCCCGATCGGCGGCGACCTCAGCCACGAGTTCATCGTCCTGGCCGACACCGGCGAAAGCGCCGTCTTCTGCCACAAGGACCTGGTCGAGATGGCCGCGCCCGGTCCGGACGTCGACTGGTACGGCGACCTGCAGCCGCTGGTGAACCAGCGCACGGCGCTCTACGCCGCGACGGAGGAAATGCACGACGAGGCCGCCTTCAACGCCATCCCCGAGGGCGACCGCCTGTCGGCGCGCGGCATCGAGGTGGGCCACATCTTCTCGTTCGGGACCAAGTATTCCGAGCCGATGAAGGCCCTGGTCACGGGTCCGGACGGCAAGGACGTGCCGGTGCAGATGGGCAGCTACGGCGTCGGCGTCTCGCGCCTGCTGGGCGCGATCATCGAGGCCAGCCACGACGAGGGCGGCATCATCTGGCCCGAGTCCGTCGCCCCGTTCGGCATCGCGATCATCAACATGCGCCAGGGCGACGCCGCCTGCGACGAGGCCTGCGAGACCGCCTACAAGGCGCTGAAGGCCGCCGGCCGCGACCCGCTGTACGACGACACCGACGCCCGCGGCGGCGCCAAGTTCGCCACCGCCGACCTGATCGGCGTGCCGTGGCAGCTGATCGTCGGCCCCAAGGGCATCGCCGAGGGCGTGGTCGAGATCAAGAACCGCAAGACCGGCGAGCGCCATTCGGCGCCGCTGGCGGACGTGCTGGCGCAACTGTCGGGCAAGGCCGCCTGATGGCCCTCGGCGCCGGTCCGTTCGGAACCTGGGAGCGCACCGTCGCCTGGCGGTACCTGCGCAACAAGCGCAAGAACGGCGGCGTGGCGCTGATCGCCATCATCTCGTTCGCGGCGGTGATGCTGGCGGTCTTCGCCCTGATCACCGTGATGAGCGTGATGAACGGCTTCCGCGCCGAGCTGCTGGGCCGGCTGCTGGGCTTCAACGGGCACGTCTACGCCCAGGGGCCGCTGCTGAACGGCCCCGACCGGGACGGCGTCATCACCCGCATCAAGGCCGTGCGCGGGGTCACCCAGGCCGCGCCGATGGTCGAGGCCCAGGCCATGGTCATCGGCCCCAGCCAGGTGTCCGGCGCCATCGTGCGCGGGGTCACCCCGGCCGACCTGCGCGGCATGAAGATGATCTCGTCGAACATCAAGCGCGGCTCGCTGGCCGGGTTCGGCGACGGCGAGTACGGCGGCGACATCGTGCTGATCGGCGACCGCATGGCCCGCAACCTCGGCCTGTCGGTCGGCGACGCCATCACCCTGATCTCGCCCTCGGGCCCGGCCACGGCGTTCGGCAGCTCGACGCGCGAGAAGGACTACACCGTCGGCGGCATCTTCAGCGTCGGCATGAGCCAGTTCGACGAGAGCTTCGTCTACATGGCGCTGCCCCAGGCCCAGCTGTTCTTCGGCCGCGACACCTCGATCGACTATGTCGAGATCAAGGTCGCCGACCCGGACAAGGCCAAGGAGATCAAGCCGATCATCGAGCAGGCCACCGGTCCGGGCGCCTTCGTCCAGGACTGGATGGACAAGAATTCCAGCTACTTCAACGCCCTGCAGGTCGAGCGCAAGGTGATGCGGCTGATCCTGTTCTTCATCGTGGCCATCGCCACCCTGAACATCATCTCGGCCCTGGTCATGCTGGTGAAGAACAAGGGCCGCGACATCGCCATCCTGCGGACCATGGGCGCCAGCCAGGCCTCGATCCTGCGGATCTTCATCATGGCCGGCGCCTCGATCGGCCTGTCGGGGACCCTGGCGGGCCTGCTGCTGGGCACGCTGTTCTGCGCCAACATCACCGCCATCCAGAACTTCGTGGAATGGGTGACAGGCACGGCGGTGTTCAGCGCCGACATCTATTTCCTGGCCCATATCCCGGCCAAGATCGACTGGGCCGAGGTGGCGAGCATCGTCGGCATCTCCACCGCCATGAGCATCCTGGCCACCCTGCCGCCCGCCATCCGCGCCTCGCGGCTCGATCCGGTCGAGGCCCTTCGCTATGAGTGATCCCACCCAGCCCGTGGCAAGCCCCGTCCTGGCCCTGCGCGGCGTCGAGCGCACCTATGTCACCGAGGCCGGCCCGCTGAACGTGCTGCGCGGCGTCGACCTGGACGTCTATCCGGGCGAGGTGGTCGGGCTGATCGGTCCGTCCGGTTCGGGCAAGTCGTCGCTGCTGCACGCCGCCGGGCTGCTGGAAAAGCCCAACGCCGGCATCATCGCCCTGGACGGCCGCGACTGCTCCAAGCTGTCCGAGCGCCAGCGCACCAAGGTGCGCCTGTCGACCGTGGGCTTCGTCTACCAGTTCCACCACCTGCTGCCCGAGTTCAGCGCGCTCGACAACGTGGCCATGCCCGCCATGATTGCCGGCAAAGGTCGGGCCGAGGCGCGCGCCGCGGCACAGGTGATGCTGGACCAGCTGGGCCTGGCCGGCCGCGTCGAGCACCAGCCGGGCCAGCTGTCCGGCGGCGAGCAGCAGCGCGTGGCCATCGCCCGCGCCCTGGCCAATCATCCGAAACTCCTGCTGGCCGACGAGCCGACCGGCAACCTCGACCCGGCCAATTCGTCGGCGGTGTTCCAGGCCCTGTACGAGCAGGCCCGGCAGCGCGGCGTGGCGGCCCTGATCGCCACCCACAACATGGAACTGGCGCGCTACATGGACCGGGTCTTCGCCTTGAAGGACGGGCACCTGGCGCCCCAGAGCTTTTAGCTAGAACAGGTACCGCAGCGCTGTCTGCACCACGGTCTGGGTCTGCCGGGGCGTCTCGCCCAGGCGGACCCGTTCGGGCCGGTCGCTGTCGATCCGCAGGCCCTCGAACACCAGATGGACGTCCGGCCGCACGTCCCAGCGATAGGCGACCAGCGCCGCCCAGCCGTGCTCGGCGTTGTCGTCGACCGCCTTGTTGGTGCGGTCGGTGGTCGAGAACTGGTCGAGGCGCCCGGTCAGCGAACCCGGACCCAGGTCCCGCGTCGCCGAGACATAGGCCGACTGGAAGCCGACGTCGGTCCACAGGCCCTTGGCGTTGGAATAGCCCATCAGGGTCTCGCCCTGCATCGCCTGGGCCCGGAGGTGGGTGGCCCCGTCCAGGTCCCAGCGGGCGCCCAGGTTGAAGAACCGGGTCTCCCAGGACCATTCGCGCTTGTCGACGCTGGTCCGGTCGCCGTCGTTGTCATAGGCGAACAGGTCCAGCATCAGGCTCGGGCTGGGCCGCCATTCGACGCGCCCGTAGACGCCCGCCCGGCCGTCCAGTTCGCGCACCGGGGTGGTGTAGGGCGCCTGGCGCTTGGCCATGAACGGGCTGAGCGGAGGCAGGGGGAAGTCGCCGGTGGCGCTGGACTTCAGGTCGTGCAGCGCCCAGCCGCGGAAGGTCAGCAGGGTGCCGGCGGTGTCGCCGTGGGTGAAGACGCCCACCGTCGCGGCCAGCTTCTGGCCGCCGATCGCGCCGCGCGCCGTGGCCTCGATCCCGACCACCTTGGTCTCCTCGGCCACCCAGCTGTTGATCGCCGACGGGGTGATGGTGTCGGGCACGGACCATTCCAGCCCGTCGTGCTCCAATGAGATCGGCGGGTACATCAGCCCGGCGCGGCCGCTGAAGCGGACGCCCCCGGCGATGTCGCCGCGATAGGTCAGATAGGCTTCGCCCGCGTCGACCACGCGATCCTGATGCTGCTGGCCCTGGGCGACGATCACCGCGCCCAGGTGCGAGGACAGGCGGGGATTCCACACGATCGAGGCCTCGCCCAGCTCGGGCCCGGCGCTGTCGCCGAACCGGCCCTTGCCCAGGCCGCCGTCGATCCAGGCCGTTTCGCCGCCGGCCGCGCCCAGGCGCAGGTCAATCAGGCCCGACACGGTCCCGCGCGAGAACAGGTCGGCCTCGGCGCGCGCGTCCGCGGCGGCCGAGAGGCCGATAGCCGCGCCCATGATCGCGACAAGTCTCCGCAACGTCGTCATCCCCCGATGCGGGAGCAGCCTAGAGCGATGCGTCCTGAAATTGCGTTAAACGCTCCGCGGTCAGAGCAGTGCGTCGCGCATCGCCGCATAGAAGCCGGCCTGGTCGATCTTCTTGATGATCCGCGCGTTCGGCGGCCGGCGCTTCAGCGCCGGATCGGCCAGTTCGATGTCGGGCAGGATGGCGTGCGAGACGCTCAGATAGCCGCGCGTCAGCTCGCCCATCGTCTCGACGTCGACGACCGCCATCTCCGACTCCAGGATCAGGCCCTCGTCCAGCGCCACGGCGCAGGTCAGGGCGTCGGGGTGCAGGCTGCCGTCCAACCCTTGCGTTTCCTGCGCGAAAGCCAGGGAGGTGCGGTTGACCTTGGTGAAGAACGCCGCGCGCGGGGTGCCCAGGGCCTCCAGCGCCGCCAATTGATCCAGGCTCAGCAGGCCGTCGCGCAGGGTTTCGGTCCAGGTGACGATGCTGGTCGGGAAGCCGGCGTTGATCACCATCTTGGCGGCCTCGGGATCGACGTAGAGATTGTACTCGGCCGCCGGGGTGACGTTGCCGACGCCGTTGTCGGTGCCGCCCATGATCCACAGGTGCTTGACGGCCTGGGCGATGCGCGGCTCGCGCAGATAGGCCAGGGCGATGTTGGTCAGGGCCGCCTGGGCGATCAGGGTGATCTCGCCGGGCGCCGCCATGACCCGCCGGACGATCTCGTCGGCGGCGTGGCCGGGGGAGGGGCGCTGGACGGCCCGGGGCAGGTCACTGTCGCTCATGCCGTCGGCCCCGAACACATAGGCCGCGTCCAGGGGCGCGCGGGTGAACGGCCGCTGTGCGCCCAGATAGACCGGGACCTCGCCGCCGCGCCCGCAGGCTTCCAGGGTGGCCAGGGCGTTCTCGGCGTGCTGCTCGAAGCCGACATTGCCGTGGGCGATGGTGATCGCGTCGACGCTCACGCCCGGGCGGCGCAGGGCCAGCATCAGGGAGAAGGCGTCGTCGCCGGCGGTGTCGGTGTCGATGATCAGGCGCATGGCCGCGATCTGCGCCGATCCGCGCGGCAAATCCACCGGAAATGCGGGGTGCGGCCCGTCGGCGCCGGCTCCGCGACAAAAAAGCTCGCAATCGAACAAGGGTCTCTTGCGCATGAGAACAAAGGTGGAATATAGAACAAACAAGCAACGACCGCAGAGGTGTCCCCATGGTCCGTATCGCGCGTGAGTCTTTGGCCCTTGTATCTGTCGCCAGCTTCGTCTGGATGATGTGCCAGGTCGCCCAGTTGGTGGCCTGAGTCGTGGAACCATGAGGTGCGGTGATGTCGGACAGTGAAGGTCAGGGTTTCGTCCACCTTCGCGTGCGTTCGGCCTATTCGCTGCTGGAAGGGGCCATCAAGGCCGACAAGATCCCGGGCATGGCCGCCAAGGAGGGCATGCCCGCCGCGGGGCTGACCGACCGGGCCAACCTGTTCGGGGCCTTGGAATTCTCCGTCTACTGCAAGGACTACGGCGTCCAGCCGATCATCGGCTGCGCCCTGCCGGTCTCGGGCGTCGGGGCCGGTCCCACCGAGCGCTGGGCCCGCGTGCCCACGATCACCCTGCTGGTCCAGAACGAGCAGGGCTATCTGAACCTCTCCGAGCTCTCGTCCCTGGCCTATATGGAAAGCGCCGAGCTGCCCGAGGCGCAGGTGCCGTGGAAGAAAGTCCTCGAGCTGAACGAGGGGCTGATCCTGCTCTCGGGCGGGTCCGACGGCCCGGTCGACGCCCTGTTCGCCGCCGGCAAGACCGCCGAGGGCGAGGCGGCCCTGGCCGAGATGCAGCGGGTGTTCGGCGACCGCTTTTATGTCGAGCTCCAGCGCCACGGCCTGCCGCGCCAGGCCGCCGCCGAGCCGGGCCTGGTCCACTGGGCCTACGAGAATGACGCGCCGCTGGTGGCCACCAACGACGCCTATTTCGCCAAGCCCGAGACCTACGAGGCCCACGACGCCCTGCTGTGCATCTCCGACGGCGCCTTCGTCGGCCAGGACGAGCGTCGGCGGGTCACGCCCGAGCACTGGTTCAAGCCCGCGGCCGACATGCGCAAGCTGTTCGCAGACCTGCCGGAAGCCTGCGACAACACCCTCGACATCGCCCGCCGCTGCGCCTTCATGGTGCACAAGCGCGACCCGATCCTGCCCAGCTTCCCCACCGGCGACGGCCGCAGCGAGCCCGAGGAACTGACCCACCAGGCCAAGGAAGGCCTGCGCAAGCGTCTGGCGGCGCTGCCGGAACTGGCCGCGCCGGAACAGGAATACTGGGACAGGCTGGATTTCGAGCTGGGCATCATCATCAAGATGGGCTTCCCCGGCTACTTCCTGATCGTGTCCGACTTCATCAAGTGGGGTAAGGAGCACGACATCCCGGTGGGGCCGGGACGGGGTTCGGGCGCCGGGTCGCTGGTGGCCTGGGTGCTGACCATCACCGACCTGGACCCGCTGCGCTTCGGCCTGCTGTTCGAGCGCTTCCTCAATCCTGAGCGGGTCTCGATGCCCGACTTCGACGTCGACTTCTGCCAGGAGCGACGCGAAGAGGTGATCTCCTACGTGCAGGAGAAGTACGGCCGCGACCGCGTGGCCCAGATCATCACCTTCGGCAGCTTGCAGGCCCGCGCCGTGCTGCGCGACGTCGGGCGGGTGATGCAGCTGCCGTTGGGCCTGGTGGACCGTCTCTGCAAGATGGTGCCCAACAACCCGGCCGCGCCGGTCACCCTGGCCCAGGCCATCGACATCGAGCCGCGCCTGAAGCAGGCCCGCGACGAGGACGCCAACGTCAAGGCCTGCCTGGACGTGGCCCTGCAGCTGGAAGGCCTGTTCCGCAACGCCTCGACCCACGCCGCCGGCGTGGTGATCGGCGACCGGCCCCTGACCCAGTTGACCCCGCTCTACCAGGACCCGCGCTCGGACCTGCCGGCCACCCAGTTCAACATGAAGTGGGTCGAGAGCGCCGGCCTGGTGAAGTTCGACTTCCTGGGCCTGAAGACCCTGACCGTGCTGGACCGCGCGGTGAAGCACCTGCGCAAGCGCGGCGAGATCGTCGACCTGGGCCAGCTGCCGTTCGACGACGCCAAGACCTACGAACTCCTCGCCTCGGGCCAGACGGTCGGCGTATTCCAGCTGGAAAGCCAGGGCATGCGCGACACCCTGCGCAAGATGCGCTGCGGCTCGATCGAGGAGATCACCGCGCTGATCTCGCTGTACCGCCCGGGTCCGATGGACAACATCGACACCTTCGTGGACTGCAAGTTCGGCCGCAAACCCGTCGACAACCTGCACCCCTCGCTGGAGAAGGTGCTCAAGGAGACCTACGGCGTCATCGTCTACCAGGAACAGGTGATGCAGATCGCCCAGATCCTGGCGGGCTACAGCCTGGGCGAAGCCGACCTTCTGCGCCGGGCCATGGGCAAGAAGAAGAAGGAGGAGATGGATCTCCAGAAGATCCGTTTCGTCGCCGGGGCCAAGGAGAAGGGCGTCCCGGAGGAGCAGTCGGGCTCGATCTTCGAATTGGTGGCCAAGTTCGCCGGCTACGGCTTCAACAAGTCGCACGCCGCCGCCTACGCCCTGATCTCGTATCAAACGGCCTGGCTGAAGGCCAATACGCCGGTCGAGTTCCTGGCCGCCTCGATGAGCCTCGACCTGTCGAACACCGACAAGCTGGCGGTCTTCCACCAGGACGCCCGGCGGTTCGATATCACCGTGCGTCCGCCCAACGTCAATCGCTCGGGCGCCGACTTCGAGGTCGAGAACGGCGAGGTGCTCTACGCCCTGGGCGCGGTGCGCAACGTCGGCCTGGAGGCCATGAAGCACCTGGTCGCTATTCGCGAGGAGGGCGGGCCGTTCCGCGACATCTTCGACTTCGTCGAGCGGGTCGATCCCAAGCTGGTCAACAAGCGGGCGATCGAGAACCTGGCGCGGGCCGGGGCCTTCGACTGCTTCGACAAGAACCGCGCCCAGATCTTCGCCTCGGCCGACGTGCTGATCGCCCACGGCCAGAGCATCGCGGCCGACCGGGCCGGCGGGCAGGGCGCGCTGTTCGGCGGCGGCACGGGCCGCCCGCGCCTGAAGAAGACCGAGCCCTGGACCCAGGTCGACCTGCTGGACGAGGAACTGGCCGCCGTCGGCTTCTACCTGACCGGCCACCCGCTGGACGACATGGTGGGCGTCCTGCGCCGCCGCCGCACCCACATGCTGACCGAGGTGATCCCGCGCGCCGAGGCCGGCATGGAGGCCTTCCGCATGTGCGGCGTGGTCCGCCGCCGCCAGGAGCGCGCCTCGCAGAGCGGCGACCGGTTCGCCTTCGTCTCGCTGTCCGACCCCAGCGGCGAATACGAGGTGCTGTTCCCGCCGGAGTCCCTGCGCAAGTGCCGCGAGGTGCTGGAGCCGGGCAAGGCGGTGTCGATCAAGGTCCGGGCCAAGGCCCGCGACGGCGAGGTGCGATTCTTCGGCGACGACGCCGAGCCGATCGAGAAGGCCATCGAGAACATGGTGGCCGGCCTGCGCCTGCACCTGTCGCCGACCGCCACCGAGATCGAGGCGCTGAAGAAGCGCCTGGAGCCGGCCCTGTCGCAACGCGGCGGCGAGGTCAGCGTGGTCGCCGCCCTGGGCGGCGGTCGCGAGATCGAGATGAAACTGCCCGGCCGCTACACCCTGGACGCGGCCCTGCGCGGCGCCCTGAAGACGGCGCCCGGCGTGGCGCTGCTGGAGGATGTCTAGGGGACCGGTTCCCAGCGCGGGCGCGGCGGCCTTCCAGGCGGCGCCGGGATGGTCCTGCGGGCAGGGGGCGCATCGCGCCTCCGGTCCGACAGGCCCTGCGACTTGGCCCGGGCTATCGGGCGAGTTCTTGGGAGGTCGCGGCTAGGCCGCTTTCCCCTTGGCCCGCCCCCTGGCCCGCAGCGTCAGGCAGTAGCCGAGCGTCACCGCGATGCCCGTGAGGACCGCTGCGGTTCCGCCCCAGACCGCCGTCGGGATCGGGGCGAACGCCCACAGGCCGGCATAGATCAGCCCGCTGACCACCAGGGACCAGGCCGCGACCCGTCGGGCCTTGCGGGCCTGGGCGCTGGGGACGAAGGTCTTGGGCATGCGGTTGCCGTACCAGGCGATCATGAGCCCGTTGGCGCCGACCACCCGGGTGACCATCTCGCCGTCGATATAGCCCAGCTTGCGCGACAGGGTCGCGACCAGCGCCAGGACGAGGAGGGCGCCGCCCCAGGCGAGGCTCCCGACCAGTTCCTTCTTCGTCTCGGTCATCGCGCGATCTCCTTCTCGAGCTTCGGCTCCGGCGCGTCCGCGTCCAGGCCGAACGATTGGACGAAGCCCAGCAGCGCTTCTTCGAGCACCGAGAGCTTCAGGTGATAGAGGACGGACTTGCCGGCCTTCTCGGCGTGCACCAGGTCGGCCTCCTTCAGCACCGCGAAGTGCGCCGACATCGTCGGCTTGGAGACGTCGAACTGGTCGGCGAGCTCGCCGGCGCTCATCGGCCCCTTGCGCAGCAGGTGCAACACCCGTCGCCGGGTCGGATCGGAAAGGGCTCTGAAGACGTGGCTCATGATGAGACAATTAGCTAAACGTCAAAATGAGTCAAGGCGGATCGCATCGGGCGCGCGCACGGCGTCGTGATGCGAAGGTTGGAGCGGCGCCGCGATGTCGGGATCGCCGCCCGCCGAACGTCTTCAAGGCGCCGAGAGGGCGCGAACGAAAGGGAGAAGAGACCATGGCCAGACACGAAGGCGGCTGTCAGTGCGGGCGGGTGCGTTATGCGGTGGACGTCGAGTTGGACGGCCTGATCACCTGCAACTGCTCGCGCTGCGCCAAGCTGGGCTCGGTGCTGGCCTTCGCGCCCGCGGCGGCTTTCGAGCTGAAGCAGGGCGACGACGCCCTGACCGAGTACCGCTTCAACACCCACAAGATCTCGCACCTGTTCTGCGAGACCTGCGGCATCCAGTCGTTCGGGCGCGGCGTCGCGCCGGACGGGTCCGAGATCGCGGCGATCAACGTCCGCTGCCTGGACGACGTCGACGTCTTCGCCCTGAAGCCGCATCCGTTCGACGGCAAGTCGATGTAGCGGCCTACCAGGCCTCGGCGCGGCAGTTGGGCAGGCGGGCGCGGCTGAGGCGGCGATGGGCGGCCTTGCCGCAGCCGACGATCATCGGCGCGTCGGCCCCGCGCAGCAGCGGCAGGTCGTCCAGGCTGTCGGTATAGGCGTAGGCCCAGCGCTTGCCGTGGCCGGCTTCCGCCAGGGCCTGGCACTTGCGCTGGTTGCGGCAGTGGACGTCGGCCACCCAGCCGCCGGCCCGATGCTTCAGCGAGGTGCCCAGCACCACGATGGGCCGGTCCAGCGGGTCGATCAGGGCCTGGGCCAGCACGGTGGGGGCGGCGGTGACCACCACCACCTCGTCGCCGTGGGCCAGGTGCTCGTCCAGGGTCGCCATCCCCGGTCCGCGCCAGCGCAGCGGCAGGGCCTTGTCCCGGAAGCGGTCGGCGAAGTCGGCGCAGGAGTCCCGCAGCTCGCGCTCGTTGAGGCCCGCCGTGGCGATCCACAGCAGGATCGATGCGCCGGCCCGGCGCGTGCGCGGCGCGACGACCATCGGGATGGCGACCGGCGCGACCAGCAGGGTGGCGAGCAGACGGGGAACGGAGCGGCGAACCCGGCCCCACAGCCACAACGCCGTGGAATCGCCGTCCAACAAGGTGCCGTCGAGATCGAAGACCGCGAGCATGGCCTTCTCCTAGCGTCCGAACCTGTCAGCCGTGTGTCACGCCTGTGGGCGGGATGTGGCGGCCTGTGGATAAAACGCGGCGGAGGCGGGTTTCGCTGCGGGCGAGGGGAGGGCGCTCGGTGGTGTGAAATCGCCTCCGAAAGCGGCCGGCGAGGGCAGGATTCCACGGCGTTCAGCGTCTTGGGGGCTTGCTTTCTGGTCCGTTCACGCCTATTTGCGCGGCCATTCCACACGTGGACGTGCGGCGACGCCGGGGAGACATCCCGTCGTTACCGTTCCGGTCCCGGTCCGAATCGTTCGGAGCGGGGGTGTCCACGGAGGTTCAACCGGAAGAAGGAGACCTATCATGGCGCTTCCCGAATTCTCCATGCGTCAGCTCTTGGAAGCTGGCGCCCACTTCGGCCACCAGACGCACCGCTGGAACCCGAAGATGGACCGCTACATCTTTGGTTCGCGTTCGAACATCCACATCATCGACCTGTCGCAGTCGATCCCGCTCCTGCACCAGGCCCTGGTGAAGGTGCGCGAGGTCGCCGCCGCCGGCGGTCGCGTGCTGTTCGTCGGCACCAAGCGCCAGGCCAGCGACCCGGTCGCCACGGCCGCCAAGCGCTGCGCCCAGTACTACGTCAACCACCGCTGGCTCGGCGGCACCCTGACCAACTGGCGCACCGTCTCGGGCTCGATCTCGCGTCTGCGCGAGCTGGAAGGCGTCCTGGCCGGCGAAGGCCAAGGCCGTTCCAAGAAGGAACTGCTGCAGCTGACCCGCGAGCGCGACAAGCTGGAACTGTCGCTGGGCGGCATCAAGGACATGGGCGGCATCCCCGACATCATGTTCGTGATCGACACCAACAAGGAAGCGATCGCGATCCTGGAAGCCCGCAAGCTGAACATCCCGGTCGTCGCCATCCTCGACACCAACTGCGATCCGGACGGCATCACCTATCCGATCCCTGGTAACGACGACGCCGCCCGCGCCCTGCAGCTGTACTGCGACCTGGTCGCCGACGCCGTCCTGGACGGCCTGGCCGCCGGCCAAGCCGCCTCGGGCGTCGACCTGGGCGCTTCGGTGGCCCCGGTCGAGCCGACCCTGGCTCGCGAGCTGACCCCGGAGCCGGTGGCTGAAGCCGCCGCCGCCCCGGAAGCCGCTCAAGAAGCGACCGCCGAGGCGATCGAAGCCGTCGCCGAAGAGCCGGCCGCGAGCTGATTTTCCGACCACCGCGCCGGGACTTCGGTTTCGGCGCGGTCGTTGTGACCCTGTCATGCGACCGAGCTATCAAGCTCGGTCGCTAAACGTTTGAATCTGGAGGATTTCATGGCTGAGATCACGGCAGCGCTGGTGAAAGAACTGCGCGAAAAGTCCGGCGTCGGCATGATGGACTGCAAGAAGGCCCTGCAAGAAAACGGCGGCGACATCGACGCCTCCATCGACTGGCTGCGCGCCAAGGGCCTGTCCAAGGCCGCCAAGAAGGCCGACCGCGTCGCGGCCGAAGGCCTGGTCGGCATCGCCGTCCGCAACGACGGCGCCGGCATGACCGCCGCCGCGGTGGAAGTGAACGCCGAAACCGACTTCCTGGGCCGTAACGACCTGTTCCAGAACGCCGTCCGCAAGATCGCGGCCGTCGGCCTGGACAACGACGGCGTGGACGCCATCAACGCGGCCAAGACCGCCGACGGCGACGTCGTGTCGGAAGTGCTGACCAACCTGATCGCCACCATCGGCGAGAACATGGTCCTGCGCCGTTCGGCCAAGTTCGCCGTCTCGCAAGGCGCGGTGTCGTCGTACATCCACAACGCGACCGCTCCGGACCTGGGCCGCATCGGCGTGCTCGTGGCCATCGAAGGCGCCGGCGACCAGGCCAAGATCCTGGAGCTGGGCCGCAAGATCGCCATGCACGTGGCCGCGACCGCCCCGCTGTCGCTGTCGCCGGACGACCTGGACCAGGCCGCCATCGACAAAGAGCGCCAGATCTTCACCGAACAGGCGCTGGAGTCGGGCAAGCCCGCCGCCGTCGTCGAGAAGATGGTCGAAGGCCGCATCCGCAAGTTCCTGGAAGAAGTCGTGCTGCTGAAGCAGGCCTTCGTCATGAACCCGGACCAGACCGTCGAGCAGCTGGTCGCCGAGACCGGCAAGGAACTGGGCTCGCCGCTCACCGTGAAGGGCTTCGTTCGTCTGGCCCTGGGTGAAGGCGTGGAGAAGGCTCCGGAAGGCGATTTCGCCGCCGAAGTCGCCGCCATGGCCGGCCAAGCCTAAGTCTCTTCCGCCGCCTTCCGGGGCGGCGGACAGGACCGCCTATGAAAAGGCGCGGCGCGCATAGAGCGCGCGCCGCGCCTTTTTTGCGCCCGGGTCGTGCTTCTGCACGCGATCTGGCCGGTATCAGCCCGGAAAACCGATCCCACTTTTCCGGAACGCGCACTATGTTGCGTCCCGACGACTCAGGAAGAGCCTCCGCATGTCCGAACCTCAGCACAGACCCTATCGCCGCGTGCTTCTGAAGGTTTCGGGCGAGGTGCTGATGGGCGACACGCCCTACGGCATCGACACCAAGACCGTCGAATCGGTGGCCGAGGACATCCGCGAGATCGTCCAGTCCGGCGTCGAGCTGTGCCTGGTCATCGGCGGCGGCAACATCTTCCGCGGCATGGCCGGCGCGGCCAAGGGCATGGAACGCTCCAGCGCCGACTACATGGGCATGCTGGCCACCGTGATGAACGCCCTGGCCATGCAGGACGCCCTGGAGCGCATCGGCGTCTCCACCCGCGTGCAGTCGGCCATCCCGATGGCCACGGTCTGCGAGCCCTACATCCGCCGCCGGGCCCAGCGTCACCTGGAAAAGGGCCGGGTGGTGATCTTCGCCGCCGGCACCGGCAACCCGTTCTTCACCACCGACACCGCCGCGGCCCTGCGCGCCGCCGAGATGCAGTGCGACGCCCTGTTCAAAGGCACCAGCGTCGACGGCATCTACAGCGCCGACCCCAAGAAGGACCCGGCCGCCAAGCGCTACGACACGCTCAGCTACATGGACGTCCTGGCCAAGGACCTGCGGGTCATGGACGCCTCGGCCGTGGCCCTGATGCGCGACAACGACATCCCCATCGTGGTCTTCTCCATCAAGGGACGCGGCAACCTGCTGAACGTCCTGAAGGGGCAGGGAACGCACACCGTCGTTTCCGGCGACCGCGCCGCTTAATTTCCCAGCGAAGAGAGCCCAAGCCATGGCCACCGCCGAAAAACCCGTCCTGTCCCGCTACAAGGACCGCATGGACAAGTCCGTCGCCGCGCTGAAGGAAGAGTTCGGCTCCCTGCGCACCGGCCGCGCCTCCGCCAGCCTGCTGGACCAGGTGATGGTCGACGCTTACGGCTCGACGACCCCGCTGAACGCGGTGGCCTCGATCAGCGTGCCCGAGCCGCGCCAGATCAATGTCAACGTCTGGGACCGCGGCGTCGTCGTCTCGGTCGAGAAGGCGATCCGCAACGCCGGCCTGGGTCTGAACCCGGTCGTCGAGGGCCAGAACCTGCGTATCCCGATCCCGCCGCTGACCGAGGAGCGCCGCAAGGAGCTGGTCAAGGTGGCCGGCAAGTACGCCGAGCAGCAGAAGGTGGCCGTCCGCAACATCCGTCGCGACGCCAACGACGACCTCAAGAAGGCTGAAAAGGCTTCCGTCATCAGCGAAGACGAGCTGAAGAAGATGGAGACCGAGGTCCAGAAGCTGACCGATGCGGCGATCAAGCAGGTCGACGAGGCCTTGAAAACCAAAGAACAAGAGATCATGCAGGTTTAGCATCGACCTGCGTTGTGGGGGGCGATGAGGGAAGGCTGAAGCGCATGGCGCCGACGACCGGCCTGCAGAATGTCTCGACGCGCGCCGGGGGCGCCAAGTCGGGCCAGTCTCTGCATGTGGCCATCATCATGGACGGCAACGGCCGTTGGGCGAAGCGGCGCAACCTGCCGCGCGTCCTGGGCCATCGCGCCGGCGTCAACGCGCTGAAGCGGACCGTCGAAGGCGCCGCGGCCCTGGGCGTGGGCGTGATGACGGTGTTCGGCTTCTCCACCGAGAACTGGAGCCGCCCGCCGCAGGAGGTGTCGGAGCTGATGGGCCTGCTCAAGGCCTATCTGGAGTCCGACATCGACCGCCTGGCGCGCGAAGGCGTTAAGGTGCGGATCATCGGTCGCCGCACCGGCCTGGCGACCGACGTCCTGGCCGTGATCGACCGGGCCGAGAGCCGCACCGCCCACAACAGCGACTTCCTGCTGCAGGTGGCCTTCAACTACGGCGGTCGCGCCGACATCGCCGACGCCGCGCGGGCCTTCGCCCTGGCCGTGGAGCGCGGCGAGGCCCGGGCCGAGGACCTGGACGAGGCCCTTTTCGAGCGGCATCTGTCCACCGCCGGCGCCCCGGCGCCGGATCTCATCGTGCGCACCAGCGGCGAGCAGCGGATCTCGAATTTCCTGCTTTGGGAGTGCGCCTACGCCGAACTCGTGTATCAGGACGTTCTTTGGCCGGACTATGGGCCCGAACACCTGGCCGCCGCGTTGACGGAATATCGCAGCCGCGACCGTCGCTATGGAGGTATCGCCGTCGATGACGTCGCCGTCGCCGGCTAAACGTTTCAACTGGAGCAACCTGCGGATCCGTGTCGCCTCGGCCACGGTGCTGGTGCCCACGGTCGTGGCCGCCGTGTGGTTCGGGAACGTCTGGTTCCTGGCCCTGATCCTGGTCGGCGTGGCGCTGCTCGCCCGCGAGTGGGCCGAGATGAGCGCCCGGCGCTCGGCGCTGGGCGTGGCGGTGGCCATCGGCGCGGCCGTGACGATCTCGGTGATCGTCGCCTATCTGGGCCACTACTACATCACCTGGCCCGTGGTGATCATCGGGGCCCTGGCCGCGGCCCTGATGGCGCGCGGGGCCCTGGAGCGCCGGGCCGATGCGGCCTATGGCGTGATCTACATCGCCCCGGCGGTCATCGCGATGATCTGGCTGCGCCGCATGGACGCCGGCCTCAGCTGGACCCTGCTGCTGTTCACGGTCACCTGGTTCGCCGACATCTTCGCCTACGTCACCGGCAGCCTCCTGAAGGGCCCCAAGCTGTGGCCGCGCTATTCGCCCAACAAGACCTGGTCGGGCTTCTTCGGCGGGCTGGTCGCCGCCTCGCTGGGCGCGGTCGGGATCGTGGCCCTGTCCCGGGTCCTGCCGGCCTTGCAGGACCTGCACCTGGCCTGGCCCGTGGCCGCCCTGATCGGCCTGCTGGGCGGCCTGGCCACCATGACCGGCGACCTCTGGGAATCGATGCTCAAGCGCCGGTTCGGCGTGAAGGACTCCGGCGACCTGATCCCCGGCCACGGCGGCATGCTGGACCGCGTCGACGGCCTGATGTTCGCGGCGATCGTGGTCGCCGCGGCCCGGCTGCTGGACCAGTGGGGATGGCTGCCTTGACCGCCCATCGCGAGGCCGCGACCCGCAAGGTCGTGGTGCTGGGCTCGACAGGCTCGATCGGCGTGTCGACCCTGGACCTGTTCGAGCAGGCCGGCGTCGCCGTCGAGATCCTGGCCCTGACGGCCGGCCGCAATGTCGGCAAGCTGGCCGAGCAGGCCCTGCGCTGGAAGCCCCAGGTGGCGGTAATCGACGACGAGACCTGCCTGCCGGAGCTGCGCGAGCGTCTGGCCGGTTCGGGCGTGCGGGCCGCGGCCGGCCCGGCCGCCGTCTCCGAGGCCGCCGCCATGGGCGCGGACTGGGTGATGTCGGCCATCGTCGGCGCGGCCGGCCTGGCGCCCACCCTGGCGGCCGCCCGCACCGGCGCGGTCATCGCCCTGGCCAACAAGGAGAGCCTGGTCTGCGCCGGTCCGGCCCTGCTGGCCATCGCCCGGGCGGCCGGCGGTTCGGTGATTCCCGTCGATTCCGAGCACTCGGCGATCTTCCAGGTGCTGCAGCGCGATTGTATCGACCAGGTATCGCGCCTGATCCTGACGGCCTCCGGCGGACCCTTCCGGACCTGGGACAAGGCCGCCATGGCCAAGGCCACGCCGGAGCAGGCGGTGGCCCATCCCAACTGGTCGATGGGCGCCAAGATTTCGGTCGATTCCGCGACGATGATGAACAAGGGCCTCGAGATGATCGAGGCGTCGTACCTGTTCGAGACCCCGCAAGAGCGCATCGACGTCGTGATCCATCCGCAGTCCGTGATCCACAGCCTGGTTGAATACGCCGACGGCTCGACCCTGGCCCAGCTGGGCCCGCCGGACATGCGCAGCCCGATCTCCTGCGCCTTCTCCTGGCCCCAGCGCCTGTCCTGGCCCGCAAAGCCCCTGGACCTGGCCGCCTACGCCCAGCTGACCTTCGAGGCGCCGGACCTGGACCGCTTCCCGTCGATCGCCATCGCCCGCGAGGCCTTGCGCCTGGGCGGCGGCGCGCCCGCCGCGATGAACGCCGCCAACGAGGTGGCCGTCGCGGCCTTCCTTGACCGCCGGATAGGCTTTCTGGATATTGCCGGCGCGGTGGCGGGGACACTTGAGCGCATGAACGGCCTAGGCGAGCTTGCCGACAGCACAGGCGACGCCCTCGACAGCGCGATGATGACCGACGCTTCGGCCCGCCGCATTGCGGCCGAGGTTGTCGGCCAGAAGCGTATCTAGAGACGGATCGGGGAGTTAGGCGCCACCTTATGAGCGGTATTCTGTTAGGCCTCGTCGCGTTCGTGTTCGTGCTGTCCGTGGTCGTGACAGTGCACGAGCTCGGCCACTTCCTGGCCGCGCGGGCCTGCGGCGTGGCGATCGACTGCTTCTCGATCGGCTTTGGTCCCCAGATCATCTCTTGGCGCGACAAGACCGGGGTCGAATGGCGGATCGCCTGGATCCCGCTGGGCGGCTATGTCCGCTTCTCAGGCGACGACAACGCCGCCAGCGTGCCCGACGGCGGCGACCTGGCCATTCTGAAGGCCGAGATCGCCGCGCGTGAAGGCGAGACGGCCGTTTCTCGCTACTACCATTTCAAGCCGGTGTGGCAGCGTGCGTTCATCGCCGTGGCCGGGCCGATGGCGAATTTCCTGCTGGCGATCACCGTCTTCGCCGTGATTCTGGCGACCCTGGGCGAGTATCGTCATCCGGCGACGGTCGATCGGGTCCCGGCGGGCGGCGCGGCCGCGGTGGCCGGCTTCAAGCCCGGCGATCTGATCACCAAGGCCGACGGTCGCAGGATCAAGAACTTCGAGGACGTCGGCCGCTACGTCATGTTGCGCTCGGGCCTGCCCATCGATTTCACGGTGAAGCGCGGTGATCAGACCCTGAACCTGGTGGCCACCCCCGTCCAGGTCGAGATCAAGGACAAGATCAACGGCCGCGCCAAGATCGGCCGCCTGGGCATCGAGAACCTCAGCCGCCCCTACCACTACCGCTCGAGCATCTGGCGCGCCGTTCCCGACGCCACGGTCGAGGTCTGGGACCAGGTCAGCACGATCGGCTTCTATCTGGGCCGCCTGGTGACGGGCCAGATCTCGGCCGACCAGATCAGCGGCGTGATCGGCATCGGCCACGCCGTCGGCGCGGTGGCCCAGGCCTCCACGGCCAACGCGCCCGACCTCAAGACGCTGTTGCTGGGCTTCTTCGTCGGCCAGATGCTGATGGTGGCCACCCTTTCGGTCAGCATCGGCTTCATGAACCTGCTGCCCATCCCGGTCCTCGATGGCGGCCACCTGCTGATGTACGCCTACGAAGCGATCGCCCGCCGGCCGCTGCAGGCCAAGTTCCAGGCGGCCGGCTTCAGAGCGGGGCTTGCCTTGATCCTCGGTTTCATGCTGTTCGCGGCGTGGAACGACCTTCACCGCTACGACGTGTTCAAATTCATTGGCGGCCTGTTCTCGTGACCTGTTCTCGCGAACCCGGCCGTCCGTCCATGATTGGTCCCATGAGCAAAATCCGCGCCCATAGCGCCGCGTTCGCCACCGGCGTTGCGCTCCTCCTCGGTTCCACGGCGCTGACCGCGCCGCAGGCCGCCTTCGCCCAGGCCCAGACGACGGGCGTGGTCCAGCGCATCGTGGTGCAGGGCAACGAGCGGATCGAGCAGGGGACCGTGCTGTCCTACCTGCCCATCCAGCCGGGCGAGACGGTCGATCCCCAGCGCCTCGACCTGGCGCTGAAGACCCTGGCGCGCACCGACCTGTTCGCCGACGTGAAGATCGAGCTGCAGGGCGGCGACCTGATCGTGAAGGTCGTCGAGAACCCGATCATCAACCAGGTGGTCTTCGAGGGGAACTCGGCGCTCAAGGAAGACAAGCTGAAGGACGAGGTGCAGATCCGTCCGCGCGGCATCTTCACCCGCGCCAAGGTGCAGGCCGACGTCCAGCGCATCATCGAACTGTACCGCCGCTCGGGCCGCATCTCGGCCACGGTGACGCCGAAGGTGGTCGAGCTGCCGCAGAAGCGCGTCGACCTGGTGTTCGAGATCAACGAAGGCCCCAAGAGCGGCGTCCTGGGCGTCAACTTCCTGGGCAACCAGGAGTTCTCGGACAACGACCTGAAGGACGTCATCGTCACCAAGGAGTCGCACTGGTACAAGTTCCTGACCAGCAACGACAACTACGACCCCGACCGGATCGAATACGACCGCGAGCAGCTGCGCAAGTTCTATCGCAACCGCGGCTACTTCGACTTCCGCGTGGTGGCGACGGTCGCCGAACTGGCCACCGACAAGAACGGCTTCGCGGTCACCTACACGATCGACGAAGGCCCCAAGTACAAGTTCGGCAAGATCACCGTCGAAACCGAGCTGAAGAAGCTGAACGGCGACCTGCTGGCCCAGATCCTGCCGGTCCGCACGGGCCAGCTGTACGAAGACGACAAGATCGAGCAGGCCACCGACGCCCTGACCTTCGCGGCGGGCGCCGCAGGCTTCGCCTTCGTGGACGTGCGTCCGCGCTACGTGCCCAACCACGAGACCAACACCGTGGACGTGGTGTTCTCGGTGCGTGAAGGCCCGCGCGTCTACGTCGACCGAATCGACATCGTCGGCAACACCCGCACGCTGGACTACGTCGTGCGCCGCGAGCTGGAGGTCGCCGAGGGCGACGCCTACAACCGCGTCCTGGTCGACCGCTCCAAGAACAACGTCCGCGCCCTGGGCTTCTTCAAGGACGTCAACATCGAGGAAGTGCCCGGCGCCCAGCCCGACCGCACGACCCTGCGCGTCAAGACCGAAGAGCAGCCGACGGGCGAACTGTCGTTCAGCGCCGGCTACAGCTCGGTCGACAAGCTGGTGCTGGACGTCGGCATCACCGAGCGGAACTTCCGCGGCCGCGGCCAGAACCTGCGGGCCCGCGTCTCGGTCGGTTCGCTGCGTCAGCAGATCGACTTCGGCTTCACCGAGCCGCGCTTCCTGGGCCGCGACCTGCGCGCGGGCTTGGACCTGTATTCGTACCGCTACGACCTGAGCGACTACGCCGCCTACGACACCGAGTCGACCGGCGGCACGCTGCGCGTGGGCTTCCCGCTGACGCAGAACGCTTCGATGAGCCTGCGCTACCAGCTTCGTCAGGACAAGGTGAGCGTGGAGGACAGCCTCTGCACCAGCGGCTCGGTCTCCGACATCCTCTGCCTGCAGCGCGGTTCGTACATCACCTCGCTGTTCGGCTACAACCTGCGGATGGACAAGCGGAACGATCCGATCCAGCCGACCCGCGGCTGGTTCGCCGATCTGAGCCAGGACCTGGCCGGCTTCGGCGGCGACGTGAAGTACCTGAAGACCGAGACCGACGCCGGTTGGTACTGGGGCTTCAACAAGGACTTCATCTTCAGCGCCACCGGGTCGGCGGGCTATATCGAAGGTTGGGGCGGCGACAACATCCGCATCAACGACCGCTTCTACAAAGGCGGCTCGACCTTCCGCGGCTTCGAGATCGCGGGTATCGGCCCGCGCGACACGACGACGCAGAGCAGCGCCCTGGGCGCCAAGCTGTATGCGATCGGCACGTTCGAATTGACGGTTCCGACCTTCCTGCCAGAGCAGTACGGCATCAAGGCCGCGGTGTTCTCCGACTTCGGTACGGCGGGCCAGCTGGACGACATCGATCGTCTGAACTCGGACGGCACCATCAACCAGAACATCAAGGACGGCCTGGGCCTTCGCGCCTCGGCGGGCTTGAGCATCGACTGGAAGTCGCCCATGGGCCCCATCCGGTTCGATTTCAGCCACATTCTCGCTAAAGAAGACTACGACAGAACCGAAACCTTCCGGTTCTCCACCTCCACAAGGTTCTAACCAACATGACCTCCAAGTTCCTCGCCGCGACCGTTTCGGGTCTGGCCGCTCTCGCCACGGCGTCGGGCGCTTTCGCCCAAGCCGCGCCGCCCGCCGCCGCGGCCGCCCCGGCCGTGACCCACGGAGCCCCGATCGCCGGCGTCTGCATCTTCTCGAGCCAGCGCGCCGTGGCGACCTCGCAGGTCGGCAAGGCGGTCGACGCGCGCCTGAAGACCATCATCGCCCAGGTCAACGCCGAGCTGACGGCCGAGCGCACCAGCCTGGACAACGACGCCAAGGCCCTGGACGCCAAGAAGGCCACCCTGGACCAGAGCGCCCTGGAGCAACAGGCCGCCGCCCTGCAGGTGCGCGCCAACGCCTGGCAGCGTAAGGGCCAGCTGCGCCAGCGCGAAGTCGAGGCCACCGAGCAGAAGCAACTGGCTCGCGTCTATCAGGAACTGGACCCGGCCATCCGCCAGGCCTATCAAGCCAAGAGCTGCGCGATCCTGATCGAGCGGGAATCGGTCCTGCTGGGCAATCCGGCCATGGACATCACCGACTCCGTCGTGGCGGCGGTCGACGCCCGCATCAAGACCCTGACCTTCGATCGCGAACGTCTGGACCAAGCGGCTCCGGGGGCTCAAGCTCTCCAGCCGACGACTCCCAAGAAGTAGTCGAGTCGGCCTGGGCGTGTCGCCCGGGCCGCTCCCGAGAGGACCGATGCCGGACCCGCGCTTTTTCGAAGACCTGGGTCCGGCGACCCTCACGGAACTGGCCAGCCTGAGCGGCGCTCGGCTGGCCGATCCCGCCCACGGGAACCACCAGGTCTCGCACGTCGCGCCGCTCGAGAGCGCCGACGCCGGGTCCATCACCTTCCTGTCCGATCCCAAGCGCCTGGCCGACCTGGCCGGCCTGAAGGGCGCGGCCTGCTTCTTGAAGCCCGAACACGCCGCCCAGGCTCCGGCCGGCGGCCTGCTGCTGCTGACCAGCCATCCGCAAGCCGCGTGGGCCGCCGCCGCCCAGAGGCTGCACGCGCCCCGGCGCCACGACGGCGCGCAGCACGTCCATCCCGACAGCGAGCTGGAGGAGGGCGTCGTCCTGTCCCCGGGCGTCGTCGTGGGGCAGGGCGCCAGGATCGGCCGCAACACCTATCTGGCGCCCGGCGTGGTGATCGGGCCGGGCGTGGCCGTGGGCCGCGACTGCCGGATCGGCGCCAATGCCGTCATCGGCTTCGCCCTGGTCGGCGACCGGGTGTCGATCCATGCCGGGGCGGTGATCGGCGAGGCCGGATTCGGCGCGGCCGGCGGCCCCAAGGGCGTCGTCGACCTGCCGCAGCTGGGCCGGGTGATCCTGCAGGACGGCGTGACGATCGGGGCCAACAGCACCGTGGACCGCGGCGCGTTCGGCGATACGACCATCGGCGAGAACACCAAGATCGACAATCTCGTCCATGTCGCTCACAACGTCCGGCTCGGTCGCAACTGCGTCGCCGCCGCCTTCACGGGCATTTCCGGCAGCACGACGGTGGGCGACGGAGTCGCGTTCGGCGGCAAGGCCGGCGTGGCCGATCACCTGACGGTCGGCGCGGGCGCCCAGATCGGCGCCGCGGCGTCGGTCTTCAAGGACGTCCCGGCCGGCGAAACATGGACTGGGTTTCCCGCGCGACCGCTCAAGCGGTGGCTGCGGGAGACCGCGTGGCTGTCGCGCAAGGCGGGCGGCCGGGAACCAAGGGGCTAGAATGAGCCGATCCAAGACCACCGAGCCCGCTGAGGTTTCGTCCATCGACATCGCCGAGATCCTGAGCCGGATCCCGCACCGCTATCCGTTCCTGCTGGTGGATCGCGCCGAGGACTATCGTCCGCACCAGTCGATCGTCGGCATCAAATGCGTGACGATCAACGAGCCGTTCTTCCAGGGCCACTTCCCGGGCAATCCGGTGATGCCCGGCGTGCTGATCATCGAGGCCCTGGCCCAGACGGGCGCGGTGCTGATGAGCAAGTCGCTCGAGGTCGACACCGAGGGCAAGACCATCTTCTTCATGTCGGTCGACAACGCCCGCTTCCGCAATCCCGTGCGCCCCGGCGACGTGATCCGCATGGAAGTCGAGGTGCTGCGCGCCCGCTCCAGCATCTTCAAGTTCAAGGGCGTGGCCAAGGTCGGCGACAAGGTCGCGGCCGAGGTCGAGTTCGCGGCCATGGTGGTGGAGACTCCCAAGGCATGACCCAGGTCCATCCGTCCGCCATCGTCGATCCCGCCGCCAAGCTGGCGGACGACGTCGTCATCGGGCCGTTCTGCATCGTCGGCCCGGACGTGACCCTGGGCGCGCGGGTGCGTCTGCTGTCGCACGTGGTGGTCGACGGCGTCACCACCATCGGCGAGGACACCGAGGTCCACGCCTTCTCGTCCCTGGGCGGTCCGCCCCAGCACCTGGGCTACAAGGGCGAACGCACCGAGCTGGTCATCGGCCCGCGCAACATCATCCGCGAACAGGTGACGATGAACACCGGCACGGCCTCGGGCCGTGGCGTGACCACCATCGGCGCCGACGGCTTCTTCATGGCCGAGGCGCACGTGGCCCACGACTGCATCGTCGGCGACAACGTGGTCCTGGCCAAGGGCGCGACCCTGGGCGGCCATGTCGACGTCGGCAACTTCGTGTTCGTGGGCGGCCTGGCGGCCATCCACCAGTTCTCGCGCGTGGGCCGCTACAGCTTCATCGGCGGCCTGGCGGCGGTGACCAAGGACGTCATCCCCTACGGTTCGGTGTGGGGCAACCACGCCCACCTGGAGGGGCTGAACCTGGTGGGCCTCAAGCGCCGGGGCTTCAGCCGCGAGGCGATCAACGCCCTGCGCGCCGCCTACCGCCTGCTGTTCGCCGACGAAGGCACCTTTCAGGAACGCCTGGACGACGTGGCCGAGGCCCATGCCGGCACGCCCGAGGTGATGGAGATCGTCGAGTTCATCCGCGCCGACGGCAATCGGCCGCTGTGCCTGCCGGAACGCGAGGTCTAGGGAGGGGCCATGCGCAAGCTTGGTCTGATCGCTGGGGGCGGCTCCCTGCCGGTGGAGCTGGCCGCCCACTGCGAGGCGGCCGGCCGGCCGTTCGCGGTGATGCGCCTGAAGTCGTTCGCCCTGCCGGTCCTGGCCCAGTATCCCGGCGTCGAGGTCGGGCTGGGCGAGTTCGGCAAGGCGTTCAAGGCGCTCCGGGAAGAGGGCTGCGAGGCCGTCTGTTTCGCGGGCGTCGTCGATCGTCCCGACTTCGCGACGCTCAAGCCCGACCTGCGCGGCCTGGCGGTGATCCCGGGCCTGGTCAACGCCGCGCGCAAGGGCGACGACGCCCTGTTGCGCCGCGTGCTGGCCGAGTTCGAGAAGGAAGGCTTCGTTATCGAGGGCGCCCACGAGGTGCGCGGCGAGATGACCCTGCCGCGCGGCCCCCTGGGCAAGCACGTCCCCAAGGACGGCCACATCGCCGACATGGACCGCGCCCTGCACGTGGCGCGCGCCATCGGGGCTCTCGACGTGGGGCAGGGCGCCGTGGTCTGCGACGGCCTGGTCCTGGCCGTCGAGGCCCAGGAGGGCACCGACGCCATGCTGCGGCGAGTCGCCGACCTGCCCAAGGCCGTCCGGGGCAACCCCGAGGCCCCGCGCGGCGTGCTGGCCAAGGCGCCCAAGCCGATCCAGGAGACCAAGGTCGACCTGCCCACCATCGGCGTGGCCACCGTGCAGCGCGCGGCCCGCGCCGGCCTGGCCGGCGTGGTCGGCGAGGCCGGACGCCTGCTGATCGTCGACCGCGAGCAGGTCATCGCCTGCGCCGACGACCTGGGCCTGTTCGTGTACGGGGTCGAGCCCCGCGCCGACGCATGAGCGCCGAAAGCCTCCCGCAGTCCGGACCGCTGACCGTGATGCTGGTGGCGGCCGAGGCCTCGGGCGACGCCCTGGGCGCCAGGCTGGCCCACGTGCTGCGCGACCGCCTGGGCGGCGACAAGGTGCGCTTCGTCGGCGTCGGCGGGGCCAAGATGGCGGCCGAGGGGGTGGAGAGCCCGTTCGACATCGCCCAGCTGTCGATCCTGGGCATCTTCGAGAGCCTCAAGGCCTATCCCCGCGCCATGGCGCGGCTGAAGGACACCCTGGCCCTGGCGGCCCGCGAGAAGCCCGACGTGGCGGTGCTGATCGACAGTTGGGGCTTCAACATCCGCCTGGCCAAGGCGCTGCGGAAGCAGGACCCCGGCCTGCCGCTGGTCAAGTACGTCGCCCCCCAGGTCTGGGCCTATCGCGCCGAGCGCGCCAAGGACCTGGCGACGGCGGTGGACCTGCTGCTGTCGATCCAGCCGATGGACAAGCCGTTCTTCGACGCGGTCGACCTGCCCAGCGTCTTCGTCGGCAATTCGGCCCTGGCCCACGACTTCAGCCACGCCGATCCGGCCCGCCTGCGCGCCGCGATCGGCGCGGGTCCGGGCGACCCGATCCTGCTGGTGCTGCCCGGCAGCCGCCCGTCCGAGATCCAGCGGGTCATGCCGCGCTTCGAGGACGCCGTGCAGCGCCTGAAGGCCCAGCGGCCCGACCTGCACGTCGTCGTGCCCGCCGCCTCGACGGTGGCCGACAGCGTCAAGGCCCGAGTCGCGGCCTGGCCGTTCCGGGCCCACGTGATCGAGGACGAGGCGCTGAAGGACGACGCCATGGCGGCCGGCACGGTCGCCCTGGCCTGCAGCGGCACGGTGACCACCGAGCTGGCCCTGGCCGGCTGTCCGGTGGTGGTCGGCTACGTGACCGGCGCCATCACCTACAGCCTGCTCAAGACGATGTTCAAGCCGCGCTGGGTGACCCTGTTCAACATCGCCGCCCAGGACACGGTCGCGCCCGAGCTTCTACAGGGGGATTGCACCGGCCAGGCCCTGGCCGCCGAGGTCGCCAGGCGGCTGGACGATCCGGCGCTGCGCGCGGCCCAGGTCGCCGCCCAGGATGCCGCCCTGGTCAAGATGGGACGCGGCATGCCCGATCCCTCCGAGGCGGCCGCTTCGGCCCTCCTGGACTTCCTGAGGGCGCGCGGAAGGGCCGTCTAGGCCGTCGCCAGGGGCGGAGCCTCCGCCGCCAGGCTCGCCGCCCGCTCCAGGGCCGTGAACAGGGCCACCACGTCGATCGGCTTGGCCACGTGGTCGTCGAAGCCCTCGGCCAGCAGGGCGTCGACCTGGTGGCTCATGGCGTTGGCGGTCAGGGCGATGATCGGCGTCCGCGCGCGGCCCTCGACGGCCTCCAGGCGGCGGATCTCGTGGACGGCGGCGACGCCGTCCATCACCGGCATGTGGACGTCCATCAGCACCAGGTCCCAGCCGCCGTCGCGCCAGGTCTCGACGGCCTGGGCGCCGTTGGCGACCACCTGGGGCGCAATGCCGGCCTGGCCCAGGATCGCCTTGAGCACCAGCTGGTTGACGTGGTTGTCCTCGGCCGCCAGCACCCGCAGCGGCGCGCGCGGCGCGGCCTCGGGCGCGATGACGATCCGGGGCTCGGCGGCGGGCAGGGGGCTCAGGCGGTCGGCCGGCAGGCGGACGGTGAAGGTCGAGCCGAAGTCGACCGCGCTGGACACGACGATCTCGCCGCCCATCAGCACGCAGAGGTCGCGGCAGATGGCCAGGCCCAGGCCGGTGCCGCCGTGGCGGCGGGTGCTGGAAGCGTCAAGCTGGCTGAACTTGCCGAACAGGCGGTCGATGTCGCGGGGCGCCACGCCGACGCCGGTGTCGGCCACGGCGAGCTCCAGCCAGTCGCCCGTGACCCGCGCCGACAGGTCGATCGCCCCGGCGTTGGTGAACTTGGCGGCGTTGGACAGCAGGTTGCCGATCACCTGGCGCAGCCGCAGCGGATCGCCGCGATAGAGGCCTTGTGCCTCGGGGGCGATGCTCAGGGTGTAGGCGAGGCCCTTCTGCCCGGCCAGGACCGAGAAGGCGTCGTGGCAGCCGACCAGCAGCTCGGGCAGGTCGAAGGCCACCGCCTCGACCTCCAGGCGGCCGGCCTCGATCTTCGACAGGTCCAGCACGTCGTTGAGGATCGCCGTCAGCCCCTCGCCGGACTTGCGGACGATGTCGAGCCGCTCGCGCTGGGCGTCGCTCATCGTCTCGGCCTGCATGACCTGGATCATGCCCAGTATGCCGTTCAGGGGCGTGCGGATCTCGTGGCTCATGGTGGCCAGGAAGGTGGTCTTGGCGGCGTTGGCGGCGGCGGCCTCGGCCTCCTTCTCGCGGGCGGCGGTCAGGGCCTGGACCAGGTCGCGCTGGGTGGCCGCGCGATGCAGGGCGGCCAGCAGCACATAGGCCAGGAAGGCGAGCGCGGCGATGAAGGCGACGGCCGACTGGCCGCCGGTCTCGCCGACGGCGGGCCGGGCCAGGGCCAGGCCGGCGGTCAGGAGGACCGCGAGCAGCGAGGCCGCGCCGATGCGGCGCGAGATCGGGAATTCGGCGGTGCTGCTCAGGGCCACCGCGCCCAGCATGGCCGCGCCGGCCACGGCGGAGGCCCGGCCGCCCTCGACGGCCATGGCCAGGGGCAGCAGGCCGTAGACGCCGGTGTAGACGAAGGTGACGGCGGCGTAGAGCCACTCCTGGCCCGGGCTGGGCTCGGCGGTGCGGTCGACCCACAGGCCCATCAGCTGGTTGCCGGCCATGAACAGGGCGACAGCCGCCAGCCAGGCCGCGACCCAGCGCGGATCCAGCCAGGCGATCGACCCGGCGGCCGCCAGCAGCGTCATGGGCAGGATGGTCTTCAGGTCACGGCGTCGATGGGCCGTGATGTCCGTCCAGGCCAGGGATGGGGCGGCGCGCGTCAAGCCCGAACTCCAAATCAGGGGCGCACTGTCGGCGCGCGGCGTTAGCAAAGCCTTTAAGACGCGCTTCACGGCTCTCGACTAGGTTGGAAGCTCCGGCGGCCCTCTCGCCGCCGGCCGGAGACCTGGCGTGACGATCTTCTCGGTCGCCCCTCTGTCGTCCCTGACGCCGTCGAATCCCGTGAACCGGGCCGACCAGGCGGCCGACGCGCTCGCCCGCATCGCCGTGATCCAGACGGTCGAGACCCTGGGCGCGATGATCGACCAGTCCAATTCCCAGTCCCAGGGCGACCTGGCCAACCTGGCCAAGAACGCGGTGGGCGAGGGCGAGGCCAATCTGGCGCGGGTGGTCGACGCCAAGGGCGTCGCCGTCGGTCCCGAGGTCCAGGCCGAGACCCCTGCCCGCGCCGTGGCCGCCGCCGCCGGCCGGGCCGCCGCCCGCCAGGCGGGCCTGGCGCCCCTGATGGCCGACATGGCCCAGGCCGCCGCCGAACCCGACACCCCGCGCCAGGTCAAGGCCGCCATCGCCCAGGTCATGGCCCTGAGCGCCCGCCTGGACGGCCAGATCAGCGGTCCCGAGATCCGCCAGGCCCTGCAGCGCTCCGGCCTGTTCCTGGAGGCCCGCCTGGCGGCCGGCGACCAGGCCCAGCGCCGGCAGCCCCTCACCGTGAGCGCCCCGCCCAAGACCTTCCCGACGCCCACGCCCAACAGCGACATGAAGGCCGCGCTGCTGGTCTTCCGCGAAGTGGTCAAGATCTGGGCCGAGGGCCTGCCGCCGATGTCGGCCCAGGCCGGGGCCGCGCCGAACGCGATGACAGGCGCCGCGCCGGACCCGGCCGCCGCCCAGGCCGCCGCCTCGGCCCAGCTGGCCAGCCGGGGCACGCCCCAGGCCCTGGCCGCTTCGGTCCCGACGCCGGCCGATCCGTCGGCCGAGGCGGTCGCCGCCGAGCCGGAGGCCGCGGTCCAGGCTTTGCCGACCGACGACGGCGCGCCGCCGCCCGCTCGGCCCGTCGTCAACGCGCCCTGGCAGGCCGTCCGCCCGACGCCCGCTCCGCCGCCGCCCCTGCCGGCCTTCGGCGCGATCGTCGCCGAGGACTTCCCGCCGACGCCCCTCGACGCGCCGCGCGCCGCCTCGGCGGCGGTCCTGGCCTATGGCGGACCCGAGGCCGCCCCGGCCCCGCCGTCCCAGACCCCGCCGCCCTACGCCGGGGCGCCGACCCACGCCCAGGCCGCCGCCCAGCCGGGCCTGCCCGCCGGAGCGGGGCCGCACGCCGTCGCCCAGCGCCTGCTGGCCGAGAGCGGCGCGGCCCTGGCCCGCACCGAGCTGCTGCAGATCGCCTCGCTGCCCGAGCCGCCGCCCGCCGGCCGTCCCGCCGAGGCGCAGGGCGCGCGGTGGGTGTTCGACATGCCGTTCATGACCCCTCAGGGGCCGGCCGCCGCCCAGTTCGAGATCAGCCGCGACGGCGGCGGCGGCGCGGGCGGGGAGGGCGGTCCCGCCCTGGGCCGCACCTGGCGCGCCCGCTTCTCGCTGGACGTCGAGCCGATGGGCCCCGTCCACGCCCAGGTGGCCCTGACCGGCGACCGCGCCCGCGTGTCGCTGTGGGCTGAACGTCCCGCCGCCATGGCCCGCCTGCGCACCGGCGAGGAACGCCTCAACAGCGCGCTCCGCGAGGCCGCCCTGGAACCCGAGGTCGCCTTCCACACCGGCCAGCCGCGCGCCTCCGCCGCCGCGCCGGGCCAGTTCCTGGATCAAGCCACATGAAGGGGGCCACATGACCGGCCCCGTCCGCGCCGCCGGGCCGCGCATCGCCGTCGCCCTGCGCTACGAAGAGCCCAACGCCCCGCGCGTGGTCGCCACCGGCCGCGGCTGGGTGGGCGACAAGATCATCGAGACCGCCCGCGAGCACGGCGTGCCGATCGAGGAGAACCCGGCCCTGGCCCAGGCCCTATCGACCATCGAGCTGGACGAGGAGATCCCCGAGGCCCTCTACGTGGCCGTGGCCGAAATCCTGGGCTTCATCCTGCGCTCGGCCGAGGGGCGTTAAAGAAAAAGGCCCCGCTTTCGCGAGGCCTTTTCCGTCTTCAGCGATCGTGCGCGGCTCAGCCGCGCTTTTCGACCGGCACGTAGTCGCGCTGGGTGGCGCCCGTGTACAGCTGACGCGGACGGCCGATCTTGCGCGAGGGGTCCTCGAACATTTCCTTCCACTGGCTGATCCAGCCGACGGTGCGAGCCAGGGCGAACAGCACGGTGAACATGTTGGTCGGGAAGCCCATCGCGCGCAGTGTGATGCCCGAATAGAAGTCGATGTTCGGGTACAGCTTGCGGTCGATGAAGTACTGGTCGCTGAGCGCGACCTTCTCCAGCTCCATGGCCACTTGCAGCAGCGGGTCGTTGATGCCCAGCTGCTCCAGAACCTCGTAGCAGGTCTTCTGCATGACCTTGGCGCGCGGGTCGAAGTTCTTGTACACGCGGTGGCCGAAGCCCATCAGCTTGTACTTGCGGTCCTTCACGCCCTGCACGTAGGCGGGGATGTTCTCGACCGAGCCGATCTCTTCCAGCATCTCCAGGGCTTCCTGGTTGGCGCCGCCGTGCGACGGGCCCCAGAGACAGGCGATGCCGGCGGCGATGCAGGCGAACGGGTGGGCGCCCGACGAGCCGGCCAGGCGGACGGTCGAGGTCGAGGCGTTCTGCTCGTGGTCGGCGTGCAGGATGAAGATGCGGTCCATGGCGCGGGTCAGGACGGGGTTGGGGACCCAGTCCTCGGCCGGCACCGAGAAGCACATGCGCAGGAAGTTTTCCGAGTACGACAGCTCGTTGCGCGGCGTCACGAACGGACGGCCCTGCGAGTACTGGAAGGCGCGCGCGGCGATGGTCGGCATCTTGGCGATCAGGCGATGGGCGCTGATCTCGCGTTGCTTGGGATCATCGACGTTCAGGCTGTCGGCGTAGAAGGCCGACAGGGCGCCGACCGCGCCGGTCATCACGGCCATCGGGTGGGCGTCGCGGCGGAAGCCCTGGAAGAAGCTGTCGAACTGGGCGTGCAGCATCGTGTGGTAGGTGATGTTGCGTTCGAACTTGGTGAATTCGTCGGCCGTCGGCAGTTCGCCGTTCAGCAGCAGGTGGCAGACCTCGAGGAACGAGGACTTCTCGGCCAGCTGGTCGATCGGATAGCCGCGGTGCAGCAAAACGCCGGCGTCGCCGTCGATATAGGTGATCTTGCTTTCGCAGGACGCGGTCGAGGTGAAGCCCGGATCGAAGGTGAAGTGGTCGGACTCGCCGTACAGCTTGCGCACGTCCAGGACGTCCGGACCCGTGCTGCCCTTGAGGATCGGCAGGTCGTAGTTCTTGTCGCCGATCGTCAGCGTGGCTTTGTCGGTCATGCGAGAGACCCCTTCAATAGTGGAACGGTCAGTCCAGTTTTCGATTTCGCGGTTGCGTTATAGCGCCTCATGCGCGCGACGCCAGGGCGTCGTCAAGTCGCCCCAGAGACTCGTCGCGACCGAGGGCCGCCATGATCTTGTTCAGGTCGGGCGCCTGGGAGCCGCCCGTGAGGATTCCGCGCAGCGACGGGCCGAACTTGCCAAAGCCCACGCCCTCGGATTCCGCGAAGGATTTCAACAGGGTTTCCAGTTCCGACACGCCCCAGACCGGCGCGGCGTCCAGCTGGGCGCGCAGGCGGGTCAGCCGCTCGACGGTCTCGTCGCTCAGCTGCTTGACTGTCTTCTCCTCCAGCGCCACCGGGCGCACCTTGAGGGCGAACTCGCAGTGGTCGGCCAACTCCAGGATGGTCTTGGCGCCTTCCTTGACTTGCGGCACCACGGCCAGCAGGCGCGCGGAGACGTCGGCCGGCTGGTCGCCGCCGCGGGCCTGCAGGGCCTTGAGGGTCAGGTCGGCCAGGCGGGCGTCGTCGGCCACGCGCAGGTGCTGACCGTTGATGAAGTTCAGCTTGGCCCAGTCCAGGCGGGCGGGGGCCTTGACCACGTCCTTGATGTCGAACCAGCTGATCGCCTGTTCGTCGGTGAAGACCTCGTCGTCGCCGTGGCCCCAGCCCAGGCGGGCCAGGTAGTTGCGCATGCCCTCAGGGATGTAGCCCATGTCGGCGAACTCGCCGACGGCCTGGGCGCCGTGGCGCTTGCTGAGCTTGGCGCCGTCCGGGCCGTGGATCAGCGGGATGTGGCCGAACGCCGGCACGTCCCAGCCCATCGCCTGGTAGATCAGGGTCTGGCGGGCGGCGTTGTTCAGGTGGTCGTCGCCCCGGATCACGTGGGTGACGCCCATGTCGTGGTCGTCGACCACCACGGCCAAGTTGTAGGTCGGCGCGCCGTCGTTGCGCAGCAGGACCAGGTCGTCCAGCTCGATGTTGCGGAAGGTCACCGGACCCTTGACCTGGTCGTCGACCACGGTCTCGCCGTCCAGCGGACCCTTGAAGCGGATCACGTGGGGCAGGGTGGGGTCGTTCGGCGGCGGGGCGTCGCGCCAGGGCGAGCGGATGGCCTTGCCTTCCGAGCGGGCCTTCTCGCGGGCGGCCTCCAGCTCCTCGACGGTCATCCAGCAGCGATAGGCGCGGCCGGCCTCCAGCATCTGCTGGACGACCTCCCGGTGGCGGTCGGCGCGGCTGTACTGGAAGATCACCGGCTCGTCGGACTTCAGGCCCAGCCAGTCCAGCCCCTCGAAGATCGCGGCGACGGCGGCCTCGGTCGAACGCTCGCGATCGGTGTCCTCGACGCGAACAAGGAACTTTCCACCCGTATGGCGTGCATATAACCAGTTGAACAGCGCCGTGCGCGCGCCGCCGATGTGCAGGAAGCCGGTCGGCGACGGGGCGAAGCGGGTGACGACGCCCGAAACGGGCGAGGGGGGATTGGTCATCGGGATCAAGGCTGACGAACTGGAGGCCACGGACGTGGCGAGGACGCTGCCGGACGGGTCCGGTGGCTGGGCGGCGCGTCTTAGCACGCGTCTTCGCGCGCTTCCTAGCCTGGGAGCGGTAACACGCTCGCTGATCTCCGAGATCGCCCCCAATCGCGAGCGCTGGATGCTGTGGGCGCCCGTGGCGTTCGGCCTGGGGGCGGCCGGCTATCTGGAGCTGAAGGCCGAGCCGTCGTGGGCGCTGCTCGTTGGCGCGACCCTGGGCCTGGCCGTCCTGGCGGGGCTGATCGGCCGTCGCGCGACGCGCGGTTTGCCGGTCTTCCTGGCGCTGGCGACGCTGCTGGCGGCCGGGGCGCTGGCGGGGAAGGTCCGCTCCCACGCCGTCGCCGCGCCGATCCTTTCGGGCGAGCGGGCGGTGATGACCCTCGACGGCTTCGTGGTCGACGTGGTCAGCCCGGGCGCCGGCGGGCCGCGCCTGCTGATCGCCCCGGTCTCGATCAGCGGCCTGGCGCCCGAGGACACGCCCAAGCGGGTGCGGGTGACCGTCGAGGCCGAGGACATCGTCGCGGCGGGCCAGGCGATCCGTCTGCGGGCGATGCTGGGACCGCCGCCGCCGCCGGCCGCGCCCGGGGCCTACGATTTCGCCCGCGACGCCTGGTTCCACGGCGTGGGCGGGGTCGGGTTCGCGATCGGCCAGACGCGGCCCGTGGCGCTGGACCCGCCGCCCTGGCGGCTGCGCACGGCCATGGCCGTCAACGCGCTGCGCTGGCGGCTGGCCAGCCGGATCGTCCGGGACATGGGCGTCGAGCGCGGCGGGATCGCCGCCGCCATGGTCACCGGTCACGAGGCCTGGATCACCCAGGACCAGACCGACGCCATGCGCGCCTCGGGCCTGGCCCACATCCTGTCGATCTCGGGCCTGCACATGGCCATCGTCGGCGGCTTCGCCTTCGGCCTGGTGCGCCTGCTGATCGCCGCCTGGCCGTGGGCGGCGCTGCGGGTCCCCGGCAAGAAGGTCGCGGCCCTGGCGGGGTTGGCGGCGGTCGGGACCTATCTGGCGGTGTCCGGCGCGCCGCCGCCGGCCCTGCGGGCGGCGATCACCGCTACCGTGGCCTTCGCCGCCATCCTCTTCGACCGCCAGGCCATCACCTTGCACGGCCTGGCGATCGCGGCCCTGGTCATCCTGCTGGTCCAGCCGGAGTCGGCGGGCGCGCCGGGCTTCCAGATGTCGTTCGCCGCCACCGCCGCCCTGGTGGCCCTGGCCGAGGCCTGGCCGCGTTCGGTGCGCGAGATCTCCACGCCCTGGTGGATCCGGGCCATCCAGGGCGGGGCGAGCTGGCTGGCGGTCAGCGTCGGGGCCAGCTTCGTGGCGGGCATGGCCACCGGGCCGTTCGCCATGCAGCACTTCAACCGCGTGGCCGTCTGGGGCCTGCCGGCGAACCTGGCGGTGGCGCCGCTGTCGTCGTTCGTGATCATGCCGTTCCTGGCCCTGGGCGCGGCCCTGGAGCCCTTCGGCCTGGGCGCGCCGTTCCTGGCCGTGGCCGGCTGGGGCATCGCCGCGATGATGGGGATCGCCCAGGCCTTCGCCGGCCTCGGCGGGGCCCAGCACGTGGTGGCCAGCGGGCCGCCCTTCACCCTGGCCCTGGCGTTCGTGGGGCTGATGCTGCTGTGCCTGTGGCGGGGACGCCTGCGCTGGCTGGGCGCGCCCCTGGCCCTGGCGGTGGCCCTCTGGCCGCGTCCGACCCCGCCCGACGTCTGGATCGCGCCGGACGGCAGCACGGCGGCCGTGCGCCAGGGCGGAGAGGCGGTGCTGCTGCGGCCCGACGCCCGCCGGTTCGGAGCCGAGCTGTGGGGCCGCCGCCGGGGCCTGGTCGTGCCGGAGAGCGCCGCGCCCAGCCTGCTCTACGCCTGCGACCGCCGGTCCTGCGCCCCGACCGCTCGAGCCCCCGTGGCCCTGGCCTTGTCATGGAGCAAGACGGCGCCGGACTTCACCGACCTGGCGGCGATGTGCGGCCAGGCCGAGATCGTCGTCCTGCGCGGCGCCGCGGCGGCCGTGCCGCCGGCCTGCCGCGACCGGATCGTGCTCGACGCCGACGACTTCGCGGCCGGCGGCGCGGCCGAGCTCTATCGGCGCGGCGACGAATGGTGGATCGTCTGGGCCCAGCCGCTGCGGGGCGTCCGCCCCTGGAGCGGCGCGGCGAGGGGATAGCCATGCTGAAAGTGTGGGGACGGCGCAGCTCGGCCAATGTCCAGAAGGTGCTGTGGCTCGTCGGCGAACTGGACCTTCCGCACACGCATGTTCCGGCCGGCGGCGACTTCGGCGGGCTGGACGATCCGGCGTTCCGGGCGCTGAACCCGCACGGCAAGGTGCCGGTGATCGACGACGGCGGGGTGGTGGTCTGGGAGTCCCACGCCATCCTGCGCTACCTGGCGGCCGTCCATGGCGCGGACCGCTTCTGGGCCGCCGATCCCGCCGTCCGGGCGCCGATCGACGGCTGGATGGACTGGGCGCAGACGGCGCTGCAGCCGGCCTTCCTCACCGGCCTGTTCTGGGGCGGATACCGCACGCCGGAGGCCCAGCGCGACGTCGGGGCCGTGGCGCGGGCCCTGGACCGGACGGTCGCCTGCCTGGCTCACGTCGATCGTCTGCTGGCGGATCGTCCCTTCGTCGGCGGCGAGACCCTGTCCCTGGCCGACATCGCCATCGGGACCCATCTCTATCGATATTTCGAGCTGGAGATCGACCGGCCGGACCTTCCGCGCCTGGCGGCCTGGTTCGAGCGGCTGAAGGCGCGGGCGGCCTATCGCGAGCACGTGATGGTCCCGTTCGGGGACCTGAAGGGGCGGTTGGCGTTCTGAGCCTTGTGGGCGAACGACGGAGGCGATCATGGAACGACAGGGCGGCTGCGCCTGCGGGGCGGTGCGCTATGTGGCCAGCGGCGGACCGCTGCGGGTGGGCCTGTGCCACTGCCTGACCTGCCGCAAGCGCCACGGCGCGCCCTGCAACGCCTTCGCGGCCTTTCGCGCCGACAAGGTGCGGATCGAGGGACGGACCCAGGTCTGGGCCGGCGCCGAGCACGGCCTGCTGCACGGCTGCCCGATCTGCGGTTCGCCCCTGTTCTGGACGGCGACCGACCAGGACGACGACGAGATCGAGATCCACCTGGGCGGGCTGGACGAGGTCGGCCAGTTCACGCCGCAGTACGAGGTCTGGGTCAAGCGCCGCGAGCCGTGGATGGCGCCGCTGAACGTGCCGCAATATGTCGAGAACCGGCCGGCGGGGATGCCGACCTGAGGGGCTATTCGAAACGCACGCTGAAGCTGCTGTAGCTGCGGGACGTGAAGCGGATCGTCAGATGCAGCGTGCGTCCCTCGATCGATTCGCCCGACTTGACCCTGGCGGCGACCCTTGAGGCGTCCAGCAGCTTCGCCGCGGCCTGGTCGAAACCGTAGCCGCTGGTCCGTGGCGAACCGAGGAAGCAGTCTTCCAACGCGCCCTTCCGGCCGATCGTGCAGGTCGTTTCCACGACATCGGACACGCCCATGCGCTGGGCGTAGTCGGGATAGTACTGATCAGCCCGGAACTTGCCTGTGTTGATCTTCACATCCTGCGCGCCGAGCGGGGCCTGGGGTGAAGCCGAGGCGGTCGAATCGGCGACGGCCGGAGTCGCCTGCAGGGCCAGGATGAACGGTAAGATCAAGGCGTGTTCCTTGAGGTGACGTCGTCCTTGGGTAGCTTGAGCATGGATCGCCGTCCACCACGCTCCCGCAATCTGGAACCCAAAACAAAAAAGCGCTGAGTCCGGTCAGCCAGACTCAGCGCCTTCGATCTTGGTCCCGGCGTTCGCCGGGATGAGCGGACCAGAAACCTAGTGATAGCGCCGGATCAGGCCCACCAGCTTGCCCTGCACCTCGACCTGGTCCGGGCCGAAGATGCGGGTCTCGTACTTGGGGTTGGCCGCTTCCAGGGCGATCGAGCCGCCCTTCTTGCGCAGGCGCTTGAGGGTGGCTTCCTCGCCGACCAGGGCCACGACGATCTCGCCGCTGTTGGCCGTGTCGCCCTTCTTGATGATCACATAGTCGCCGTCGAGGATGCCGGCCTCGATCATCGAGTCGCCCTGGACTTCCAGCACGTAGTGCTCGCCGCCGCCCAGCATGGTCTCGGGCACCGGCAGGCGCTCGCGTTCGTGCTGGATGGCGTCGATCGGGGTGCCGGCGGCGATGCGGCCCAGGATCGGCAGCTCGCGGGTGTTGTCGGCGGCGATCGGCGCGGCCGGGATCGACGGGGCCTGCCCGCCGCCCTCGACCACCTGCGGCTTGAAGGCGCCCCGTCCCTTGGGCGGGGAGGCCGTCGTCGCCTGCTGAGGCAGCTTGACCACTTCCAGCGCCCGGGCCCGGTGGGCCAGGCGGCGGATGAAACCGCGTTCCTCGAGCGCGGTGATCAGGCGGTGGATGCCGGACTTGGACGCCAGGTCCAGCGCCTCCTTCATCTCGTCGAAGGAGGGGGAGACGCCGGTCTCCTTGATCCGTTCGTGGATGAACATCAGCAGCTCGTGCTGCTTGCGCGTAAGCATGTCCGGCCTCGCCAGTCGTCGCGGAACAAACCGCAAACCTCTACGAATGTTCTCTAGGTGTTCTTCGTTGATGTCAAGTTAACGGTGTTCGCCGGAACGGCGGGCGAAAACGCTAGGAAATACAGGCCCCGATCCGGGATCTTGGTGACGCTCGACGGCGGTCCGGCCGAATCGAGGCCTGCCCGGCTTGACGGCCGGCCGCCCGAGGCGGAGCCTCCTGAACAACGATAAGTCACGGGAGGACGCGACCCATGGCCGAGCGCGCCTACGACCTGGTCCTGCGCGGCGGGACGGTGCTGGACGGGATCGGCGGCCCGGGCTTCGTCGCCGACGTGGCGGTCAGGGACGGCCTGATCGCCGCGATCGGGCCGGGCCTGGCGTCGGGCCGCGAGGAGATCGATGCGCGCGGCCGCCTGGTCACCCCGGGCTTCGTCGACATCCACACCCACTACGACGGCCAGGCCACCTGGGACACGTCGATGACGCCCAGCGCCGGGCATGGGGTCACCACCGTGGTGATGGGCAACTGCGGCGTGGGCTTCGCGCCCTGCCGTCCCGAGGACCGCGACCGGCTGATCCGTCTGATGGAGGGCGTCGAGGACATCCCGTTCCCGGTGCTGACCGAGGGCCTGCCCTGGGCCTGGGAGAGCTTTCCCGACTATCTGGACTTCCTGGCCGGCCGCGCCTTCGACGTCGACATCGGCGCCCAGCTGCCGCACGCGGCGCTGCGGGTGTTCGTGATGGGCCAGCGCGGGGCCGATCGCGAGCCGGCGACGCCCGGCGACATCGCCGCCATGGCCGCCATCGCCCGGCGGGCGGTCGAGGCGGGAGCCCTGGGCTTCTCCACCTCGCGGACGCTGAACCACCGCACCAGCGACGGCCAGCCGACCCCCACCCTGACGGCGGGCGAGGACGAGCTGACCGGCATCGCACTGGGCCTGGCCGCCGCCGGCAAGGGCGTGCTGCAGCTGGTCTCGGACTTCTTCCCCGACGGCCCGGCCGAGCTGGCCATGCTGCGGCGGATCGTCGAGCGGTCGGGGCGGCCGCTGTCGTTCTCGCTGGTCCAGAGCCCAAGTCGCCCGAGGGCTGGAAGGCGATGCTGGCGGGCCTGGCCGAGGCCGTCGACGCCGGCCTGCCGATGAAGGCCCAGGTCTGCGGCCGGCCGGTGGGCGTGCTGTTCGGCCTGGAGCTGACCCTCAATCCGTTCAGCCAGAACCCGGTCTTCGCCGAGATCGCCAGGGCGTCCCTGGCCGACAAGGTCGCGGCCTTGGACGATCCCGACTTCCGCGCCCGGCTGCTGGTCCACGACGGCGACGCCAAGGGACCGTTCGCCGGCAGCGCGCTGCGCGCCTGGGACAACCTCTTCCCGATGGACGCCGTCCCCGACTACGAGCCGACCGCCGACCGGACGGTGGCGGCGATCGCGGCGCGGGAGGGACGCGACCCGGCCGCCGTGGCGTTGGACGCCATGCTGCGGAACGGCGGGCGCGGCATGCTCTATCACCCGTTCCTGAACTACGCCGACGGATCGCTGGACCCCAGCCTGGCCATGCTGCTGCATCGCGACACCGTGCCGGGCCTGTCCGACGGCGGCGCCCATGTGGGCATGATCTGCGACGGCAGCTTCCCGACCAGCAACCTCGTCCACTGGACGCGCGAGCGCACGCGCGGGCCGCGCATCCCGCTGGAGACCATGGTGGCGATGCAGACCCGCGACACCGCCGTCGCCGTGGGTCTGCTGGACCGGGGCCTGATCGCGCCCGGCTATCGGGCCGATCTCAACGTCATCGACTACGAGGGGCTGAGGCTGGAGGCGCCCGCCGTGGCCTACGACCTGCCGGCCGGCGGGCGGCGCCTGAGCCAGAAGGCGCACGGTTATGTCGCCACCGTCGTGGGCGGGGTGGTCACCCGGCGCGACGGCGAACCGACCGGCGCCTTGCCCGGCCGCCTGGTGCGCGGGGCGCGGGCGGCGCCTGCGGCCCTGGCGGCCGAATAGGGCGAGTCGGGACGCGGGAGATCAGTCGGAGGTTGACCGCGCGCGCCGCCCTGCCTGTAGTGCCTTGGGCGACCATCGGATGGGCGGGCATGGATCGGATCTGGCTGTTGAACGCGGGCTGGCCGCGCGCCTTCTGGGTCAGCTACGCGGCCTTCGCGCTGTTCGAGGTGTGGGTCTGGCTGCGCGACCGGCGCGGCGCGAGCGGACAAGACGCCGACCGGGGCAGCCTGCGGGCCCTGGTGGCGGTGATCGCCGCCGGGATCTTCGTCGCCTTCTTCGTGGCCTATACGCCCTCCACCGCCTTCGCCCGGCTGACGGCCTGGAAGGCCGAGGCGCGGCTGGCGGCCCTCGTCCTGATCTGGGGCGGGCTCGTGCTGCGCCTCTGGGCGATCCTGACGCTGGGGGCCTTCTTCCGGCGCACGGTGCATCTGCACGACGACCACCGGATGGTCACCTCGGGTCCGTACCGGATCGTCCGCAACCCCGCCTATCTGGGCAGCCTGCTGACCCTGGTCGGCGTCGGGCTGGGCCTGGGCAGCTGGCTTTCGGCCGTGGTCCTGGCGGTCGCCGGCCTGATCGCCTTCGGCCAGCGGATCCGGGTCGAGGACGCGGCCATGACCGCGCGCTTCGGCGAGGCCTATCTAGCCTATCGCAAACGCAAGGCCGCGCTGATCCCGCTGATCTGGTAGGCCGGCTCAGGGAGCCAGGTCGGACCGGTCCTTGGCCTTCAGCTGCAGCCAGTCCTGGAACGGTTGGTGGTAGGCCAGGTCGAAGACCTCGGCCTGGAGCTTGAAGGGCAGGTTGGCCTCGCTGTTCCACAGCATCACCACGCCCGTCCGGGTGGCGGGGTCGAACATCATGGTCGAGCGATAGCCGGTCACCGCCCCGCTGTGGCCGACCAGGCGGTGGCCCTTGTAGGTGAAGCTGCGCATGCCCAGGCCGTAGCCCGGATGCTGCAGCGAGCGGCCCAGCGGCGAGTTGCCGTAGGGGCGGCCGGTGTTGACGCGCGGGCGCTGGATGTCGGCCAGCACCCCGGCGGGCAGGACGGCGGGCGCCTGGCCCATCTGGGCCTGCATCCACCGCGCCAGGTCGACGATGTTGGAATTGACCCCGGCCGCGGCGGGCACCCGATAGTAGAAGTCGGTCAGGGGCGCGGTGTGGCCCCAGCGCGAGGGCGGCGCCCAGTGCGGCGCGTCCCGCAGGCCGTCCAGGCCGATGGTCGCGCTGGTCATGCCCAACGGCGCGAACAGCCGCTGGCGCGCCTCGTCGGCGTAGGATCGGTGGGTGGCGGCCTCCACGACCTCGCGGATCGTGTCGTAGGCGATGTTCTGGTAGCTGTGGCAGGTGGCCGGCGGGCACAGCAGGGGCACGGCCGCCAGGCTTTCGCGGATCATCTTCGGATCGCGTCCGCCCTCCAGCCAGCCGTCATAGGCGTTGCGGGGCAGGCCGGTGCGCTGGGACAGCAGCTGCTCGACCGTCAGGGTGTTCTGGGCGTCGTTCGGCAGGCGCAGGCTGACGCCGAACTTGCCCAGCGGGTCGTCCAGCGAGAACGCCCCTTCGTTCGCCAGGCGGGCGCTGAGCGTGGCGGCCACGGTCTTGGACAGCGAGGCCCAGCGGAAGACGGTGTCGGCGCCCACCTTCTCGCCGTCGCCCGGCGTGGTGAAGCCGTAGCCCTGCACGAACGACAGGCGGCCGTCCTCGACCACGGCGATGGCCAGGCCCTGCATGGACCGGTCGGTCATCATCGTCCGGATGCGGGCGTCCAGGGCGCGGTAATCGATCTGGCCGCGCCACGCGTCGGGCTTCAGGGGCAGGACGGCGGGCGTCGGCGGGGCGGTGACGGCGGTCGCGACGGCGGGCTCGGACGTCGGCTCGGTCGCGCGCCCGCGGTGCTGCGTCGCCAGGATCAGCGCCGCCAGGCCGACGACGGCGACGACGGCCAGGCCCGGCACCACGCGCCAGTCGCGCCAGAACCGACCTTTGCGGGCGTCCAGCTCTATCGGATCGAATTCGTTCAACGCCCTATCCCAGCAGGGCTCGGGTGGCGGCGGCCACGTCGGCCTGGCGCATCAGGCTCTCGCCGACCAGCATGGCCTTGGCCCCGGCCGCCTCCATCCGCACCACGTCGTCGTGGACGAACAGGCCGCTCTCGGTGACCAGCAGGGCGTCCTTGGGGGCCTGGGCGGCCAGGCGTTCGGTGACGGCCAGGTCGACCACGAAGCTCTTGAGGTCGCGGTTGTTGATCCCGACCAGGGTCGAGCCCAGTTGGCCGGCGCGGTCCATCTCGGCCTCGTCGTGCACCTCGACCAGGGCGTCCATGCCCAGGCGCGCGGCTTCCGCCATCAGGTCGGCGGCCAGGGCGTCGTCGATCATGGCCAGGATGACCAGGATGGCGTCGGCGCCCAGGGCGCGGCTCTCGGCCACCTGCCAGGGATCGACCAGGAAGTCCTTGCGGATGCAGGGCAGGGCGACGGCCGCGCGGGCGTCGATCAGATAACCGTCGGCGCCCTGGAAGCTGGGGCCGTCGGTCAGGACCGACAGGCAGGCCGCGCCGCCGGCGGCGTAGGCGCGGGCCAGGGCCGGTGGGTCGAAGTCGGCGCGGATCAGCCCCTTGGACGGCGAGGCCTTCTTGATCTCGGCGATCAGCGACAGCTTGCCGGGGCCGTGGGTGGCCTCCAGGGCGGCCTTGAAGCCGCGCGGGCTGCTGGCGGCGCGGGCGGCGGAATCGACCTGGGCGAAGGCGCGGCGGCGCTTACGGTCGGCGACGTCCTCGCGCTTGTAGGCGGCGATCTTGGCGAGGATGTCGGTCATGCGGGAAGCGTTTCACTGTTGGTGGCGGCGACCAGCCCGGCCAGGGCGGCGGCGGCGCGGCCGTCGTCCAGCACCGCGCCGGCCAGTTCCACGCCTTCGCGCAGGGTCTCGACCTTGTCGGCCACCAGGAAGGCGGCGGCGGCGTTGAGCATGACGATGTCGCGGTACGGACCCTCGCGGCCGGCCAGCAGGGCGGTCAGGGCGGCGGCGTTGTAGGCGGGCTCGCCGCCGGTGATGTCGGCCAGGGCGGCGCGGGGCAGGCCCACGGCTTCCGGCGTGATCGTGAACAGGCGCAGGGACCCGTCGCGCCATTCGGCGACCTCGGTCTCGCCGGTGGTGGTCAGCTCGTCCATGCCGGCCCCGTGCACCGACCAGGCGCGTTCCGCGCCCAGCGCGCCAAGGGCCTTGGCCACGGGCTCGACGAAGCGGTGGGCCGAGACGCCCACGACTTGGCGCTTGGCGCCGGCCGGATTGGTCAGCGGACCCAGCAGGTTGAAGATCGTGCGGAAGCCCAGCTGCTGGCGGATCGGCGAGACGTGCTTCATCGCCCCGTGGTGCGACTGGGCGAACAGGAAGCAGATGCCGGCCGTGTCCAGCGCATGGCGCTGCTGGGCCAGGCTGGCGTCGATGTTCACGCCCAGGGCGGCCAGGACGTCGGCGGTGCCGGACTTGCTGGTGATCGCCCGGTTGCCGTGCTTGGCCACCTTCAGCCCGCCGCCGGCGGCGACGAAGCCCACGGCGGTCGAGATGTTCAGGGTGTGCAGGCCGTCGCCGCCGGTGCCGCAGACGTCGACCACGTCATAGGGGTGGTCCAGGTGGATGGCCGCGCGGCGCATGGCGCGGGCGCAGGCGGTGATCTCGCCCACGGTCTCGCCGCGCAGGCGCATGGCGGTGACCGCCGCGGCCACCTGGGCCGGGGTGGGTTCGCCGCGCAGGCAGGCGGCGAAGAAGATCTCGGCGTCGTCCTCGTCGAGGGTCTGGCCGTCGGCCAGCTTGGCCAGCAGGGGCTTGAAGGCGTCTGACATCGGCTAGACCCAGATCGCCGCGTCGCGCTTGACCTTGGCCAGGTCCAGGAAGTTGGCCAGCAGTTGGTGGCCGCCCTCGGTGGCGATGGACTCGGGGTGGAACTGCACGCCGTAGACGGGGCGGGTCTTGTGCTGCACGCCCATGATCTCGCCGTCCTCGGTCCAGGCGGTGATCTCCAGGTCGGCGGGCAGGGTGGCCTTGTCGACCGCCAGGCTGTGGTAGCGCGTGGCGATGAACGGGTTTGGCAGGCCTTTGAACACGCCCTGGTCGTTGTGGAAGATCTTGCTGGTCTTGCCGTGCATCACTTCCTTGGCGCGGATCACGTCACCGCCGTAGGCCTGGCCGATGGCCTGGTGGCCGAGGCACACGCCCAGGATCGCCAGGTCGTCGGGCGCGCCGCGGAGCAGCGGCAGGCAGATGCCGGCCTGGTCGGGGGCCTTGGGGCCGGGCGACAGCAGGACCGCGTTCGGCCGCAGACCCAGGGCTTCCTGCACCGACAGGTCGTCGTTGCGATGCACGACGGTGTCGGCCCCCAGCTCGTTCAGATAGTGGACGAGGTTGTAGGTGAAGCTGTCGTAGTTATCGATGACCAGGATCATGACGCCGCCTTTCCAGGTTCAGCCTTCTAGCCGGTTTCACCGAAAAGGTGAGGGTCTTCGCGGCAAGTTTTTCTGCGGGGACGCTCAGCCGGCCGGCCAGCGCGCCGGGCAGCGCGAAAGCGTCGCATTGCTTCATCTGGGGGCTGGGGCATGCTGACGCCATGAACCCCGCTGATTCCGCCCTCGATTCCGCCGCGATCGCCTACGCCCGGGCTCTGCTGCGCAAGCCGATGCGCCGGCAGAAGATGGGACCGGTCCTGGCCGCCGCCGCCTTCGCGGCGTTCAGCGCCGTGACCTTCGCGGTGGTGATGGTGGTGGCCCCGCCGGCGGTCGTCCAGCACCTGCCGTCCGACCGCCTCGACGGAAACTAGGCGAAACGCCCAATTCTAGGCGAAGCGCCCAATTCTAGGCGAAGCGCCCAATTCTAGGCGAAGCGCCAAGCCTCTTCGGCCGCGCGCTTGAGGGCCCGCGACTTGTGCAGGGTCTCGTCGTACTCGGCGTCCGGATCGCTGTCGGCCACGATGCCGCCGCCCGCCTGGACGTACATCATGCCGTCCTTGACCAGGGCCGTGCGCAGCACGATGCAGGTGTCGACCGAGCCGTCGGCGCCGATATAGCCCACCGCCCCGGCGTAGCCGATGCCGCGCTTCTCGACCTCCAGCTCGTCGATGATCTCCATGGCCCGCACCTTGGGCGCGCCCGAGAGCGTGCCGGCGGGCAGGGCGGCCATCAGCACGTCGACCGGGTCCACGCCCTCGGGCGCGTCGCCCTCGACGTTGGAGACGATGTGCATGACGTGGCTGTAGCGCTCGATCTTGAAGCTGTCGGTGACGCGGACGTTGGCGCTCTTGCCCTTGGTCGCCGGATCGTTGCTGCCGGCGTGCTTGAGCATCGCCACCCGGCCCACGTCGTTGCGACCCAGGTCCAGCAGCATCAGGTGTTCGGACCGCTCCTTGGGATCGGCCAGCAGCTCCTTCTCCAGCGCCAGGTCCTGCTCGGGCGTGGCGCCGCGCGGACGGGTGCCGGCGATCGGGCGGATGGTGATCTTGCCGTCGCGCAGCCGCACCAGGATCTCCGGCGACGAGCCGACCAGGTTGAAGCCGTCCAGCTCCAGGAAGAACAGGAACGGCGACGGATTGGTCCGCCGCAGCGAGCGGTAGAGGGCGAACGGCTCCAGCGGGAACGGCGCGCGGAAGCGGTGGCTGGCCACCACCTGGAAGATGTCGCCGGCCTGGATGTAGTCCTTGGCCTTCGCGACCACCTCGGCGTAGTCCGCCCGGCTGACCGGGGTGGTGAACTCGGCCTGGCCGTGGCTCTGGCGCGGGGCCGACTGGGTCAGCGGGCCGCGCAGGTCGGCCATCACGCTTTCGATCCGCGCCTGGGCGGCGGCGTAGGCGTCGGCGGCCGACACCCCGGCCTGGGGCCGGGCGGTGGTGACCAGGATGATCTCCTGGGCGATGGCGTCGAATACCGCCACGATCGACGGCCGGGTCATGATCCCGTCCGGCAGGCCCAGGGTGTCCTCGTTGACGTCCGGAAGGCGCTCGGCCAGGCGGACCATGTCGTAGCCCAGGGCCCCGAACACGCCGGCCGACGGCGGCGGCAGGCCGGCCGGCAGCTCGATCCGCGAGCGGGCGATCAGGTCGCGCAGGCTGTCCAGCGCGCCGCCCGCCTGGGGTGTGAAGCGACCGGCGGCGATGTCGTCGCCCTCGGCGATCTCGGCCTTGTCGCCGCGACAGCGCCAGACCAGGTCCGGCTTCATGGCCACGATCGAATAGCGCCCGCGCCAGGCGCCGCCCTCGACGCTCTCGAACAGGAAGGCGTAGGGCCGCCCGTGGCCGATCTTCAGATAGGCCGAGACCGGGGTCTCCAGGTCGTCGATCAGCCGGGTCCAGACCACCTGCGGGCGGCCGGACTCGTAGGCGGCGGTAAAGGCGTCGAGCGCGGGCTCCAGGCTCATTGAGCCAGACCCTTAGGAGCCTTTTCCTTTTTCGCCGGAGTCTTGCCGTCCTCGGAGGGCAGGGCGCTGGTGTCGACGCCGATCGCCTGGCGGGCCAGGGTCAGGTTGACCTTGGTCTTCAGCTCGGTCTTGGCCGCGTCCTGGGCCGACTGGCCGATGGCGCGGAACAGGCCCTGCGAGACCTGCGGGCGCATGGCCTCGGTGATCTGGGCCATCTGCTCGGGCGAACCGGAGTGGATCTTCTCGACCATGGCGACCAGGTAGCCGCCCTGCGGGCCGCGGGCGACGAACGGCTGGCCCGGCTTGGCGCCGAAGGTGCTGATCAGCAGGTCGCGGCCCAGGCCCTGGAACTGGCGGGCGTTCTGGCGGGTGATGTTGGGGACGCGCTGCACCTGGGTCTGGGACGCGGCGGCGACGGCCTCCAGCGACTCGCCCTTCTTGACCCGCTCGCTCAGCGCGTCGGCCTTGGCCTTCATGCGCTGGAACAGCTGGTCCAGCTGCCACTGCTGCGCCAGGGGCGCGCGGACCTCGGCCAGCGGCGGCATGGCCGACGGGATGACCTTCTCGACGCGGACGGCGAAATACTCGCCCTTGCCGGCCTCGATCAGTTCGCTCTCGCCGCCGGCGGGCAGTTCGAAGGCGGTCTTCAGGGCGTCCGGGGTCAGGGCGGGGTCGGGCTGACCGCCCTGGTCGACGCCCGTGGCGGCGACCGGCGCGGTGGTCCGCACGAAGGCGCCGGCCTTGGTGGCCGCGTCGATCAGGTTGGCGCCGCCGTCGTGGGCGTCCTGGTAGGCCTGGGTCTGTTCATAGGCCTTGGCCTGGGCGGCCTGGGCCTTCAGCTCGGCCTCGATGGCGGGGCGCTGCGATTCCAGGCTGGGCGTGGTGGCGGGGTTGATCTTGACCAGCTTGACCACCGAGAGGCCGAACTCGCCGGCGATCGGGGCGCTGACCTGGCCGGCCGCCAGGGCGAACACGGCGTCGGCCACCTTGCGGTCGGGCAGGGCGGTCTTGGGCTTGGAGTCGATCACCAGCGGCTGCTTGCCGTAGGCGCTCGCGATGGCGGCGGGCGCGTCGCCCTTGGTCAGGCGCTGGACGATCGTCGCGGCGGCCTTGGCGTCGGGAGCCTGGATCTGGACGAACGAGCGGGTCTCGGCCGTGCCCAGGGTGTCCTTGCGGAAGTTGTAGGTCTTGACGATCTCGGCCTCGGGCACGGTCACCGTGGCCTCCAGGGCCTTGGCGCTGAAGCGGGCCACCGACAGGACCCGGGTCTCAGGTCGGGTCAGCTGGGCGGCGTGCTCCTTCATGAAGGCCTGCAGCTGGGCGTCGGTCGGCGCGCCCGGCTTCTCGACGGTGGCCGGATTGATCGCGAAGGCGGCCAAGTCGCGGCCTTCCAGGGCGTAGGCGGCCTGCAGGGCCGAATAGAGGCGCGGCGCGCGCAGACCGGCGGCGACGGCGCTGAAGGTGTGGGTCTGGGCGATGTCGTCGCGCAGCGAGGCTTCGAAGCGGGCCGGGGTCAGGTCGTTCTGGGCCAGCAGGCGCTGGTACAGCTGGTTGTCGAACTTGCCGGTGATCGGGTCGAACGGACGCTGGCCCGGGGGCAGGGCGGCCAGCTGCTCGCGCAGGGTGTCGGCCACCAGCTTGTCGGACGCGCGCACGCCCATCTTGTGCAGCAGCTCGGCCAGGGATTCCTGCAGGGCCAACTGGGTCAGCATCTTGCGATCGACGCCCTGCTGGACGGCGATGTCCGGCGTGATCGTCTGGCCCTGGGCCTGCTCGCGCTTCCGGAAGTTCTCGAACTGCGCCTTGAAGTCCTCCGGGCTCATGTTCCGCGAACCGGCCGCGATCACCCACTTGCCGGGGGGATGGCGGAACACGTCGCTGATGCCGAACACCGCGAAGCTGACGATGAGCAGACCAAACAGGACCACCGCGAACGGCGATTTGGCGAAGGAGCGGAAGCCGGCGAGCATGACTGGGAGAAACCTTCCTCGAAAATCGCGGGTTCTCCGCAGGGCCAAGGCCCTAGCGAAGAAGCGGACGCGAGCAGCGGGTATAGTAGAGCCGCGGGGCGCCGGGCAAGCGGCGGCGGGTTCGACCGGTCTTGACTTCCGTCTCGCCAAGGGTCCCAAACCGGGTCCATGACCCTTTCGCTGACGACGCCCCGGCCGCTGATCGCCGGAAATTGGAAGATGTTCGGGCTGGAGGCCTCGCTGGACGAGGCGCGGGCGGTGGCGGCGGCCCTGGCGGCCAAGCCGCCCGCCGCCCGGGTGGCCATCTGCCCGGCGGCCACCCTGCTGAGCCGGATGGCCGAGGCCATGGCGGGCGAGGCGGTGATCGTCGGCGGCCAGGACTGCCATCCGGCCGCGGCGGGGCCCCATACCGGCGACATCTCGGCGGCGATGCTGGCCGACGCCGGCGCCACCTTGGTGATTCTCGGCCATTCCGAACGCCGCGCCGCCTACAAGGAGAGCGACGCCCTGGTGTCGGCCAAGGTCGAGGCCGCCCTGGCCGCCGGCCTGGAGCCGATCGTCTGCTTCGGCGAGACCCTGGCCCAGCGCGACGCCGGCCAGGCCGAGGCGGTGGTCACGGGCATGGCCCGCGGGTCGCTGCCGGCCGCCCTGGCGGGTCAGGCCTTCGCCGTGGCCTACGAGCCGGTCTGGGCGATCGGCACCGGCCGCACCCCGACCCCGGAAGACATTGAGCACATCCACGAGGCCCTGCGGGCCGTGCTGGTCGAACGGTTTGGCCAGCACGGCGCGACCGTGCCGATCCTCTACGGCGGCTCGGTCAAGCCCGACAACGCGCGGGAAATCCTGGCGGCGCCCGAGGTCGGCGGCGCCCTGGTCGGCGGCGCCTCGCTGAAGGCGGCCGACTTCCTGGCGATCATCGAGGCGGCTTAAGACCTAGGGAGCGAGCTGGGCGGCCATGGGCGGCGCGGGCCGGGCCGACCAGGCGCCGATCCGCCGGGCCACCTCGCTGGGGCCGGCGGCGTCCAGCGCCTCCTCGAAGGCGTCCAGCGCGTCCAGCAGCTCGTCGCCGAAGAAGATCCCCGACCACTGGCCGCCCACGAACGCGGGGAGGCAGGCGTCCACGTCGCGGGCGGCCGCTTCGAGGTCGGGCGTCTTGTTGGCCAGAAGGGCGAGGTTCTGCAGGGTTACCCGGACCCGCTGGATCGCCAACGCCACCGTTCCGGCGACATCTTCTGGAGAGGTTTCGACAGCGATCTTACGGACCGCTTTGAGATGATCAGAGATGTGTTTGGAACTCGACATAGTACAACTCCTAACGCCGGAGCCCAATATTCCGCCATCTCCCGATTTTTGAGATCGGGGAAAACCCTGGTCTCGGCCGCCGTTTTTCCCGCACCTTAGGTTGTGAAGCTGGCGTCGCCATATCGATTTTCGGTTGTTAGCGCTCCCACGGGTTGTGCTTGCGCGGAGGGGACATGCACTCAGGGCGGTGCGCCGGCCAGGTTCGCGGGGCGTGCGATGTGAGTGCGTGTCCCCCAAGTCGTCCGCTGACGGGGACATGCCCTTGGGCGTGTCCCCAGGTCTCGCGCGGCGCCATGCGGTTGGGGACACGCCGCAAGGGCATGTCCCCGGTCGGACTTATCCTCGGCGGATAGCGAACAGACTTCAGCGTTTTCAACGCCCTGAACTTTTTCGACCGAACTTATCCTCACCCTTCCAGGCGCCCGTATCCTGATCCCACCTGAAAGCACGGGAAGGGCGTCCGGCCGGCGACCGAACGGCTCTCAGGGGTGGACGAGCGGGAAGCGCTCGCCGGTGGTCTTGAGTGACGCCTTCGCGGCGGTCCTGGGCAGGTTCTTCTGTGAAGACGAAACCCAGGCGGCGGAGGATCGGCGGACGCAACAGGCCTGGGCTGAAATCGCCCAGGCGGTCCGGGGTGCAGCCAGCACCCCGCCCGTCGGGGGCGTAAAGCGGGAGCGGGTTAAAACCCCGCGTCTCGAACGCTCACCGGGTAACGGCTCCGCGCGAAGCGCCTGTCTTCGTCGAAACGGTATTCAAAACTGCAAATCATCCGGGCGAGGCCCGGGCGCTTCGCACCCTTCCCATCACCCGCCGGGTTTCCCGGCCGGGGACATGCGCTCGCGCGTGTCCCCATCAGAAAGCGCCGAGCCAAGACTTGGGGACACGCCCAAGGGCATGTCCCCGACCGAAGCAGTCTCGAGGAAACCCCTAGAACAGCAACCCGTAGAGCCGGCAATCCCGCCGCTCCCCGTCGCGGTCCACATGGCCCTTCAGATAGCCTTCCTGCTCGAAGCCCAGCTTCTCCAGCACCTTCTCCGCCCGGCTGTCGCCGACATGGGTGCGGGCGATCATCCGCTTCAGGCCCAGGGACGAGGCGCAGTGGGCCAGCAGGGCGGCGGCGGCCTCGGTGGCGTAGCCCTGGCCCCAGGCGTCGCGCGTGATGATGAAGCCCAGCTCGCCGCGATGGTGCCGCCAGTCCAGGTCGACCAGTTCGCAATAGCCCAGGAACCAGTCGCTCTTGGCGTGGCGGATCGCCCAGTACAGCGCCCGGCGCTCGGCCATTTCGGCGACCTGGGCGGCGACGGCGGCGGCGACCTCGTCGGGATCCTCGATGGCGGCGCGGTCCCAGTGGGCCATCACCTCCGGATCGCTCATGAACGGGTAGACAAGGGGGGCGTCCTCAAGCGTCAGCGGCGTCAGCCTGAGGCGTTCGGTCTCGAGGATCATGCGGCGGAAAGGACCTGATACGGACGTGGGGAATGGTCTTGAGTGCGGACGGTTCGTCCCCAGCTATGGCGCGGGCTCGTCGCAAGTGATAGAGGGGCCGCTTCGTTTTTCGCGGCGGATGCGTCCGTCGCCCGGATCGAGATCGATTTAGACATGCTCATCGGCGTTCTGCTGGCCATCAACATTATCGTTTGCGTCGTCCTGATCGGCGTGGTGCTGATGCAGCGCTCCGAAGGGGGCGCCCTAGGCATGGGCGGCGGCGGCGGCGGTTTCATGACCGCCCGCGGCGCCGGCGACCTGCTGACCCGCACGACCTGGATCCTGTTCTCGATCTTCCTGATCATCAGCATCGTGCTGACCGTCCTGACGGGTCGCCAGGGCTCGACCAATTCCGTGGTCGACCGACTGAAGCTCGACGGCCTGGACAGCAAGACCCTGAACGCCGCGCCGCTGCCGGCCGGTCCGACCGCCCCGGCCCCGACCACGACCATTCCGGTCCCCTCGGCTCCGACCGCCGCCGGCCCGGCCACGATCCAGGCCCCGGCCCCGCAGATCAGCGCCCCGGCCCCGACCGTCTCGGCGCCCGTGCCGGCCGCCAAGGCTCCGGCCCCCAAGGCGCCGGCCGCCGCGCCGGTTCCGGTGATCAGCGCCCCGGCCGCGGCCGACCAGAAGCCGGCCCAGTAAGGGCCGGCGGCATTTTACTGTTGATGAACGCCGGTCTTTTCCCCGGCGAGGACGAATCACGGCTAATCTGATCGCCCATGACCCGGTACATCTTCATCACCGGCGGCGTGGTTTCCTCATTGGGAAAAGGCCTCGCCTCCGCGGCGCTCGGAGCGCTTCTTCAGGCACGCGGCTACAAGGTCCGCCTTCGTAAGCTCGACCCCTATCTCAACGTCGATCCGGGCACGATGAGCCCGTATCAGCACGGCGAGGTCTTCGTGACCGACGACGGGGCCGAGACCGACCTGGACCTCGGCCACTACGAGCGCTTCACCGGCGTGTCGGCCACCAAGGCCGACAACATCACCACCGGCCAGATCTACAAGACGATCATCGAGAAGGAACGCCGCGGCGACTATCTGGGCGCGACCGTCCAGGTGATCCCGCACGTCACCAACGAGATCAAGGACTTCGTCCTGTCGCCGGCCATGGACGAGACGGGCGAGAAGCCGGTCGACTTCGTGCTGGTCGAGATCGGCGGCACCGTCGGCGACATCGAGGGCCTGCCGTTCTTCGAGGCCATCCGCCAGCTGCGGCAGGACCTGCCGCGCAATCAGAGCTGCTACGTGCACCTGACCCTGCTGCCGTTCATCAAGACGGCCGGCGAGATGAAGACCAAGCCGACCCAGCACTCGGTCAAGGAACTGCGCTCGATCGGCATCCAGCCCGACATCCTGCTGTGTCGCTGCGAGCAGGAGATTCCGGTCGAGGAAAAGCGCAAGATCGCCCAGTTCTGCAACGTGCGCCCCAGCGCCGTGATCCAGGCGATGGACAGCTCGTCGATCTACGCCGTGCCGATCGACTATCACAAGGAAGGCCTGGACGCCGAGGTGCTGGACGTGTTCGGCATGAGCGACGCGCCCAAGCCGGACCTGTCGCGCTGGGAAGCGATCGACCAGACCGTCAACCACCCCGACGGCGAAGTGACCATCGCCGTGGTCGGCAAGTACACGGTCCTGAAGGACGCTTATAAGTCCCTCATCGAGGCCCTGCACCACGGCGGCCTGGCCAACAAGGTCAAGGTCAACCTGGACTGGGTCGAGAGCGAGACCTTCGAGGGCGAGGAGGGCGCTGCCGCCGCGCGGCTCGAGAACGCCCACGCCATCATGGTGCCCGGCGGCTTCGGCGAGCGGGGCGCGGAGGGCAAGATCCGCGCCGCCCAGTTCGCCCGCGAACGCAAGGTGCCGTACTTCGGCATCTGCTTCGGCATGCAGATGGCGGTCATCGAGACCCTGCGGAACGTGGCCGGCATCAAGGACGCCTCGTCCAGCGAGTTCGGCCCCACCGAGCGTCCGGTGGTCGGCATCATGACCGAGTGGATCAAGGGCAACGAGACCGTCCAGCGGCGCAGCAACGACGATCTGGGCGGCACCATGCGCCTGGGGGCCTACGAGGCTGTCCTGACGGCCGGTTCGAAGGTCGCCGAGATCTACGGCGGCACCGAGATCAGCGAGCGCCACCGCCACCGCTACGAGGTCAACATCGGCTACGCCCACCTGATGGAGGACGCCGGCCTGAAACTGACCGGCCGCTCGCCCAACGGCGTGCTGCCCGAGATCGTCGAGCGCGAGGACCATCCGTGGTTCATCGGGGTGCAGTATCACCCCGAACTGAAGAGCCGTCCGTTCGCCCCGCACCCCCTGTTCGCCAGCTTCATCGCGGCGGCGAAAGAGCAGGGACGACTCGTCTAACAAGCGCGGTTGCATCTCCGAACAGATTCGGGCATAAGCGCGCCCTCACGCGGCGGCCTGGGTCTTTCCCGAGTCGCCGCTTCCGATTTTCACGCTCAGCGAGCAGAGTCACTTCGATGGCCGTTCCTAAAAGAAAAACTTCGCCTTCTCGCCGGAACATGCGCCGGTCGCACCACGCCCTGGGCGCCAACTCCTTCGTCGAGGACAAGGACTCGGGCGAACTGCGCCGTCCGCACCACGTCGATCTGAAGACCGGCCTGTACAACGGCAAGCAGATCCTGACCCCGAAGGAAGACTAGTCCTTCCGGTCAGCCTCGACCCGGCGAAATAGCCGGGGTCGGGCGACAAGACGAAGCCTGAAAGGCGGCGGTCCCCGGACCGCCGCCTTTTCGCTTTTCGGCGCAGCTTTCCCCAAGTGGCGCGGCGGCTCCCATGCTTGGCTGGATGCGGATTTCGACAACGTCGTCGAATAACCGTGTTATCTTGACGGCAGGGAGATTCACCCATGCTCACACGCCGAAACATCGCGGCGGGACTGGGATTGTCGCTGATGGCCGAGCAGGCCTGGGCTCGATCCTCGACGCCCGCGGCCCTGCTGCAGCCGGCTTCGCTGCAGACCGCGCCGATGCCGCCGCCGCCCGCGCCGCCGCCCGGCGTGACGCCCCCGGTCGAGGAGGCGCCGCCGATCTTCCTCGACACCGCCCTGGACGCGATCGACCGCATGACGGTCGAGGTCTTCATCAACGGGCAGGGGCCCTTCGCCTTCGTCGTCGACACGGGGGCCGACCGCAGCGCGCTGTCGACGACCCTGGCGGCGAAGCTGGCGCTGGAGCGTGGGCCCGACGTGATGCTGCACGGGGTGGGCGGCTCGGCCCTGACGCCCACCGCCAAGGTGCCGCTGATGGTGGCCGGCGATTCCCGCATGAGGAACGCCGAACTGCCGGTGCTGAGCCCCGAACGCCTGGGCGTGGACGGCCTGCTGGGCGTCGACATGCTGGACGACCGAAACGTCATCATGGATTTCCGCCGCAAGCGGCTGGAGGTCCGTCGCAGCACCTCGATGACGGCCGCCTATCCCGGCGTGCGCGAGGTCTCGGTGGTCGCCGACGCCCGCTTCGGCCGGCTGGCGGTGGCCAACGCCCGGGTCAGCGGCGTGCGCTGCGTGGCCTTCATCGACTCCGGCTCCGGCGCCAGCATGGGCAACATGGCCCTGGCCGAGGCGATCAAGCTGCGGGTGCGCCGCAAGCCCGAACCGTCCATGGCCATCCGCCTGGTCGGCGCGGCGGGCGAGGCGACCGTGGGCGAACTGCGCGTCGTCCGCTCGATCGAGATGGGCGCCCTGCGGATGACCAACCTGCCGCTGGTGCTGGCCGACCTGCACATCTTCGATATCTGGAACCTCAACAGCCGCCCCGCCGTGCTGCTGGGGGTCGACGTGCTGAAGATGTTCGCCCGGGTCGAGCTGGACTTCGGCTCCGACCGCGTGAAGTTCCGCCTCGGCAAGGGCTGGACGCCGCCGATCCTCGAGGCCTGACCCGAACGTTCGTTCCGACGATCTGACCGACGATCCGGCGAGCGCTGGTTGCGGTTCGCGGCCCACGCCGCTAAGGGGAGGCGCCTTTTGAAAGGGGAGCTCCCATGACCGAGATCGTCGACATCATCGCCCGCGAAATCCTGGACAGCCGCGGCAATCCGACGGTCGAGGTCGATGTCGTCCTGGAAGACGGGGCCTTCGGCCGCGCCGCCGTGCCGTCGGGCGCCTCGACGGGCGCTCACGAAGCCGTCGAAAAGCGCGACGGCGACAAGTCCCGCTACGGCGGCAAGGGCGTCAAGGCGGCCGTGGAGGCGGTCAACGGCGAACTGTTCGACGCGCTGTCGGGCGTCGACGCCGAGGACCAGCGCCGCATCGACAACCTGATGATCGAGCTGGACGGCACGCCCAACAAGAGCCGCCTGGGCGCCAACGCCATCCTCGGCGTCTCGCTGGCCACCGCCAAGGCCGCCGCCGAGTCGGCCGGCCTGCCGCTCTACAAGTACGTCGGCGGCGTCTCGGCCCGCGTCCTGCCCGTGCCGATGATGAACATCATCAACGGCGGCGCCCACGCCGACAACCCGATCGACATCCAGGAATTCATGATCCTGCCGACCGGCGCCCCGACCTTCGCCGAAGCCCTGCGGATGGGCGCGGAGATCTTCCACGGCCTGAAGAAGGCTCTGAAGGACGCCGGCCACAACACCAACGTCGGCGACGAGGGCGGCTTCGCCCCGAACCTCGGCTCGGCCGAAGACGCCCTGGCCTTCATCGTCAAGGCCGGTGAAGCGGCCGGCTACAAGTCGGGCGAGGACTTCGTCCTGGGCCTGGACGTCGCCGCCACCGAGTTCTTCAAGAACGGCAAGTACGAGCTGGAAGGCGAGGGCAAGAGCCTCGACCCCGCCCAGATGGTCGACTACCTGGCCAACCTGGCGAACAAGTTCCCGATCCTGTCGATCGAGGACGGCATGTCGGAAGACGACTTCGAAGGCTGGAAGCTGCTGACCGACACCCTGGGCAAGAAGGTCCAGCTGGTCGGCGACGACCTGTTCGTCACCAACCCCAAGCGCCTGCAGCTGGGCCTGGACAAGGGCCTGGCCAACTCGATCCTGATCAAGGTCAACCAGATCGGTACCCTGTCGGAGACCATCGACGCCGTCGACCTGGCCCACCGCAACGCCTACACCAGCGTCATGAGCCACCGTTCGGGCGAGACCGAGGACTCGACCATCGCCGACCTGGCCGTGGCCCTGAACTGCGGTCAGATCAAGACCGGCTCGCTGGCCCGCTCGGACCGTCTGGCCAAGTACAATCAGCTGCTGCGCATCGAGGAGGCCCTCGACGACCAGGCCGTCTACGCCGGCCGCGCGGTGCTCAAGGGCCGCTAGCTTTAAGGCTCCGGACGACGAAAGGCGGCGCTTCCAGCGCCGCCTTTTTCGTTTCGGATGTTACGATTCTCGTCCCCGAAGGTCCGGACGCCCGTTTTCGAGGCGCCGGGCGCCAAAATTCACCAACAATTTTTCTAAAAGCAAAAACGGCGGCTCGCCGCACCGCCGCAAAAAATGGCTCCAAACGGCCGTTCAGATGCTGCGACGCGGTATCTAGATGCCCTTGAAACCATCTCAAATGAAAGCGTTAGGGAGCTGCTTTCGACATCTTGTCCCGACCTTCGCAAACCCCCCGTTTAGTAAGGCGTTAAGCATGATCGGGCAGGGTAAACTTCCCCTCCTGGGAATCGCTGATGTTCGCCCGACTGCAACCTTTCCTGCCGACCGCGGCGCTCCTTCTGCTGATCACTTACTTCGTGTTTCACGCCCTGACGGGCGAGCGCGGCCTCTTATCGACGTCGCAGCGCAACGCAGATCTCGCCGCCAAGACGCTGGAGTTGAAGAAGATCCGCGCCGAAAGGATGGACCTGGAGGCCCGTGCTCGTCTATTACGCAGCGGCAGTTTGTCGGCGGACCTTCTGGAAGAACGCGCGCGTTCGCTCCTGGGATACGCCGACCCCAAGGACTATGTGATCCGCACCCCGCGCTGAGCGTTTGGTACGGGAACCGGTCCCGCGGCTCTGCCGACGGATCAGGTGAGCCTGGCCCGTTTCGGGTTTGACAACGGGCGCCCATCTAACGCGGAACCGAAGGTTCATTCGGCGGTGGGCGTTCAGGAGTAGGCCGCGATGAAGATTGGCCAGGGAGAGTTGAATGGCGCGTACGCGCAAGGGTGAAGCCCCCGCGGGGAAGGGTGATGCCACCGGTGTCAACACCTTCGTCGGCAAGGACGAGCTTCTGAAATTCTACCAGGACATGCTGCTGATCCGCCGCTTCGAGGAGCGCGCCGGCCAGCTGTACGGCATGGGCCTGATCGGCGGCTTCTGCCACCTCTACATCGGTCAGGAAGCCATCGCCGTCGGCATGCAGTCGATCAAGGTCAAGGGCGACCAGATCATCACGGGCTACCGCGACCACGGCCACATGCTGGCCGCGGGCATGGACCCCAACGAAGTCATGGCCGAGCTGACCGGCCGCGCGGGCGGTTCGTCGCGCGGCAAGGGCGGCTCGATGCACATGTTCGACATCGAGACCGGCTTCTACGGCGGCCACGGCATCGTCGGCGCCCAGGTGTCGCTCGGCACCGGCCTGGCGCTGAACAACCACTACCGCGGCAACGGCAATGTGGCCTTCGCCTATTTCGGCGACGGCGCGGCCAACCAGGGCCAGGTCTACGAGAGCTTCAACATGGCCCAGCTGTGGAAGCTGCCGGTCGTGTACGTGATCGAGAACAACCAGTACGCCATGGGCACCAGCGTCGAGCGTTCGGCGTCGGAAACCGCCTTCCACAAGCGCGGCACGTCGTTCCGGATTCCGGGCGAGGAAGTCGACGGCATGGACGTGATCGCCGTGGCCGAGGCCGGGGCCCGCGCCGCCGAGCACGCCCGTAGCGGCCAGGGTCCGTTCATCCTCGAGATGAAAACCTATCGCTATCGCGGCCACTCGATGTCCGACCCGGCCAAGTACCGGACGAAGGACGAGGTCGACAACGTCAAGCAGACCCGCGACCCGATCGACCACCTGAAGGAGCGCCTGGCCAAGGCCGGCGTCACCGAGGACGACCTGAAGGTCGTCGACGCCGAGGTGAAGCGCATCGTGGCCGAGGCGGCCGAATTCGCCCGCACCAGCCCCGAGCCCGATCCTTCCGAACTGTACACCGACGTATACCTGGAGGCCGCCCAGTGACGGACATCCTGATGCCCGCCCTGTCCCCGACGATGGAAGAGGGGACCCTGGCCAAGTGGCTGGTCAAGGAAGGCGACACCATCAAGGCCGGCGACGTGATCGCCGAGATCGAGACCGACAAGGCGACGATGGAAGTCGAAGCCGTGGACGAGGGCGTGATCGAAGCCATCCTGGTTCCGGCCGGCTCGGAGAACGTCAAGGTCAACACCTTGATCGCCAAGCTGAAGGGCGAGGGCGAAGCCGCTTCGCCGGCTCCCGCCGCCGCTCCGGTCGCTGAGGCCCCGCCCGCGCCGGTCGCCGCCTCAGCTCCGGCCGCCGCGCCGATCTCGGCCGCCTCGACCTTCGCCGATCCGGAGATCCCGGAAGGCACGCCGCTGAAGAAGATCACGGTCCGTGACGCCCTGCGCGACGCCATGGCCGAAGAAATGCGCCGCGACGACAAGGTCTTCCTGATGGGCGAGGAAGTCGCCCAGTACCAGGGCGCCTACAAGGTCAGCCGCGACCTGCTGCAGGAGTTCGGCGACAAGCGCGTCATCGACACGCCGATCACCGAGCACGGCTTCGCCGGTCTCGGCGTCGGCGCGGCCATGGCCGGCCTGAAGCCGATCGTCGAGTTCATGACCTGGAACTTCGCCATGCAGGCGATCGACCAGATCATCAACTCGGCCGCCAAGACGCTGTATATGTCGGGCGGCCAGATCAAGTCGTCGATCGTGTTCCGCGGCCCCAACGGCGCGGCCTCGCGGGTCGGCGCCCAGCACAGCCAGGACTACGCGGCCTGGTACGGCAACATCCCGGGCCTGAAGGTCATCGCGCCGTACGACGCGGCCGACGCCAAGGGCTTGATGAAGGCCGCCATCCGCGACCCGAACCCGATCGTCTTCCTCGAACACGAGATGATGTACGGCCACGAGTTCGACATCCCGGACGTCGAGGACTGGATCGTGCCGATCGGCAAGGCCAAGGTTCGTCGCGAAGGTTCGGACGTCACCCTGGTGGCCTACAGCCGCATGGTGGGCTTCGCCCTGCAGGCGGCCGAGGAACTGGCCAAGGAAGGCATCAGCGCCGAGGTCGTCGACCTGCGCACGATCCGTCCGCTGGACCACGACACCATCCTGGAAAGCGTCAAGAAGACCAACCGCCTGGTGACCGTCGAGGAAGGCTGGGGCCCGATGGGCGTCGGCGCCGAGATCGTCGCCCGGATCACCGAGTTCGGCTTCGACTACCTGGACGCCCCGCCGCTGCGGGTGCACCAGGAAGACGTGCCGCTGCCCTATGCGGCGAACCTGGAAGCCCTGTCGCTGCCTTCGGTCCCCAAGATCGTCAAGGCGGCCAAGACGGTCTGCTACCGGTGATCATCCGGCCCGTTCACCTAGGCCCTGGCCTGTGTGAACGGGCTCGGAGGCGCTCATGACCCAGACCCTCAACGGCTCCTGCCACTGCGGCGCGGTGCATGTGCAACTGGACCCCGGCAAGCCGCTGGACCAGTTGCCGCTGCGGGCCTGTCAGTGCTCATTCTGCCGTCGGCAGGGCGGGCGCACGACCAGCGATCCGGCCAGCCGCCTGCACATCACCGCCGCCCCGGGGGCGCTGATGCGCTACCGGTTCGGGCGGCGGGCGGTGGACTTCCTGATCTGTCGCGAATGCGTCTGCTACGTGGCGGCGATGATCGAGGACGAGGGCCAGGCCTACGCCACCCTCAACGTCGTGGGGACCGACCTGCCGGGTTTCGCCGATCGCGTGCCCGAACGGCTGGACTATCACGACGAAACGGACGAACAACGCCTTGCCCGTCGCAAGGCCAAATGGACGCCGACCACCTTGGTCGAAGCCGTCCCGAACGCTTGAGGAAGAAGCTCAATGTCGATCGACATCCTGATGCCCGCCCTGTCGCCCACCATGGAGGAGGGGACCCTCGCCAAGTGGCACGTCAAGGTCGGCGACACCGTCAAGGCCGGCGACGTGATCGCCGAGATCGAGACCGACAAGGCGACGATGGAAGTCGAAGCCGTCGATGAAGGCGTGGTCGAGGCCATCCTGGTCGAGGCCGGGACCGAGAACGTCAAGGTCAACGCTCCGATCGCCAAGCTGGCCGGCGAGGGCGAGAGCCCGGCGCCGCCTCCCGCCAAGGCTGCTCCGGCCGCTGAGGCGCCGAAGGCCGCTCCGGCTCCGGCCGCGCCCGCCCAGGCCGCCGGCGAGACCGCCGCGCCCGCCAAGGCCGCTCCCGCGGCTACGCCGACCGGCGACCGCGTCTTCGCCTCGCCGCTGGCCCGTCGCCTGGCCTCGGCCGCGAACCTGGACCTGAAGTCGATCCCCGGCACCGGCCCGCACGGCCGCGTGGTCAAGGCCGACGTGGAAGCCGCCCAGAAGGGCGGCGCGCCCGTCGCCAAGGCCGCTCCGGCCGCCGGCGCCTCGGCTCCGGCCGCCGCCGCCGAGCCGCGCAAGGTCCAGTCGCTGGAGCAGCAGGGCATCCCGGCCGGCTCGTACGACCTGGTCCCGCTGGACGGCATGCGCAAGACCATCGCGCGCCGCCTGACCGACAGCTTCCGCGACGTGCCGCATTTCCCGCTGGTCATCGATCTGGAGATCGACGCCCTGCTGGCCGCGCGCGCCAAGATCAACCACCTGCTGGAAGGCCAGGGCGTGAAGGTGTCGGTCAACGACATCATCATCAAGGCCGCGGCCGTGGCCCTGAAGCGCGTGCCGGAGGCCAACGCCTCCTACACGCCCGAAGGCATCGCCCTGCACAAGCACGCCGACATCGCCGTGGCCGTGGCCATCGACGGCGGCCTGATCACCCCGATCGTCCGCGCCGCCGAGACCAAGGGCCTGGCCCAGATCTCGGCCGAGGTGAAGGACCTGGCCGCCCGCGCCAAGGCCAAGAAGCTGAAGCCCGAGGAATTCCAGGGCGGCACCTTCTCGGTCTCCAACCTGGGCATGTTCGGCATCAAGCAGTTCGCTTCGATCATCAACGAGCCGCAAGGCGCGATCATGAGCGTCGGGGCCGGCGAGCAGCGTCCGGTGGTCAAGGACGGCCAGCTGGCCGTGGCCACGGTGATGACCGTCACCCTGACCTGCGACCACCGCGTGGTCGATGGCGCGATCGGGGCCAAGTTCCTGGCTGCCTTCAAGCCGCTGATCGAAGAGCCGCTGACCCTGATCGTCTAAGCGGCATAGGGGAGGGCAGGGATGTCCGTCTACGACTACTCCGCCAAGACGCTGGACGGCCAGGACGCAAGCCTGGCCGACTATCGCGGCCAGGTGCTGCTGATCGTCAACACGGCCAGCAAGTGCGGCTTCACCCCCCAGTACGAGGGGCTGGAGGCGCTGTACCGGGAGTACAAGGACAAGGGCTTCACCGTCCTGGCCTTCCCCTGCAACCAGTTCGGGGCTCAGGAGCCTGGGAACGCCGAGGAGATCGCGAACTTCTGCTCGCTGACCTACGACGTGACCTTCCCGGTCCTGGCCAAGATCGACGTCAACGGCCCGTCGGCCCATCCGCTCTACGCCTATCTCAAGCACGAGCAGAAGGGTCTCCTGGGCACCGAGGCGATCAAGTGGAACTTCACCAAGTTCCTGATCGGTCGCGACGGTGAAGTCGTCGAACGCTTCGCCCCGACCACCAAGCCTGAAGACCTCAAGCAGGCCGTCGAGGCCCTGCTGTAACGCTCTCCTGGACCGGTCCTCGGGACCGATCGACCGACGCCGGCCGGCTCCCCCCGACGGCGTCAAAAGCTAGGATACGAAAGACATGTCCACGGAATTCGACGTCGTCGTCATCGGAGCCGGCCCCGGCGGTTATGTGGCCGCGATCCGCGCCAGCCAGCTGGGCCTGAAGACGGCGATCATCGAGCGCGAGAGCCTGGGCGGCATCTGCCTGAACTGGGGCTGCATCCCCACCAAGGCGCTGCTGAAGTCCGGCGAGATCTACGAGCAGCTGTCGCACCTGGGCGGCTACGGCCTGTCGGTCGAGAAGGCCTCGTTCGACTTCGGCAAGATCATCGAGCGCTCGCGCGGCGTGGCCAAGCAGATGTCCTCGGGCATCGCCTTCCTGATGAAGAAGCACAAGATCGAGGTCGTGGAAGGCGAGGCCAAGCTCGAGAAGGGCAACCCCTCGCCGAAGGTGGTCGTGGCCCTCAAGGCCGGCGGCAGCCGCACCATCCAGGCCAAGAACGTGATCCTGGCCAGCGGCGCCCGGGCCCGGAACATCCCGGCCATCGGCGCGGTCTCGGACGGCGACAAGATCTGGACCTATCGCGACGCCCTGGCCCCCAAGGCCATGCCCAAGTCGCTGGTCGTCATCGGCTCGGGCGCCATCGGCATCGAGTTCGCCAGCTTCTACCGCGCCCTGGGCGCCGAGGTGACCGTCGTGGAAGCCGTCGACCGCATCATGCCGGTCGAGGACGCCGAGGTCTCCAAGGCCGCCCAGAAGGCCTTCGAGAAGCGCGGCATCACCTTCCGCATCGGCGCCAAGGTGACCAAGGTCGAGAAGACCAAGGACGGCGTCTCGGTGGCCGTCGAGGTCGGCGGCAAGGCCGAGACCCTGACCGCCGAGAAGTGCATCGTCGCCGTCGGCATCGCCCCGAACACCGAGGGCCTGGAAGCGATCGGCCTGAACATGGACCGCGGCCACGTGGTCACTGGCAAGCACGGCGAGACCAACGTGCCGGGCCTCTACGCCATCGGCGACGCCGCCGGCCCGCCCTGGCTGGCCCACAAGGCCAGCCACGAAGGCATCCACGCCGCCGAGTTCATCGCCGGCTTCAAGACCCCGCACGTCAACTCGCCGATCCCGGGCTGCACCTACGCCAACCCGCAGGTGGCCTCGGTGGGCCTGACCGAAGCCGCGGCCAAGGCCGCCGGCATCGACGTCAAGGCCGGCCGCTTCCCGTTCCGCGTCAACGGCAAGGCCGTGGCGGCGGGCGAGGTCGAGGGCTTCGTCAAGACGGTGTTCGACGGCAAGACCGGCGCCCTGATCGGGGCCCACATGATCGGCCACGAGGTCACCGAGATGATCCAGGGCTTCGTCACGGCCATCACGCTCGAGGCCACCGAGGAAGACCTGCACGGCATCGTCTACGCCCACCCGACCATGTCGGAGGCCATGCACGAGGCCGCGCTCGACGCCTACGGCCGCGTCCTGCACATCTAGGCTTGGCCTAGCGGCAAAAGAGAAGGGCGGCGCTCCGGAGCGCCGCCCTTTTTGTTTGGCTCGCAGCGACCTTACGGCCGCTTGCGCACCTGGGCGTCGACGCTCCACTCGCCCGGCCCGGCGAACACCAGGTACAGGAAGACGAAGCAGAACAGGATCGCCGCCTCGCCGCCGTTCAGGGCCGGCCAGAAGCCCTGCGAGGCGTGGGCCAGGAAATAGGCCACGGCCATCTGGCCCGACAGGACGAAGGCCACGGGCCGCGTGAACAGGCCCAGCACCAGTAGGGTCCCGCCGATGATCTCCAGCCACGCGGCGGCCACCAGCATCGGCGGCAGCGGGTCCGGCGCGCCCGGCTGCGGCCCGGGGAAGTGGAACACCTTCATCAGGCCGTGCTCCATGAAGAGCAGGGCGGCGATGATCCGCAGCAGGCTGAGGACGCGCGGCGTCCAGACGATCAGTCGTTCCATGTCGATCTCCCTCCTAGTCGACGGTCAAAACGAAAAACCCCGACGGGCCAGGGCGGCCCGCCGGGGTTTCGAAAGAGGCGATGTCCGCCAGGTTCATCAAGCGGCCTTGGCGTCCTGATCGGCCATCCTCTGGATGGCGACGTAATCGGTCTTGCCGCTGCCCAGCACCGGCACCTGGGTGACCTTGAGGATCTTGCGCGGCACCGCCAGCTCCGGGGCGCCGATGCTCTGGGCATGGGCGACTAGGGGCGAGACGTCGGCGTCCTGGCGGTCGGTGACCAGCACCAGCCGCTCGCCCTTCTTCTTGTCGGGCATCGAGATCACGGCGTGGCGGCCATCGGGCCAGACGGCCGAGGCCAGGTCCTCGGCGGCGGTCAGCGAGACCATTTCGCCGCCGATCTTGGCGAAGCGCTTCACGCGGCCCTTGATGGTGATCCACAGGTCGTCGGTGACCGTCACCACGTCGCCGGTGTCGTGCCAACCGCCCTCGGGGGCGTCGACGCCGCCGTCCTCCCGCAGGTAGCCCGTCATGATGTTGGGACCGCGCACCAGCAGGCGACCGCCCTCGGTGATGCCCTCGACCGGCTCGATCTTCCAGTCCTGGCCGGGCAGCAGGCCGCCGACCGTGCCCCGGCGGTTGTCGTCGGGCTTGTTGACCGCGATGACCGGCGAGGCCTCGGTGGCGCCGTAGCCTTCGAGCACCGGCACGTTCCCGAACTTCTCGGCGATCAGGTTGTGGGTTTCCTCGCGGACCTTCTCGGCCCCGCAGACGACGAACTTCAGGCCGCTCAGCTCGTCGCTTTCCGAGGCGCGGGCGTACTGGTTGACGAAGGTGTCGGTGGCCAGCAGCACCGAGGCGCCGGCATCCTTCAGCAGCGGCGGGATTTGTTTGGTGTGCAGCGGCGAGGGGTACTGGAAGGCCTTCATGCCGGTCAGCAGCGGCAGGATCACCCCGCCGGTCAGGCCGAAACAGTGGAACACCGGCAGCGGGTTGAAGAACACCCAGGCCGGGTCCAGCTCGATATGGGCGGCGATCTGGATCGCGTTGGAGACCAGGTTGGCCTGGCTCAGCACCACGCCGCGCGGCGCGCCGAAGCTGCCCGAGGTGAACAGCACCACGCCGGGATCCGAGGGCTTGGCCGAGGCGCGGAACTGGCGCGGGAAGATCCCGGCGGCGGCGGCGAACAGCTTGTCGGCCAGGCCGATCGTGCCCCGCACGTCCTCCAGATAGGTGATCTGGGCCTTCTGCTCGAGCGCATCGACGATGTCGTGCAGCTTGCCCAGCTCGATGAACTTGTGGGCCGTCAGCACGCGCTTGACCCCGGCCAGTTCACAGGCGGCGCGCAGGTTGCGCAGGCCGGCCGTGAAGTTGAGCATGGTCGGCACGCGGCCGAAGGCGTGCAGGGCGAAGAAGGTGACGACCGCGCCGGCGCCGGACGGCAGCAGCACGCCGACATGCTCGCCCGGCTTGGTCATGGCCGCGATCTTGCGGCCGAGCGCGAAGCTCGCCCGCACCAAGTCGGTGTAGCTGAGTGGATTGCGATCCTGATCCTCGAGGATCAGTTTCTTGGCGCCGTACTTGTCACGGGCGTCGAGCAGGGCGTCGAAGATGGCCTTCTGGCCGTCCTGCGCATTGAAAACTACCGGCATGCCGGCGAAACCTCCCGGAAGCGCGACGTCGCGCCCTCGTCTGATTGAAGCGGGACCCTAGCGACGGCGTGTCGCTTTGCAAACACCCGTTACGCGCGCGGAAGCGCACCGGTCCTTCTAAAATGCGCTCAAGCCCTTGTCGTTCAAGGCTTGGCGGGCGGTGAAGCCGTGCGAGAGCGCAGAACTTGATCCATCTTTTGCAGCCATGGAGCGCGCACCGAATCTGTCTCCAGGTGCAGGGCGTGGCGGGCGCCGGGGTAGCGAGTCTCGACGCAGCGGGGCAGGGCGGCGCAGACCGTGCGCTGGGGCCCGGGCAGGGCTTTGACGTCCTGGCCGGCGTCCAGCATCACGACGGGCGTCCGCACGCGCTTGAGGTCGCGCCCGACAGCGTCCACGGCGTCGTAGAAGGCCGCGTACCAGGCCAGGCTCGGCGCGCCCATCCGCAGGTCGGGATTAGCCAGCCGCCAGGCCTGCTGCACCGCGCCGCGCGCCGGATCGTGGGTCAGCCTGGCGCCGAAGCCGTCGGGCCCTTCGCGCTTCCAGCCCGCCTGGCCGGGATAGCGCACGAAGCCCAGCTTCAGGCCGCGGGCCCAGCGGGCGATGCGGATCAGCTCGGTCTTGGAACGGGGCGGGTCGGCGAGATCGAAATTGGGCGAGGAGAGGATCACCGTGTCGGCCAGAACCCCTTCCTCCAAGGCCCGCAGCGCCACCAGGCCGCCGTCGCCGGCGCCGAGGATCACGAACGGGTCGCGGGCCCCCACGCCGCCCTGGGGCGGCCGGATCACGGCCTTGACCATGGCCCGGGTCGCGGTGACGTCGGGAGCGAAGCTGGTGACATGGCCCAGGTCCCGCCAGGGCGTGGCCCGTTCCGAGCCGCCCTGGCCCTGGCGCTCCAGGATCCAGACCACATAGCCCCGGCCGTTGAGGTCGGCCGCCGTCTCGAACCAGCCCTCGGCGGACTCGCCATAGCCCGGCAGGATCAGGATCTGGCCCCGCGCCACGCCCCGTGGGGCGGAGACTCCATAACGCTGCACCAGGTCGTCGCCGACCTTCACATAGCCCCAGGCCCAGCCCGCCGGCGGCTGGAAGCGCACGTCGAGGGACGGGGGCGTGCGGCTCTCCGCGAACGGCGCGCGGACGCCCTCGTCGCGGCACGCGACGAGCGGCAAAAGCAGCAGCAGACTCAGGAGGCGGCGACGCATTCCAGGCACTCTTTTCGCGCCTTAGCGTCACATGCAAGAACGCATGCTTGATCTGGAGGCCAGGAAGTCCGATCTAGGCCGTTATGGTCACCCTGATCGACACGCTGAACGCCCGCTCTCCCGAAGATCGCGCCGTTCGCCACCCCGAAAAGCAGAACCGCCCCGATACGCCGGTGCTGCGCAAGCCCGACTGGCTGCGGGTCCGCGCCCCGGGCTCGGGTCAGTACAACGAGACCAAGGGCATCGTGCGCGAGCACAAGCTGACCACGGTCTGCGAGGAAGCCGCCTGTCCGAACATCGGCGAGTGCTGGAGCCAGAAGCACGCGACCATGATGATCATGGGCGAGATCTGCACCCGGGCCTGCGCCTTCTGCAACGTCGCCACCGGCCTGCCGACCCAACTGGACCCCGACGAGCCGCGCCGCGTGGCCGAGGCCGTCGCCAAGATGGGCCTCAAGCACGTGGTCATCACGTCGGTCGACCGCGACGACCTGATCGACGGCGGCGCCCGCCACTTCGCCGAGGTGGTCACGTCGATCCGCGCCGCCTCGCCGGGCACGACCATCGAGATCCTGACCCCGGACTTCCTGCGCAAAGACCGTGCCGAGAACGTGGTGATCGACTCCAGGCCGGACGTCTTCAACCACAATCTCGAGACCGTGCCGCGGCTCTACCTGAAGATCCGCCCCGGCGCCCGGTACTATAACTCCCTGCGCCTGCTGGAGCGGGTCAAGGAACGCGATCCCTCCCAGTTCACCAAGTCCGGCCTGATGGTCGGCTTGGGCGAGACCAAGGAGGAGGTGATGCAGGTGATGGACGACATGCGTTCGGCCGGCGTCGACTTCATCACCATCGGCCAGTACCTGCAGCCGACCCGCAAGCACGCGGCCATCGACCGCTTCGTGACGCCGGAAGAGTTCAAGGCCTACGAGGCCATCGCCCGGGCCAAGGGCTTCCTGATGGTCTCGTCCAGCCCGCTGACCCGCTCGTCGCACCACGCCGGCGAGGACTTCGCCAAGCTGCAGGCCGCGCGCCGGGCGCTGGACGCCAAGAGCGCCTAGACTTGCACCGCCACGTCGTCACCCGGGTGCTGCCCTATGCGCCCGAGCAGCTGTTCACGCTGGTCGGGGACGTGGAGGCCTATCCGCAGTTCGTGCCGTGGATCACGGCTATGCGCACCTGGAACGGACGCGCCGACGCCCAGGTCTCGACCGTGGACGCCGAGGCCCAGGTCGGGTTCTCGTTCCTGCGCGAGAAGTTCGCCACCCGGGTCCGGCGCGACGCCTCGGCCCTGACGGTGGACGTCAGCCTGCTCTACGGCCCGTTCAAGCGGCTGGCGAACCAGTGGCGGTTCCTGCCGCACGAAGCCGGCACGACCGTCGAGTTCGTCATCGACTTCGCGTTCAAGTCCAAGATCCTCGACGCCATGCTGGCCGCCAATCTGGACCGGGCGGCCAACACGCTGATCGGCTGTTTCGAGGACCGGGCCCGGGCGATCTACGGGCCGAAATAAAGCCGGGGACATGCCCTCGCGGCGTGTCCCCATCGGCTGGCGCGGCGCTCGAACTTGGGGACACGCCGCAAGGGGATGTCCCCGTCACCGCCCCTTGAACGCCGCCGGGCGCTTCTGGAGGAAGGCGCTGACGCCTTCGATGAAGTCGTCGGTCTTGCCGGCGTGCTTCTGGGCGTGGCGCTCGGCGTTCAGCTGGCCCACCCAGTCGGCGTCGAGACTGTTCCAGACCAGCTTGCGGATCGCCGACAGGGCGGCCGGGCCGGCGGCCAGCTCCTTGGCGATGGCCGTGGCGGTCGGCATCAGTTCGGCGTCGGGGACGCAGCGGTTGATCAGGCCCCAGGACAGGGCGGTGGCGGCCGGGATCTTGTCGCCCAGCAGCATCATCTCCATGGCCCGCGCCTTGCCGACGAGGCGCGGCAGCAGATAGGTCGAGCCGCCGTCCGGCACCAGGCCGATGCGGCGGAAGGCCTGGAGGAAATAGGCGCTCTCGGCGGCCACCACGATGTCGCCCAGCAGGGCGATCGAGCAGCCGACGCCCGCCGCCGGCCCGTTGATCGCCGTGACGATCGGCAGGGGGAAGTCGCGCAGCAGGCTGACCAGCGGGTTGTAGGTGCTTTCCAGGGCCGAGCCGGCGTCGGGCTTGCCGTCGACGTCGGCCTCGCGGCCCGCCGCGCCGCCGCCCGACAAGTTGGCGCCCGAGCAGAAGCCGCGGCCTTCGCCGGTCAGGATCACGGCGCGCGCCTCGACCTTGCCGGCGGCGATCGAGCCGAAGGCGTGGGCCAGTTCGCGGGCCATTTCCAGGCTGGCGGCGTTCAGGGTGGACGGATCGGCGAGGGTGACGACGGCCAGGCCGTCGGCGGCTTCCAGCCGGATCTTCTCGTAGGTCATGGCGTCCTCCCAAGGCTCGTCGTTGTCGCCTGGAGTCTAGGCGCGACTAACCTTGGGGAAGACCAGAAAAATCTGAGACGCCCCGTTCAGGGCGCTCGCGACTAGGCCGCGTTGGCCGAGTCCGGCTTGCTTTCGGCGGCGGTGACGCGGTTGCGGCCGCCGCGCTTGGAGGTGTAGAGCGCCGCGTCGGCCCGTTCCATGACCGAGTGGCCGGTCTCGCCCGGACGACGTTCGGCGAAGCCCGACGAGATGGTGATCGCGCCCAGGTCCTCGTTGGTCGAGCGGCGCTTGAGCATGCGCGAAGACACCTCGACGCGGATCTCCTCCAGGGTGCCGGCGACCATGGCGGCCGACTCGCGAGGGAAGATCATCGCGAACTCCTCGCCGCCGTAGCGGGCGGCGAAGCGGGGTGGGGCGGCGACGCGGCCGATGACGCTGGCGACGTAGCGGATGACCTGGTCACCGGTCTGGTGGCCCCAGGTGTCGTTGAAGCCCTTGAAGTGGTCGATGTCGAGCACGGCCAGGCAGATGGTGGTGCCGGCCTCGTCGGCCTCGCTGCAGGCCCGGTCCAGCTCTTCGTCGAAGGCCTTGCGGTTGGCCAGGTTGGTCAGGCCGTCGGTGGTGGCGTCGCGGCGGACCTGTTCCAGGTGCTCGCGCAGACGGTCGACCTCGGCGGTGGACTCCGCCAGGCGGGTCTCCAGCGACTTGTTTTCCTTCTGGACGCGGCGGGTGGCGTCGGCCAGGCCGCTGACGACGGCCTTCAGCTTGCCCACGTCCTGCGAGGCGTCCAGCTCCTTGGCCGCGCCGTTCAGGGTCTTGCCGTAGGCGGCGTTGCTCTTCTGGGCGTCCTGGATGGCCTTGGAGACCGATTCCAGTTCCTTGCTCAGCAGGTCGCCGGCGTCGCGGATCTGTTCGTTCAGCTTGGCCTTGGGCAGGTAGGTGGCGGCCAGCTCCTCGCTGAGCAGCTCGGTCAGCGGCTCGCCCAACGAGATCAGGCGGGTCAGCTCGCGGGCCAGGGCGCCGTCCGGATCGGCGACGAAGTGGGTCCACAGCTCGAAGTTCAGGGCGGTCGGCCACACCTGATGGCGCTCCATCAGTCCCAGCGCCCGGCCGGCGATCTTATAGGCCTCAGGGCCGCGCAGCGTGGTTTCGACGTCCGACATTTCCAGTCCCCCAACAGCGCCGCATCGCCCGGATGCGCGCTTGGAGCTCCAATCTAGGCCGAAGAGTTCAAACGAGCCGTTAAGAACGAACGACGTTCACTTGCGTGATCCCTCCGTCCCGAGCATTGTGAACGGTGATAAGATGAGCCTGCAGGCCGCTGGGAGGAACCTGACCGTGAACGCGCCCGCCAACCTCAACCTGGAATCGGCGAAAGCCGCGATGTCTCGAATCCTCGAGGCGCAGAAGGCCGCGCACCTGCGACAAGGCGCCCCGACGGCCGAGCGGCGCATCGAATGGCTGGACCGCTGCATCGGCCTGCTGGTCGATCACCAGGCCGAGATCGCCGAGGCCCTGAACGCCGATTTCGGCGCGCGCTCGAAGGACGCCACGGGCCTGACCGACATCGCCGGCTCGATCGGTCCGCTCAAGTTCGCCAAGGAGAACCTGGCCAAGTGGATGCGCCCCGAGAAGCGCAAGACCACCCCGGCGATCCTGGGCCTGTTCGGGGCCAAGGCCGAGGTCCAGTACCAGCCCAAGGGCGTGGTCGGGGTGATCAGCCCCTGGAACTTCCCGGTCAACCTGACCTTCGCGCCGCTGGCCGGGGTGCTGGCGGCCGGCAACCGGGCGATGATCAAGCCGTCCGAATTCACGCCGGTCACGTCCGAGCTGATGAAGACCATGTTCGCCAAGGTCTTCTCCGAGGAGGAGATCGCGGTGATCACCGGCGGCCCGGAAGTCGGCCAGGCCTTCACCAGCCTGCCGTTCGACCACCTGGTCTTCACCGGCGCGACCTCGGTGGCGCGCCATGTGATGCGGGCCGCGGCCGAGAACCTGGTGCCGGTCACCCTGGAACTGGGCGGCAAGAGCCCGGTGATCCTGTCGCGCGGCGCCGACATGGCCACGGCGGCGGCGCGGATCATGAACGGCAAGACCCTGAACGCCGGCCAGATCTGCCTGGCGCCCGACTACGTGCTGGCCCCGGCCGACCAGGTCGACGCCTTCGTGGCCGAGGCCAAGGCCGCGGTGGCCAGGACCTTCCCGACCATCAAGGACAATCCCGACTACACCGCCGTGGTCGCCCAGCGTCACTACGACCGGATCAAGGGCCATGTGGACGACGCCCGGGCCAAGGGCGCCAGGATCGTCGAGATCAATCCGGCCGGCGAGGATTTCAGCCAGCAGGAGCACCGCAAGATCCCGCCGACCCTGATCCTGGACCCGACCGACGACATGACGGTGATGCAGGACGAGATCTTCGGTCCGGTGCTGCCGGTGAAGACCTACGGCAAGGTCGAGGAGGCGGTGGACTACATCAACGGCCGCGATCGGCCGCTGGGGCTCTACTGGTTCGGGACCGACACCGCCGAGCGCGACATGGTGCTGAACCGCACGACCAGCGGCGGGGTGACGGTCAACGACGTGATCTTCCACGTCGCCCAGGAGGACCTGCCGTTCGGCGGCGTCGGCCCGGCGGGCATGGGCAGCTACCACGGCCGCGACGGCTTCCTGGAGTTTAGCCACAAGAAGGCGGTGTTCACCCAGCTGAAGAAGGACATCGCCCCGATGCTGGCCCTGCGCCCGCCGTACGGGGAGGGGATCCGGAAGTACCTGGCGGGGCAGATCAAGAAGTAGGGGCTTTCCAAGGTCTTTCCTCAAGGCTTCGGTCGGGGACATGCCCTTGCGGCGTGTCCCCATCAGCCTCCACGGCGCCAGGACTTGGGGACACGCGCGAGCGCATGTCCCCGGCCGGGGAGCCCGGCGGGTGGTGGGAAGGGTGCGAAGCGCCCGGGCCTCGCCCGGAGTAGCTTTGATGTTGTTACCGTTTCGACGAAGACAGGCGCTTCGCGTGGAGCCGTTATCCGGAAGCCTTCGGATCGCGGATTTTTAACCCGCTCCGATGGAGGCCCCCGACGGGCGGGGTGCTGGCCGCACCCCGGACCGCCTGGGCGATTTCAGCCCAGGCCTGGCGGCTTCTCCGTCTCCCCGAGCGCCGAAGCTTCGTCGCGACTGAGGCGAACCTGCTCCAACTCCAACCCAGGGCGTCCCCGAGGAGACACGACGGACAAAGCCTTCCCGCTCGTCCACCCCCGAAGGCCGCATCGGTCGCCGGCCGGACGCCCTTCCCATGCCTTCAGGTGACATCAGGATACGGGCGCCGGGTAGGGTGAGGACAAGTTCAGTCGAAAAAGTTCAAGGCATTGGAATCGCTGAGCTCCATCCGCTATCCGCCGAGCGTAAGTCGCTCAGCCGGGGACATGCCCTTGGGCGTGTCCCCATCGGCATCCGCGGAGCCAGGTCTTGGGGACACGCCGCAAGGGCATGTCCCCGGCTGCGACGGCCCCCCCCGGATTGCCTCGCATCGATTCCCGTGATCGAAGGCCGCTATGGGCCAGCCTACGCCGCTCCGGATCGTCGATGAGGTCAACGTCCTGCCGGCGGTGAACGCCGAGGTCTTCGCGCGGGAAGCCGCGGAGGCCGGCGGGCCGGCGAGGCTGGACCTGCCCGAAGGGGAAGGCGCGGCGGCCGAGGCCTTCGCCCTGGGCGGGGCGGCGTTGGCCGCCTGGCCGTTCGAGCACCGCCCGCCGTCCGTGCGGCCGACCGCGTTGTGCCTGACCCGCGACGTCCTCCACCTGCCGGGCTTCGGCGCGATCCTGTCGCCCGACGGCGCCGTTCTGAGGGCTTCGGCCGGCGAGGCGGTGGAGCGTTGGCCGGACCTTTCCGGCCTGCCGGGCGCGGAGGTCGTGGACGGCGTCACGCGCCTGACGCTTCCCGACGCTATCCCCACGCTCGACCGCGCGTCGGTGTTCCAGGCCTGGGGCGGCAACTTCAACTACGGGCACTTCGTGCTCGATTGCCTGCCATCGCTGGTGGCCCTCGACGAGCAGGGGCTGCTGGTGCGCTATCCGCCGATCGCGCCGCCCCTGGCCGCCTGGCAGCGCGACCTGGTCGCCATGGCCGCGGGGCGGCCGGTGCGGGAGGTGAAGGCCAAGGTCGTCCGGATCGCCGCCGCCGCCCACGCCACCAGCATGGACCACTATCTGCACGGTCCCGGCGACCTGCTGGCGCGCACGCGGGCGCGGATCCTGGCGGCGGCGCCCAAGCCCCGGACCAGCGGCCGCAGGCTCTATTTCTCGCGCCGCTGGCACTCGATGCGGGTGATGGTCAACGAGACGGCGCTGGAGACGGCGTTGCGGGCGCGGGGCTTCGAGATCGTCAGGCCCGAACGCCTGAGCGCGGCGGAGCAGGTCCGGATGGCGCAGGAGGCGGGGATCATCGTCGGGCCGACCGGCGCGGCCATGACCAACGCCCTGTTCGCGCCGGCCGGGGCCACGATCGTCGAGATCCAGCCCCAGAACTTCACCAGCCAGTGGGTGTGGGCGGCCGCCCGCCAGGCGGGCGCGCGATGGCGCGGCTATGTCTGCGCCTCGCCCGTCGATCCCGGCGCGGTGGCGTGGCGTCATCGCCTCCGCCGCGGGTTCCGCTTCGGCTACGAGGTCCCGCTGGACGACTTCCTGGCCTTCGTCGACGCGGCGCTCTGACGACAAAAGAAAAGGGACGCACGAGCCTCGTGCGTCCCTTTCGATTCCAGGTCTTCCGTCGACCCTAGTCTTCGCTGTCGCTGACCGGGGCCAGGCGCGGCGGGGCGCGCATCAGGAAGGCGGGGACGTCGTTGCCGAAGCCCACCACGCGGCGGTCGTCGTCGTCCTCGCGGCCACGGACCGGCTGGACGCCGCGCACCGGCATCGGGGCGTTGGCGCGCGACGGGCGCTCGGCCGGGGCCGCTTCGGCGCGCGGCTGTTCGGTCCGCTCGGGGCGGCGATCGCGGTCACGACCGCGTTCACGGCGGGCCGGGCGTTCGCCTTCGGTCCGTTCCGGCTGTTCGGCGGGAGCGGCCTCGACGACGGCGTCCTGTTCGACGCGCGGCTGGCGGCCGCGGTCGCGCGACGAGCCGCCGCGATCGCGACGGCTGCGCTCGGTCGGGGCGCGTTCGGCGGGAGCGGCTTCCTCGGCGGCCGGCGCCTGGGCCTCGACGGTCTCGACGGCGGCTTGCTCGCCACGCGGCTTGCGGCTGCGCGACGGACGCTTGGTCGGGGCTTCGCCCGGGGCCGAGGGGATCGGTTCGCCGGCGATGGCGGCTTCCAGATTGGCGGCCGCGACGTCGGACGGCACGGTCGGGGCGCGGTTGCGATCGCGGTCGCGGCCACGCTCGCCGCCGCGCGAGCGGTCGCGATCCCGGCCGCCGCCGCGCTTGCTGTCGCCTTCGCGGCGCACGGTCACGGCGTTGGAATAGTCGAGGTCCAGCTTCTCTTCGGCCGGGGTCGAGCCGATCAGCTTGACCACCTTGTCGAAGCCCTTGTCGTCGGCCGGGGTGACCAGCATGTAGGTGATGCCGGTGCGGCCGGCGCGACCCGTGCGGCCGATGCGGTGCACGTAGTCGTCGGCGTGGTGCGGGACGTCGTAGTTGAAGACGTGGCTGACGGCCGGGATGTCCAGGCCGCGCGCGGCGACGTCGGAGGCCACCAGGATCTTCAGCGAGCCGTCGCGGAAGGCCGCCAGGGTCTTCATGCGCTGGCTCTGGTCCAGGTCGCCGTGGATGGCGGCGGCGTCGAAGCCGTGGCTCTTCAGCGACTTGGCGACGATGTCGACTTCGGTCTTGCGGTTGCAGAACACGATGCCGGTCTCGATCTGGGCCTTCTCGATCAGGGCGCGCAGCGCCAGGCGCTTGGCCTTCGGATCGGAGGAGGGGACCTTGACCAGCAGCTGGGTGATGTTGGCGTTGGTCGTGGCCGGCTTGGCGACCTCGATCCGCACCGGATCCTTCAGGAACTGCTTGGTGAGACGCGTGATCTCCGGCGGCATGGTCGCCGAGAAGAACAGGGTCTGCTTCTTCGGCGGCGTCAGCTTGAAGATGCGCTCGATGTCCGGGATGAAGCCCATGTCCAGCATGCGGTCGGCTTCGTCGACGACCATGATCTGGACGCCGGTCATCAGCAGCTTGCCGCGTTCGAAGTGGTCGAGCAGGCGGCCCGGGGTGGCGATCAGCACGTCCACGCCGCGGTCCAGCTTCTTCTCCTGGTCGCCGAACGACACGCCGCCGATCAGCAGCGCCCACGAGAGCTTGGTGCCCTTGGCGTACTTCTCGAAGCTGGCGGCGACCTGGTCGGCCAGTTCGCGGGTCGGGGCGATGACCAGGGCGCGCGGCATGCGGGCCTTGGCGCGGCCCGAGGCCAGCTTGTCGACCATGGGCAGGGTGAAGGCGGCGGTCTTGCCGGTGCCCGTCTGGGCGATGCCCAGGACGTCCTGTCCGGCCAGGGCGACCGGGATCGCCTGGGCCTGGATCGGGGTGGCGGTGGTATAGCCGGTGTCGGCGACCGCTTGGAGGGTCGTGGGCGAAAGCCCGAGTTCGGAAAATTCTGTCATTTCACGCTGGTCTGAAGTCCGGAGCCACCCGTGTTTGGGCGAACGGGTGGCGCGGATTCGCCAAGCCTGCTCCGAAGCTGGGGATAAATAGGCTTTGGCCAGCCAAAGTCAATGTCCGGCGACGTCCGCCGCCAGGGCCGCGCTCAGGTCGCCGCTGGGCGCAACCGCAACGCCGGCAAGGCCCAGCCACGCGGCCATGAGCCGCAGCTCGGTCGCCAGGAGGGCGACGGTCTCGGCGTTCGCCTCCGGTTCGCGATGGGCCGACAGCACCCGCAGCAGGCCCGCCTTGCGGTCGGCCTTCAGATCCACGCGCGCCGTGATCGCCTCGCCCTGCAGGAACGGCAGCACGTAGTAGCCGTGGGTGCGCTTGTGGGCCGGGGTGTAGATCTCCAGCCGGATGCGGACGTCGAACAGGCGCTCGGCCCGCTCGCGGAACCAGATCAGGTTGTCGAACGGCGAGAGCAGGGCGCTGGCCTTCACGCCGCGCGGCCGCTTGGCGTCGGGCGCCAGATAGGCCCGCTGGTCCCAGCCCCGGACCTCGACCGGGACCAGATCGCCGGCCTCGACCAGTTCGGCCACGCCGCGCCGGGCGTCGGCCAGGCCCATGCGGAAATAGTCGCGCAGGTCGCGTTCGGTGGCCACGCCCATGGCGCGGGCGGCCCGGCGCAGCAGGACGCGGTGGGCCTCGGCGCGGGACGGGGTCGGCGCCGACCAGATCGCCTTGGGCAGGACTTCCTCGGGCAGGCCGTAGACCCGCTCGAAGGTCCCGCGTCGCGTGGCGGTGGTCAGCTCGCCGGCCCAGAACAGGCATTCGGTCGCCCGCTTGGCCTCGCTCCAGCCCCACCAGCCGGCCTGGCCGCGCTCGCCCAGGCCCAGCTCGCCGGCCGACAGCGGGCCGCGCTCGTGGATGGCCGCCAGAGCCTTGTCGATGAACGGCCGGTGGCTCGCCAGGAACTTGGCGACATTGCCCCAGACCCCGACGCCCCGGCGCGCGTCCTCCATGCGCCAGCGCAGCAGGGGCTGCAGGTCCAGCGGCATCAGCGAGGCCTCGTGGCCCCAGTATTCGAACAGCGCCGGCTTGCGGCCCCAGGCCAGGTCCTCCAGCAGCGGGCGCGGATAGGCGCCCAGGCGCGAGAACAGCGGCAGGTAGTGCGAGCGCGAGACGACGTTGACGCTGTCGATCTGCAGCAGGGCCAGCCGCTGGATCGTGGCGATCAGATGCCGTCGGGTCGGGGCGGCGGGGCGCTTGTCGGCGAACCCCTGGGCGGCCAGGGCGACGCGGCGGGCTTGCTTGTGCGACAGGGTCTCGACCATGCCCCCGAGTGAGCATGGCCGGGCGGCCGGTGACAAGCTACCGGGCCGCGCACTGCTGACGAAGGAAGTCACCATGGGCGGGCAGGGCGGCCGCTCCGTCGGCGGTGATCTTGCGCAGGTCGGCCAGGAAGCCCTGAAGCTGGTCGTCGGTGAGCTGGTCCGCCAGGGGGTGATGGGCTTGCGGGATCACGCCCTGGCCGATCAGCACCTGCAGCCAGCTGGCCTCCAGGAACAGGTCGTCGGGCTCGCGGAACAGCCGGCCGTGGGTGCGGAAGAGCTCGACCTTGCGGGTCAGTTCAGCGGGGACGGCCATCTCGCGACAGGCTTGCCAGAACGGCTCCTGGCGCTGGTTGGCCCAGTAGTGCAGCGCCAGGAAGTCGCGGATGCGCTCGTATTCCAGGCCGGTCTGGCGGTTGTACTCGTCGATGTCGCGCTGGGCGAAACCCTTGTCCGGGAACAGGTTCAGCAGGCGCGACAGCCCGGACTGGACCAGATGGATGCTGGTCGACTCCAGCGGCTCCATGAAGCCGCTGGCCAGGCCCAGGGCCAGGACGTTGCGGTTCCAGAACCGCTTGCGGCGGCCGGTCAGGAACTTCAGCGTCCGGGGCTCGGCCAGGGCCTCGCCTTCGAGATTGGCCATCAGCTGGGCGACGGCCTCGTCCTCGCTGACGAAGCGGCTGCAGAACACGTGGCCGTTGCCGGTGCGGTGCTGCAGCGGGATGCGCCACTGCCAGCCGGCGGGCCGGGCGATGGCCTGGGTGTAGGGACGGGGCGGGCCGGCGTTGGCCGTGGGCACGGCGACGGCGCGGTCGCAGGGCAGGAGGCCCGACCAATCCTCGTAGCCGGTCCCGAGAGCCTGCTCGATCAGCAGGCCGCGGAAGCCCGAGCAGTCGATGAAGAAGTCGCCCTCGACCACCTCGCCGCTCTCCAGCGTCACCGAACGGATGAAGCCGTCAGGCTCGCGCAGGGACGTGTCGACGATCTTGCCCTCGGTGCGGACCACGCCCAGGCGCTCGGCGTGGGCGCGCAGGTGGCGGGCGTAGAGGATGGCGTCGAACTGGAAGGCGTAGGTCAGCGGCTCGACCGCGCCGCCGGGCCGGCGGACGGCCCGGTCGAAGCGCCCGGCGAAGGCCGCCCGGGCGTTCAGCGAATAGTCCCACAGCGATCGCTCGTCGCCCTTCGGACGGCCCGCCAGCCAGTAGTGGTGGAAGGGCACGGCGCCCAGCGGGCGGCCGATCTCGCCGAAGGCGTGGAGGTAGGCGTGGCCGGGCGCGCGCCAGTCGACGAACTGGATGCCCAGCTTGATCGTGCCCTGAGTGGCGGCGAGGAAGGCGTTCTCGTCCAGGCCCAGGAAGGCGTTGATGTTGCGAATCTGGGGGATCGTGGCCTCGCCGACCCCGACGGTCCCGATCTCCTCGGACTCCACCAGGCGGATGCGGACGCTGTCGCCCAGGGCCCGGGCCAGCACGGCCGCGCTCATCCAGCCGGCGGTCCCGCCGCCGACCACGACCACGGACTTGATCCTGTCGTCGCCCATCCCTGGTTTCCCTCTTCCGGGCCCGCCTCTCCGGACGAGTCCCTATGCCTCTCCCCGCAAAAGAAAATCCCCGCCGGCGTGCAGGCGCCGGCGGGGAGTCGCAGGGGAGATCGCGTTAGAACCGGTACGAAAGACCGACCATGTAGGTGGTGCCGTACTTCTGGTAGTCGATGGTCCGGCGAGGATCGTTGTTCTCGTAGGTCTTGAACGGCTCGTCGGTGATGTTGTTGGCCTGCAGCAGCAGGGACAGGCCGTCGAGCGGACCCTCGCGGAACTCGTAGCCGATCTGGGCGTCGAGCACGGACTCGGTGTCGACGGTCCGGTAGATCCGCGCGGCGCTGAGGCCGGCCACTTCGCCCAGGAACTTGCTGCGATAGCGGTTGCTGATCCGGGCGTTGAAGCCGTTGTGCTCGTAGTAGAAGGTGGTGTTGATCACCTTCTTCGACAGACCCGGCATCGAGATCGGGTCGCTGTTGTCGTCCAGCTTGACCTCGCTGTCGGTGTACGAGCCGCTGATGATCAGGCCGAAGTCGCGCAGGGGTTCGAAGAAGATGTCGCCCGTGACCGAGGCCGACAGCTCGATCCCGCGGATGTAGCCGCCCTTGCCGTTCTCCGGACCCTTGGCCACGCCTTGGGTCGTGCCCAGTTGCGACCGCACCGCCGGCGGCAGCAGCGCCGCGAAGGCCGAGAAGTCCTCGGGGTGCGAGGAGTTGGAGTTCACGAAGTTCGACAACTTCTTGTAGTAGGCGGCGGCCGAGAGGTAGGCCGAGCGGCCGAAATACTTCTCGAGCGACAGGTCCAGGCCGTCGGCGATGTAGGGCCGCAGCAGGGGATTGCCGCCTTCGGTGCTGAAGAAGGCGTTGGACGGATCCGTCGAGGTCAGGTTGCTGAAGTTCGTGTTGAACGACTGGCTGGCGCGCATCTCGTCCATCCGGGCGCGGGCCAGGGTGCGGGCCGCGCCGAACCGCAGGAACGTCTCGTTGCTGAGGTCGAACGTCAGGTTCAGGCTGGGCAGGACGTAGGTGTAGGTGTCGCCGCCGTCGTTGCTGGTCGGGTGGGCGGTGTCGGCCGGATTGATCCGCGTGCCCTTGGAGAACTGGTCGGTATAGACCACCTGCAGGCCGGTGTTGCCGGTGACCGGCACCGAGCCGACCTTGCTGTCGATGTCGAACTTCACGTAGCCGATCTGGACCTTCTCCTCGACCGACCAGTTGCGCGTCTGGACGGCCGGGTTCTGGTCGGCGATCAGCGTGTAGTAGTTGTTCTTGAGCAGGTACATCGGATCGTAGGCCAGCATGGCCTTGATGCCGATCAGGTCCAGGCTGACGGTGCCGACCAGGGCTTCCTTGGGGATCGCGCGGCTGGTCGGCGCGCCGTCGGCGATGCGGCCGCCGAAGGTCAGGAAGCTTTCGTGCACTTCCTTGGACTTCTCACGGCGGCTGGCGTTGTAGCCGAACTCGACCCTGTTGATCGGGCCCCACTCCAGGTCGCGCTTGGCCATCAGGCGGACCGCGTCCAGCTCGTCCTTGATCGCGGGCGTGTTGTAGAAGCCCGCCTGGGTCAGCGCCCCGCCGGCCGCGCCCGCGCCCCAGCCCTGGGGATCGGTCAGCACGAACAGGGTCGAGTTCGTGTAGTCCAGGCTCGAGCCGAAGGTGGTGCCGGCGCCCGGCGTGGTGTTGAAGGTCAGGGTGTCGGTGGCGCCGACGCCGGCCGGACCCGTGCCCGAATAGGACTCGAAGATCACGTCGGTGCGGTCGGCGGCCGAGTAGCTGAGGTCGGCGGCCAGGGTCCAGCCGTTGTCGGTCTCGTAGGCGATGTTCCAGCCGGCCGACTTCAGCTCGGTGTGGCGGGTGTTGAGGTCGTTGCGCATGACCCCCTTCACGCCGGTGTAGGCGCCCTGGGTGATCAGGCCGTCCTGGACGGTGTAGCCGGGCTGCAGCGTGGCCGAGCTCCAGAACAGCGGCAGCTCGATGCCGCGCAGGATCTGCTTCTCGCGGAACTTCGAATAGTAGAGGTCGAGCGAGCTGCGCAGCTTGTCGGTCGGGGCGTATTCCAGCACGCCGATGACGCCGGTGCGCTTGAGGTTGTTGGACTGCACGTACGGCTTGGCGCCGCCGATCACCAGCGGGCCGCCGGTCGAGACGTTGGGATAGCCCCAGGCGTTGAAGCGGCGGCTCTGGGTCGGGGTCGAGATGTCCGACACGGCGACGGCCACGCCCAGGGTGTCGTCCAGGAACTGGTCGACCCAGGTCGCGCTGAGGCGGTGGCCGGTGTCCTTGGCGTCCGGGTTCAGCTTCTTCTCGCCGTTGAACTCGTAGCGGGCGTTGGCCGACAGGACCTTCTTGCCGTACTTCAGCGGGCGGATGGTCTGCAGGTCGGCGGTGCCGGCCAGGCCCTGGCCGATCAGGGCGGCGTCGGGGGTCTTGTAGACCAGCACGCCGCTGAGGATTTCCGACGGATACTGGTCGAACTCGACGCCGCGGTTGTCGCCGGTCGAGACCTGCTCGCGGCCGTTCAACAGCACGGTGTTGTAGTCGGGACCCAGGCCGCGGACCGAGATCGACTGTGCGCGGCCGTCCAGGCGCTGGGCGGTCAGGCCGGGCAGGCGGGCCAGGGATTCGGCGATCGAGGTGTCGGGCAGCTTGCCGATGTCCTCGGCCGACACGGCCTCGACGATCGAGCTGGAGGTCTTCTTCAGCGCGATCGAGTTCTGGATGCCGGCGCGGATGCCGGTGACGGTGATTTCCTCGACGGTGTCGGTGCTGGGCGCGGCCGCGTCCTGAGCGTGGGCGACGCCGGCGGTGGTCAGGAGCAGGGCCAGGCCCGTGGCCGCTCCGCTCATCAGCCGCGCTCGGCGCGGCATCGAATTGGTCGTCATTTGAGGCTCCCTCCCAATCGGCTCCCGCGGTTGCGCCGCGGTGATCCAAGCTTCGTTGTGAAAATTACTGCAAATAAACGCATCGGATTGCAACTGGAAAAATGGACAAAATGTCATCTGTGGCTTTTCGGTCCAGATGAAGCGCCGAAAGTTGGGAAATTGGCGCGTTTCGTGGGGCGATAAGGTCGATTGACAGGTTTGCGGGGTTTCTGCAAAAGATTGCAAACAATGGATCGGCGTTCTATCGACCGGTCTTCGATAAGCGGGAAGGGCGAGGGGCGTGGGCATTTCGGGGGCAGGGATGAGTCGATCGGCGGACGCCGCGTTCGCCGCTCCCGAGGTCTTGGCCGCCGGAGTCGCGCGGGTCGGGACGTCCCGCCGTGCGGCCGGTTTCGTCTTGCCCGACCGCCTGCTCGGCGACGACGCGACCAATGATCGCGGCGGTCTCGCCGATGCGTCCGCTCACACGATTTGCGTTCCGGAGGTTGGCCAGTGACGGTCGAGACCCTTTCAAAGCCGTCCGTCGACCTGGCCCAGGACCACGATTGGTGGCGCGGCGCGGTGATCTACCAGATCTATCCGCGCAGCTTCGCAGACTCGAACGGCGACGGGGTGGGCGACCTGCCGGGCGTCACGGCCCACCTGGAGCACGTGGCCTCGCTGGGCGTGGACGCCGTCTGGCTGTCGCCGTTCTTCACCTCGCCGATGAAGGACTTCGGCTACGACGTCTCGAACTACGAGGACGTGGATCCGATCTTCGGGACCCTGGCCGACTTCGACCGCCTGATCGAGAAGGCCCACGCCCTGGGCCTGAAGGTGATCATCGACCAGGTGTTCTCGCACACTTCCGACGAGCACCCGTGGTTCAAGGCCAGCCGCCAGGACCGTAGCAACCCCAAGGCCGACTGGTACGTCTGGGCCGACGCCAAGCCCGACGGCTCGCCGCCCAGCAACTGGCAGTCGGTGTTCGGCGGGCCGTCCTGGACCTGGGACGCGCGCCGCCGCCAGTACTATCTGCACAACTTCCTGTCGGCCCAGCCGGACCTCAACGTCCACAGCCCGCAGGTGCAGGACGCCCTGATCGCCACGGCCCGGTTCTGGCTGGAGCGCGGCGTCGACGGCTTCCGTTTCGACGCGATCAATTTCGCGATGCACGACCAGGCCCTGACCGACAATCCGCCGATCCTGAGCGGCGAGGGCAAGCGCACCCGGCCGTTCGACTTCCAGCACCATTTCCACAATCAGTCGCACGACGACATCCCCGCCTTCCTGACCCGGCTGCGCCTGCTGGGCGAGTCGTACGGCGGCCGCTTCATGGTGGCCGAGGTCGGGGGCGAGCGCGCCGACAGCGAGATGAAGCTGTACACCCAGGGCCCCGATCGCCTGCACAGCGCCTACGGCTTCCTCTACCTCTACGCCGACACCCTGGCGGCCGACCTGATCCGGCAGGGGACCGCCATGTGGTCGGGCGAGGAAGGCCAGGGCTGGCCGTCCTGGACCTTCTCGAACCACGACGCGCCGCGCGCGGTGTCGCGCTGGGCCCGGGGTCGCGATCCCAAGGCCTTCGCCGACATGTCGCTGCTGCTGCTGGTCTGCCTGCGCGGCAACGTCTTCATCTACCAGGGCGAGGAGCTGGGCCTGCCCCAGGCCGAGGTGCCCTACGACCGCCTGCAGGACCCCGAGGCGATCGCCAACTGGCCCGAGACCCTGGGGCGCGACGGCGCCCGCACGCCGATGCCCTGGGTGGCCGTGGCCGCCCACACGGGCTTCTCCAAGGTCGAGCCCTGGCTGCCGATCGATCCGTCGCACATCGACCTGGCCGTCGACCGCCAGGAGCGCGACGGCGACTCCACCCTGAACCTGACCCGCCGCGTGGTCGCGCTGCGCCGCCGGCTGCCGGCCTTGCGGACGGGCGGCATGACCCTGGTCGAGGCGCCCGAGCCGCTGCTGGTGTTCCTGCGGGGCGAGGGCGCGGACCAGGTGCTGTGCGCCTTCAACCTGGGCTTCGAGGCCGCGGCCTGGGACCTGCCGGCCGGCTGGGCGATCGTCGACAGCGTCAACCTGGCCGGGGAGGGCGTGCTGCCGCCCATGGCCGGGCTGGTGGCGCGCAAGGCCTAGGGCGCATCCGACTTTGTTTGTCATCCCGGGCGGAGGCCGCGTAGCGGGCCGTAGACCCGGAATCCAGGTGGACCGCACCGCCTTCGCCCAGTCCCCTGGGGCCCGGACAGCCTCTGCGAGGCTTCCGGGAAGACAACGGTTTGGGTTCTGATCTCGCCAGAATATCCGCGCCGCAGGTCGAGAGCGAAGCCTTAGCGCCGGCGCCCGCCGCCGCGCATGCCGCCCATGTGGCCGCCGAAGCCGCCGCCGTAGGCTCCCCGGTCAAAGGATGGGCGGCTGGCGGCCGAGCGTTCGAAGCCGGCGCCGCCGCTGCGGTCGCGTTCGAAGCCGCGGTCGCGGCTGACCCGCTCGCGGTCCAGCGACGGGTCGGGGCGGTCGGTCTTCGAGAACTTGCCGCCGGCCCCGGCCTGTTCCCAGCCGTCTTCGCCGTGCTTGTAAACATTGCCGTCCTTGCCGGCGTAGATGTTGCCGTTGATGTCGACGACGCCGCCCTTGGAGATGTCGCCGGTGTCGCGGTCGTAGTGGATGTAGCCCGCGCCCTTCGCCTCGCCGCCGCCCGGGCCCTGGGTGTTGAACCCGCCGATCGCGCCCGCGCCCTCCTGGCCGCGTCCGGCCGCGCCGGCCTGGTTGGTCACGCGGCCGGTCTCGGTGTTGACCACGGTGCGCGAGCCGCCCGCCACGCCTTCGCCGGTATAGATGTTCGAGATCGAGCCGCCCTGGCCGGCCACGACCCGCCCGGTCTGGGGATTGTAGCGCACCCCGCCGGCCGCCGCGGTCGAGATGCCGGTGTAGATGTTGGTGTTGCGGCCGGCGTAGCCGTAGCCCCGTCCGCCGGTGCGGGTGTTGTAGTAGCCGCCCTGTCCGGCCCGGCCGTAGTTGCCAGTCCAGGGATTGGCCCAGGCCGCGCCCGTGCCGGCCACCACGCTGTTCCCCCAGCGGCCGTAGACATTGCCGGCCACGACGCCGCCGATGGGATAGTAGCCCGGATAGTAGGGATACCAGGGGCCCCACCACGGATCGTACCAGGGATCGTACCAGCCCCACCCGAACGCCAGCGCCCAGCCCATGGCCGCGCCGTAGCCGAAGGCGGCGCCATAGCCGTAGGGCGTGGGGCAGCCGTACCACTCGGTCCCGACCCAGCTGTCGCAGGGATAGCCCGAGCCGTAGACCACGACCCCGTCGCTGACGACGGTGCCGTAGTAGCCGGGGGTGTAGCCGACATAGATCTCGTCGCCGTTGGTCCCGTAGATCGTGACATAGGTCACGTAGTGCAGGGGCGAGGCGCTGGGGATCTTGTAGATCTCGGGCGGCACCTGGGTGGCGGCGGCCCACGGTCCCCTCGGCGCGGCGGCGCTGAACCAGACCCCGTTCTCCAGGGCGTAGTAGCCGGACGCGCCGGCGTTGATCACCGGGGCGTGGGAATTGACCGCGTAGCTCAGCCCCGTGCCCTGGATCGGCTTGAACTTCGGCTCGCCGTCGTAGAGGGCGTCGAAGCGGGCCTCGTTGCGGTTGACAGTAGCCGTCTGCGGGACGGCGTTGGCCACCAGCGACTCCCGGGCTTCGGGCGTGCCGGGGATCGAGGCCAGGACCGCGCCCTTGGGGCCGTCGCTGGGGATCTTGGCGAAGTCGGCCGGCAGGATCTTGGGATCGACCCAGCGCCAGGGTCCCTTGGACGAGGCGGCCGTGAACCAGCGCCCGGCGATCAGCACGTACCAGCCGCCCGCGCCGTCGATCAGCACGTCGGCGGGGGTGTTGGACACGAACTTCAGGGACGTGCCGGGGATCGGGACGAAGGCCGGGTCGCCCTCGACGCTGATCAGCTCGGCCGGATGGGTGCGGACCAGGATCGTGGCCTTGGGCTGGGCGGCGGCCGGATCGACCTGCCGGTCGGCCTGGGCCGGCGGCGGCTTGGCGGGGCCCAGCTTGGCGGCCGCCTGGGTCACGGCCGCCGGCGGCTTGGCGACGAGGGTCCACGGCCCGTCCAGCGAGGTCGCCGTCGCCCACTTGCCGTCCCGCGTCAGGTAGAAGGCGCCCTGGCTTTTCAGCAGCACGGCGCGGGTGTTGATCACCCGCTCGACTCTGGCCACGCCCGAGGGCTTGAGCACCGGCTGGCCGTCGATCAGCACCAGCAGGGTCGGGGTGAAGGCGAACAGGATCTCGGGCGGGGCGTTGTCGACCGGCTGCGAGACCTCGGGCGATCGGCCCGCCTCCGTGAGGGCCAGCGAGGCTTCCAGCTGGTTCAGGCTGGCCACCAGGCTGGTGGTCGGCGCGACCTTGCGGGCCAGGGCCAGGTAGCGCGTCTCCTGGTCCTTGGCCGCCGGGAAGCTGGCGCGGTCGATGGTCAGCCGGTCCAGCACCACTTCGCGGGCTTCCTTGTCGGTCTCGGTGCGGGCGGTCAGCCAGAGGACCCCGTAGTCCTGCTGGGCGACCGCCTTGCCCGACGCGTCCTTGGTCTCGCCGGTCTTCACCGCCATCACGGCCCGGGCCTTGAGGGTGTCGCCCTCCCAGGAATCGACCTCGGGGCGGTAGAGCGAGAACGACACGCCGTCGACCTGGTAGGACCGGGGCCAGGGGCGGGGCGTCGATGGTCTTGGCGGCGGTGGTCGCGGCCGGCTCGGCCGCCGTCGCCGCGTCCGGGGACCATGCGCCGCCGGACAGCCCGGCCAAACCGACCGGCGCCGTGATCGACAGCGCCAGGCCCATCGCCAATAAGGTCTTCACGGCCGCCTCGCTCGGGATTTCCGGACCGGCCAGGAAGGCGCGATCGCCGGGTGAGCGGGCATTTTCCCTCGCGAGCGGAGGGGCTCCATAGGGTCATCGCCTCAGGGCCGACCCCGCAAATCGCCTAGCCGGCAGGCGGTCAGCCGCCGCAGGATTCGCGGATGATCAGGTCCGTGGGCACCCGCTCCGAGCGGCTGGCGCCCTGGCCGCTGGCGTCCAGCAGCTTGGACACCATCAGCCGGCCCGCCTTGGCGGTGTCCTGCGAGATGGTGCTGAGCGCCGGGCGCGAATAGCGGGCGAAGGGCACGTCGTCATAGCCGATCACCGAGACGTCGCCGGGGATCGACATCCCCGCGTGCTGCAGGGCGCGGATGGCCCCCAGGGCGATCAGGTCCGAGGCGGCGACCACGCCGTCGAACTTCACGCCGCGCTGGATCAGGGAATCGACGCTGGCCTCGGCGGACTCGACCTCGAAATGGGCCGGCACGATCAGCTCCGGATCGACGCCCAGGCCGAACTGCTCGACGGCGTCCAGATAGCCGCGATGGCGCTGCATGGCCTCGGGGGCCTCGGTGTCGCCCAGGAAGACGATGCGCTTGCGGCCCAGGCGCGCCAGGTGCAGCGTCGCGCGCTTGGCGCCCAGCGGGTTGTCCGACCCCACCGAGCAATAGGCCTGGTCCGGAAGCTGAGCGCCCCAGACCACGAAGCGGCCTTCCGTCTCGGCCAGGCGGTTGAAGGCGGTGTGCAGCCAGCTCTGGCCCAGGAAGATCACGCCGTCGGCGCGGCTGGTGGTCATGGCCACCGACAGGTCCTCGAAGCTGGTCGGGGCCACGTGGCTGATGACCAGGTCGCAGCCGCGTTCGCGCGCCGCCTCGCCGACGCCGGCCAGCAGCTCGAGGAAGAACGGGTCCGACAGCCGGCCCTCGCGGCCCTGGGGGCGGGGGACGACGATGGCGATCGTGCCTTCCGCGCCGATCGGGCCGGCGGGCATGTAGCGGCGGAACGGATAGTCCATCTCGCGCGCCAGCTTCCAGATCAGCTGCTTGGTGCGCGTGTTGACGGCCGGGCTGTCGTTCAGCGCCCGCGAGGCGGTGGAGATCGATACGCCGGCCAGCCTGGCCAGGTCTTCAAGCCGCGTCGCGCCCTTGGTCACTGTCCCGCCCCGTCCCGTCGAATCTCTGTGTCGAGATGCGCTGCAAAATTTGCCGCAAATCTTTTCAGACCTTTGTTAAGGCGCCGTGGACATGCTTTTCAAGCGTCATGGACGAGGCGCGGCCGCGTTCCGTCGCGCGATCTTGAAAATTTATGCAATCTTCTGCCATCTTCCTTGGCTGCGGGATGGGCTCCGAGCCCCGAGGGTTCCGTGGAATTCCTCATGTATCCGCACTTCGAGCCCGGAAAATTTGGAAAATCCCGTTGCCAGCCGGAACGGCGCATGCACAAATGCCGCCTCACAAAGCGCTGAAAAAATTTGCGCAAAGTTCCGGTCAACGGGGCGGGGAAGGGGAGCGATGGCGACCAAGGCTCGACTGAATGTCTTCCAGATCTGGAACATGTGCTTCGGGTTCTTCGGGATCCAGATCGGTTTCGGGCTGCAGAACGCCAACACCTCGCGAATCTTCCAGAGCCTCGGCGTCGAGGTGAACCACCTGGCGATCCTGTGGATCGCCGCCCCGGCCACCGGCCTGCTGGTGCAGCCGATCATCGGCTATCTCAGCGACAAGACCTGGGGCCGCCTGGGCCGCCGCCGCCCGTACTTCCTGTGGGGCGCGATCCTGACCAGCGCCGCCCTGGTGGTCATGCCCAACGCCCCGGTCCTGTGGATCGCCGCGGCCGCCCTGTGGGTGATGGACGCCTCGATAAACATCACCATGGAGCCGTTCCGGGCCTTCGTCGGCGACAACCTGCCCGACGAGCAGCGCGCCTCGGGCTACGCCATGCAGAGCTTCTTCATCGGCGTCGGGGCGGTCCTGGCCTCGGCCCTGCCGTGGATGCTGACCCACTGGTTCTCGGTCAGCAACGTGGCCGAGGGCGGCGGCGTGCCGCCGTCGGTGCACATCGCCTTCTACGCCGGCGCGGCGGGCCTGCTGCTGGCCGTGCTGTGGACGGTGTTCACCAGCCGCGAATACAGCCCCGACCAGCTGGCCGCCTTCGAGGCGTCCGACCCCGCGCGCAAGGCCGCGGCGGAGGCCGACGCCCCGACCCGCACGGTCCGCGCCTACATCGTCGGCGGCCTGGTCTGGACCGTGGCCGGCCTGCTGCTGGCCGCCGCGATCTTCGCGACGCGGCTGGAGAAGGAGGTCTATGTCCTGGCCGGCATGGTCGGTCTGTTCGGCGCGGCGCAACTGGTCGCCGGCCTGCTGCGGCGGGGCGGACGGACCGCCAACGGCTTCTCGGAAGTGGTCGAGGACCTGTTCCGCATGCCCGCCACCATGAAGCAGCTGGCGGTGGTCCAGTTCTTCTCGTGGTTCGGCCTGTTCGCCATGTGGATCTACACGACCCCGGCCGTCGCCGCCTTCCACTACCACGCCGCCGACACCGCCTCGCGGGCCTATAACGACGGCGCCGACTGGGTGGGGGTGCTGTTCGCCATCTACAACGGCGTGGCGGCCCTGGCGGCCCTGGTGATCCCGACGATCGCCCGCGCCGTCGGCCGCAAGGCCAGCCACGCCCTGTGCCTGGGCCTGGGCGGCCTGGGCCTGGCGGTCTTCCCGCTGATCCGCGACCCCGGCCTGCTGTGGCTGCCGATGATCGGCGTGGGCTTCGCCTGGTCGTCGATCCTGTCGGCCCCGTACTCGATCCTGTCGGGCGCCCTGCCGGCGCGGAAGATGGGCGTCTACATGGGCATCTTCAATTTCTTCATTGTCATCCCGCAGCTGCTGGCCGCGACCATCCTGGGCCTGCTGCTGAGGGCGTTCTTCGGCGGCGAGGCGATCTGGGCCCTGGTCCTGGGCGCGGGCGGGATGCTGGCCGCCGCCGCCTGCGTGTTCCTGGTCCGCGACGTGGGCGAGCCCAAGGCCGCGCCGGCCGCCGTCCCGGCGCCCGAAGTCCTGTCAAAAGCTTGAATCGCGTCTCATCGACGCCGTCATTTCACGAGGTAGTTCCATGCGTTGCCTGAAGATGCTCGCGCTCGCTTCAACGGCCGCCGTCGCCCTGGGCGCCGCCGCTCACGCCCAGACCCCGACCACCTGGGCCTATGCCGCCAAGACCGGCGTCGGGGCGTCCTACGAGGCCTATGTCGACGGCGCCTACAAGGACGGCGGCCCGACGGGCGCGGTGTCGAAGGTGTGGTTCTCGATCGCCGACGGGACCCTGACCGAGACCATGTACGGCCTGATCCACGAGGCCCAGATCAAGCAGCTGCGCTTTGCCGTGCGGTTCTCGCGCGGGATCGCGATCGAGGGACCGGACACCACGACGAAGACCGAGTATCTCCACGTCGATGCGGCGGGACGTCCTCTATCGCCGGCCTACAAGGTCACCACGACGCACAAGGGCGGCGCGTTCGAGATCGAGAAACGGATCTTCACGGATCCCGATCGCCAGTCGCTGTTCGTTCGCGTCACCTTCCGGGCCCTGAAGGGACCGATCACGCCCTATCTGCTGCTCGAGCCGCATATGGCCAATACCGGCGGCGACGACGCCGGGACGGCCAGCAACACAGCCCTGACCGCGAATGAGAAGGACGTGTTCCTGGCCCTGAAGGGGTCGCAACCGTTCAGCGCGGCCAGCGCGGGCTTCCTGGGCAAGACGGACGGGCTCACGGACCTGGCCGCCGACGGCCAGTTGAACGACCTCCATGCTGACACCGGGAATGTCCGTGGCGCGATCATGCTCACGGGTCGCGTCGCCGAGATCAAGGACGGTGAAGTGACGGTGGACTACGCCATCGGTTTCGGCCCCAACGCCGCCGCCGCCGACCAGGCCGCCTCGGCCACGCTGAAGACCGGCTATGACGAGGTCCTGGCCCGCTACAACGGCGAAGGCGACCGCGTGGGGTGGGAGGACTATCTGGCTTCGCTGACCGAGCTGCCGCGCCTGCGCGAGGCCTCGGAGGACGGCGGCAAGCTGGTCCAGGCCAGCGCCCTGATGCTGAAGGTGCAGGAGGACCGCACCTATGCCGGCGCCCTGATCGCCTCGCTGTCCAACCCGTGGGGCGACACGGTCGACGCCTCCAAGCCCTCGACGGGCTACAAGGCCGTCTGGCCGCGCGACTTCTACCAGTGCGCCATGGCCCTGGCGGCCCTGGGCGACAAGCAGACCCCGCTGGCGGCCTTCCACTACCTGCCGCAGGTGCAGGTCAAGGCCGGCACCAAGGGCAATACCGGGGTCGGCGGCTGGTTCCTGCAGAAGACCTGGGTGGACGGCACCACCGAATGGGTCGGCGTCCAGCTGGACCAGACGGCCATGCCGATCATGCTGGGCTGGAAGCTGTGGAAGCTGGGCTGGCTCTCGGAAGCCGACCTGAAGGCCTACTACGGCAAGATGATCAAGCCGGCGGCCGACTTCCTGGTCGACGGCGGCAAGGTGGGGATCGGCTGGAACCACGAGACGATCACGCCGCCGTTCACCCAGCAGGAGCGCTGGGAAGAGCAGGGCGGCTACTCGCCCTCGACCACGGCGGCGACCATCGCCGGCCTAGTCACGGCGGGCGACATCGCCGAGCTGGCGGGCGACGCGACGGGCGCGGCCCGCTACCGCGCCACGGCCGACGCCTATTCGGCCAAGGTCGAGGCCCGGATGGTCACCACCAAGGGGCCGTTCGGCGACGGGACCTACTATGTCCGCCTGAACCAGAACGAGGACCCCAACGACCACGCCCCGATCGGCGCGGCCAACGGCCAGATCGCCCCGCCCAAGGACCAGGTGGTCGACGGCGGCTTCCTGGAGCTGGTCCGCTACGGCGTGCGCCGGGCCGACGATAAGGCGATCGTCGGCAGCCTGCCGGAACTGGACGACACCAGCCGGGCCGACCTCTACCGCGTGCGCTACGACTTCACGTTCCCCGGCGTCGAGGGCGAGTTCCCGGGCTGGCGGCGCTACGACGTCGACGGCTACGGCGAGGACGCCCAGACGGGCGCCAACTACGGCGTCGGCGGCAAGATGAGCCCCGGCCAGCGCGGCCGGGTCTGGCCGATCTTCACCGGCGAGCGCGGCCACTACGAGCTGGCCCTGGCCAGCCTGAACGGCAAGCCCGACGCCGCCACGATCCGCAAGATCCGTGACCGCTACGTCAAGGCCATGGAGCTGTTCGCCAACGACGGCCTGCTGATCCCCGAACAGGTCTGGGACGGCATCGGCCCCAATCCGCACGGCTATGCGCGCGGCGAGGGCACGGACTCGGCCACGCCCCTGGCCTGGTCGCACGCCGAATACGTCAAGCTGCTGCGCTCGGTCAGCGACGGCCAGGTGTGGGATCGCTACGAGCCGGTGGCGGCGCGCTACGCGAAGTAGAGCGGCCAAGCTTCGTCCGCGCCTGCGAAATCCGGCGCGGACGAAAGTGTCGCTTTTGAAGCTTCACCTTAAGGGCAGCTCGAACAGCGCGCCCTCGAAGGTGTCTGCGCCGCGGCCGATCTCGACGACGGCGGCCGACATGCGACCGCCTCGACCCAGCGCCGCGTCGGCCAGGCTGACCATCAGCGGGTTCGGGGTGGCGTAGGGCGCGGCGGCGCGCAGGGCCTGGGCGATGTCGCGCTCGGCGCGCTCCGGCCCGCGTTGGCAGGCGACGATGAAGGCGGCCGCCGTCGAGCGGCTGACCCCGGCCCAGCAGTGGACCAGCATCGGCCGCGCGGCGTCCCAGCCGGCGGCGAAGTCTAGCAGCCGCGCGACCAGGGCCGCGTCGGGCGCGGTGTAGCCTTCGCGCGGTTCGGGGATGTCGTGGAAGGCCAGGCGCAGGTGGGCGTCGCCGAGGTCCGAGGCGGGCCAGACGGCTTCGCCGGTGGGCGACAGCAGGCTCACCAGATGCGAGGGCCGGTGGAGGGCCCGCGCCGCCTCGACCTGGCTGAGGGGGCAGACCAGCAGGGTCATCGGATCGTCGCCATCGCCGAGACGCCCAGCACGACGCCCAGCTCGCAGGCCTGTTCGATCCCGCCCAGCACGTCGCCGGTGTGGCCGCCGATCAGCCGCCGGGCCGTCAGGGCCAACACCGCCGCCAGGGCCGCCCCGACGGCCGCCCCGGCAAGGCCCGACCAGCCCAGCAGCGCCAGGGGCCACAGGCCCAGCGCGGCGGCGACCAGCAGTTCGAACGGCCGCACGCCGTCGGGCGCGGGCTTGTACTTGGCGTCGTCGCGGTCGCTGACATGCCGGCCCAGCACCATGACCGCGACGGCGGCCACGCGGCCCGCGCCGTGGGCGGCGACCAGGGCCAGGGCGGCGGTCGCCAGGGGCAGGGTCGCCAGGGCGGCGACCTTGATCGCCAGGGTCAGGCCCAGGGCCAGGACGCCGTAGGTCCCGACCCGGCTGTCCTTCATGATCTCCAGCCGGCGGGCCGGGGTCTGGCCGCCGCCCAGGCCGTCGGCCGTGTCGGCCAGACCGTCCTCGTGGAAGCCGCCGGTGACCAGCACCCCCGCCGCCACGGCCAGCAGGGCGGGCAGGAGGCCGGTCCACAGCTGTCCCGCCGCCAGCAGAACCCCGGCGCTGATCGCGCCGACGATCAGGCCGACCAGCGGATAGTAGCGGGCGGCGCGGGTGATCCAGTCCGGCTGGAAGTCGGCGAACGACGGGGCCGGCAGCCGGGTCAGGAACTGCAGGGCGCAGAAGAACAGCTTCAGCTGGCGCGGCATCAGTCGGGGGCGGCCCATCAATCGGGAGCGGCCAGGACGTCGGCCAGGGCGGCGACGTCGGTCAGCAGGTTGGCGGCCGCGACCAGCAGCGGGGCGGCCAGGGCCGCGCCGGTGCCTTCGCCCAGCCGCAGGTCCAGGTCCAGCAGCGGGCGGACGCCCAGGGTCCGCAGCATCAGGGGATGGCCGCGCTCGGCCGAGCCGTGGGCGAAGACGCAGTAGTCCAGGGCGGCGGGGACCAGGCGGATGGCGGCCAGGGCGGCGGCCGTGCTGATGAAGCCGTCGACCAGGACCGCGCGCCGCATCGAGGCCGCGCCGAGCACGGCCCCGGCCATCATGGCGATCTCGCAGCCGCCGAACTGGGCCAGCACGTCCAGCGGCTGGGTCGCGTCGGAGCGCCAGGCGGCGCGGGCGATGCCGGCCTGCTTGCGCGCCAGGCCGGCGGCGTCGTGGCCCGTGCCCTGGCCGACGCAGACCTCGAGCGGCGCGTTGGCCAGGCGGTGCATGATCAGGGCGGCGGACGAGCTGTTGCCGATGCCCATCTCGCCCAGGGCGATGACGTCGGCGCCGTCGGCGGCGGCCGAGCGGGCGATGTCGGCGCCCTTGACGATGGCGGCCAGCACCTCGTCCGGCGTCAGGGCCGGCTCGCGGGCGGCGTTGCGGGTCCCGCGCCGGATCTTGGCGGCGATCAGCTCGGGATGGTCGGGCAGGTCGGCGTCGACCCCGGCGTCCACGACCCGGACCGCGACGCCCGTGGCCCGCGCCAGGGCGCCGACGCTGGACCGGCCGGACAGGAACAGCCCGACCATGGCCGCCGTGACGCTGGACGGATAGGCCGAGACGCCCTCGGCGGTCAGGCCATGGTCGCCGGCGAAAACGTAGAGGTCGGTGCGCGCGATGCGGGGGTCCAGCCGGTTCTGGATCAGGCCGATCCGCACGGCCAGGTCCTCCAGCCGCCCCAGCGATCCGGGCGGCTTGGCCTTGCCGTCCAGCAGGGCGCGCAGGGCGGGCTCCAGCGCGGCGTCGACCGGGGTGATGGCGGCGGTGAGGGCGGAAAGCGTGGTCATGACGAGATCTTGGATAGCCGAGGGAGGGTTATTGGGCGAGGGCGATGATCAGGCCGGCCGCCAGCGGGAGCAGCCAGAGCAGGGCGCAGGCGCGACGATAGAGGCGCAGGCCCCGTTCGAGGTCGTCGGCGCTCGGGCGCGGCCCGTCGCCGAAGGTCGGCCGGGCGACGGTCTCCCCGTCGTAGCGGGCCTCGCCGCCCAGCTGGACGGCCAGCGCCCCGGCCATGGCCGCCTCGGGCCAGCCGGCGTTGGGCGAGGCGTGGCGGCGGGCGTCGCGCAGCATGGTCCGCCAGCCGCCCCCGCCGGCCAGGGCGATCAGGGCGCCCGCCAGCCGCGCGGGGATCAGGTTCAGCAGGTCGTCGGTCCGCGCCGAGGCCCAGCCGAACGCACGCCAGCGCGGTTCCCTGTGCCCGACCAGGCTGTCGGCGGTATTGACGCTCTTGTAGACGAACAGGCCCGGCAGGCCGCCGACCAGCAGCCAGAAGGCCGGGGCGACGACGCCGTCGTTGAAGCTTTCGGCCAGGCTCTCCAGGGCGGCGGCCGCCACGCCCTCGGCGTCGAGCGCCTCGGTGTCGCGCCCGACGATCATCGCCACCGCAGCGCGGGCGGCCGGCAGGTCGCCGGCTTGCAGCGGCGCCAGCACGGCGGCGACGTGGTCGTGCAGACTGCGCTGGGCCAGGCCCGTCGTGGCGATCAGGGCGACCAGGGTCAGGGCCGGGAGGCTGGAGCCCAGGGCGGCGTGGATCGCGACGCCCAGCGCGGCGGCGGCCAGGATCAGCAGCAGGACCAGGACCACGCCCAGCACCCGCCGTCGCCCGTCCGAGGCGGTCGGCCGGTTCCAGCGCCGTTCCAGGCCCTCGATCAACGCCGCCGGCCAGGCGACCGGATGCTTCAGCCCGGCGGGATAGCCCAGCACCGCCTCCAGGCCCAGGGCCAGGGCCGCGACCCAGGGCCAGGGCGCGGCCTCATCCATCCGCGCGACCGATCAGCTCGATCAGGGGACCGGCCGCGCCGGGCACGATGACCGCCTCCACGCCGTAGGCCTGCTTCAGCACCGCCGGCGTCAGGGCGTCCAGCGGCGCGGCGTCGGCGATCAGGGCCCCGTCGCGCAGCACCAGCACCCGGTCGGCCAGGCGCAGGGCCACGCCCAGGTCGTGCAGGGTCATGACCACGCCGTGGCCGTGCTCGACGGCGAAGGCGCGCATCAGGTCGACGGTGTCCAGCTGGTGGCCCGGATCCAGACCGGCCAGGGGTTCGTCGGCCAGCAGCCACGACGGCTCGCCCGCCAGCACCCGGGCCAGCAGGGCGCGGGCCCGCTCGCCGCCCGACAGGGTCAGGACGTCGCGATGGGCCAGGCCCGTCATGCGGGTGCGGACCAGGGCGGCCTGGACGGCGGCGTGGTCGGCGTCGCTGAGGCCCCGCGCGCCGCTGTGCGGCGTGCGGCCCAGGCCGACCAGGGTCTCGACGTCCACGGCCCAGGCCACCTCGGGCGTCTGGGGCAGGAAGCCGATGCGCCTGGCGCGCTCGCGGTGCGACAGGGTCAGGATCGGCTCGATCCCCAGCGACACGCGCCCGTCGTCGGGCCGACGCAGTCCGGCCAGGCAGGCCAGCAGGGTCGACTTGCCCGCGCCGTTGGGGCCGACGATGGCCGTGACCTCTCCCGGACGGAACCGGGCGCTCACGCCGGCCAGCACCGCCTGGCCGCCCAGGGCGACGGTCAAGGTTTCGGCGACGAGATCGTTCATGCCGCTCTCCTTCATGCCAGCCTCCGGCGCATCGAGATCAGCAGGGCCAGGAAGAACGGCCCGCCCACGGCGGCCATGGCCACGCCCAGGCGGACCTCGGCGGCCGAAGGCGTCAGCCGCACCACGATGTCGGCGGCCAGCACCAGGACCGCTCCAGCCACGGCGCTGGGGGCCAGCAGGGCCCCCGGCTGGTGGCCGACCAACGGCCGCATCAGGTGCGGCACGATCAGGCCGACGAAGCCGATCATGCCCGTCACCGCCACGCTGGCGCCCGAGGCCAGGCCGACGCCGACGGCCAGCAGCACGCGCGTCAGGTTCAGGTCCACGCCCAGGGCCTTGGCGCCGGTCTCGCCCAGGGTCAGGGCGTTCAGGGCCCGGCCCAGGAACAGCATCAGGCCCGAACCGACGGCGATGAAGGGCAGGGCGCGCCAGACGTCGTCGGCGCTGCGGTCGGCCAGCGAGCCCAGCAGCCAGTTGATGATCTCCTGCGCGGCCCAGGGGCTGGGGGCCAGGCTCAGCGCCAGGGCGACCCCGGCGCTGGCGACGGTGTTGAGGATCACCCCCGCCAGGATGAAGGTGATGGTTCCGCCGGTCCCGCCCGCCAGCACCAGCATGACCCCCACGCCGACGATCGCGCCGATCATGGCCGCCGCGAACAGCAGCCAGGGCGTGGAGAGGCCGAGGCTCAGATACATGGTCATCACCGCCCCGAGGGCCGCCATGGACGACACGCCCAGCACGCCGGGATCGGCCAGCGGGTTGCGGGTGTAGCCCTGCATGGCCGCGCCGGAGAGGCCCAGGGCGGCGCCGACCGCGACCGCCAGGACGGTCCGGGGCAGGCGCAGCTCGAAGATGATCGCCCAGCGCGGGTCGTGGCTCGCCGACGACCAGGCGCTCCACGGCACCCAGACACGGCCGGCCATCAGCGACAGCCCGCTCAGCAGCACGACGAGCAGGCAGAGCCCGCCCAGCAGAAGAAGGCGCTTGGTCATGCGGCGGCTCCCAGGACTTGTCGGCGGGCGGTGGCCAGGGCGGCGGCGGTGTCCATCAGGCCGGGACCGCCGCAATAAAGCAGCCGCTCGGGGAACACCGCGCGGGTCATGCGCGGCGAGACGCTGGCCAGGGCCGGGTGGTTGAGGATGCGTTCGGCCCAGGTCGGGGCGTTGGGCGCGGCCTGGCCGGCCAGCAGCACCTCGGGCGGATCGGCCAGCAGGCGCTCCAGCGAGACGTTGCCCCACTTCTTCAGCCCGTAGCGCTGGGCGACGTTCACGAAGCCGGCGCGGCGCATCATCTCGTCGACCAGGGTGCCGTGGCCGGCGGCGAAGCCGTTGGGCTGGAAGACCAGGGCGGTGACCGGACGGGTTCCCGGACGCGGCGCGGCCTTGGCCATGGCCGCCTCGACCCGGGCGATCAGCGCCTCGCCCCGTTCCGGGTGGCCGGCGGCCTCGGCGATGCGGCGGATCTGGTCCTGGTTCTCGACCCAGCTGTTGGGCACCTTGAACAGCTCGGTGCGGATGCCCAGCCGTTTCAAGGCGGCGCGGGTGGCGGGCGAGGAATGGGCGGCGGTCAGCACCACGTCGGGCCGCAGGGCGATCACCTCCTCGGCGCTCTCGTAGGTCATCGGATAGGTCAGGGCGATCTTGGCGATGCTCGATTGCTGCGGATCGCGGGCGTAGTGGCTGAGCGCCACGACCTGCGGACGGTCGGCCACGTGGACCAGCACGGCGTCCAGGCAGGGATTGAGCGAGATGACGCGGGGCAGGGCGCGGGCGCTCGCCGCGCCGCCCGCGAGGCCGGCCGCCAAGCCCGCGCCGACCGCCGTCCTCCGCGTCAGGCCGGTCAAAACTCGACCCCGCGCTGGGCCTTGAAGCCCTGCTCGAACGGATGCTTGACCAGGGTCATCTCGGTGACCAGGTCGGCGATCTCCAGCAGTTGCGGCTTGGCGTTGCGGCCGGTCAGGCACACGTGCTTGTCGTTGGGGCGGGCCTTCAGCACCGCCACCACCTCGTCGATGTCGAGATAGTCGTAGCGCAGGGCGATGTTGATCTCGTCCAACAGCACGAAATCCAGCTTGGGGTCGGCGATCATCTCCTGGGAGACCAGCCAGGCGGCGCGGGCGGCGGCGATGTCGCGCTCGCGGTCCTGGGTGTCCCAGGTGAAGCCCTCGCCCATCACCTCGTAGCGGACCTGGTCGGGGAACTTCTTGAAGAACAGGCGCTCGCCCGTCTTCCACTTGCCCTTGATGTACTGGACGACGCCGACCTTGAGGCCCCAGCCCAGGTGGCGCGCCACCATGCCGAAGCCGGCCGACGACTTGCCCTTGCCATCGCCGGTATGGACCAGCAGCAGGCCCTTCTCGAGGGTCTTGGTCTCCATCATCGCGTCGCGCTCGGCCTTCAGGGCCTTCATCGCTTCGGCGTGCTTGGCGTTGAGGTCTTGGACGTTCGGGTCTTCGCTCATCAGAGGGTCTCCAGGGCGTCGGCGAGGCGGAGCCAGTCCTCTTCGGCGCCGGGCAGGCCGAAGCGGATCAGCGTCTCGTCCCAGGGGAAGGGGCGGGTGAGGATGCCGGCCCGGGCCAGGGCCTCGAACCGGCGCGGCGCGTCGGCGGCCCGCGCCAGCCGGAACAGGGTCGTCCCGCCCGCGATCTCGAACCCGGCGCGGCGCAGAAGGCCGTCCAGCTGCACGGTGTCCTCGATCAGGCGCAGCCGGGTCTGGGCCGCCCAGGCGGTGTCGGGATAGGCCGCCAGACCGGCGGCGATCGCGGGCCCCGACACCGGCCAGTCGCCCAGCGCCTGGCGGGCGCGGGCGGCCAGGGCCGGTTCGGCGATCAGGAAGCCCAGCCGCACGCCGGCCAGGCCGTGGAACTTGCCGAACGAGCGCAGGACGATCAGTTGCTCGAAGCCGGACGTCCCGGCCAGCGCGGCGACCGACCCGGACGGATCGACGTCGACGAAGGCCTCGTCGACCAACAGCGGTCCGTCGGCCAGGTCCAGGACCTGGTCGGGCGGTACGACGCGGCCGGTCGGGTTGTCCGGATTGACCAGGACGCGCAGGTCGGCCGACCGGTCGCCGGGGTCGACGATCTCGGCCCCGGCCCCTCGCCAGGCCTCGGCGTGGCCGCCGTAGGTGCGGGTCGAGATCGCGATCCGCCGCCCTTCGAGCAGGCGCGGCAGCAGGCGGATCAACGCCTCGCTGCCGGCCGCCGCGACGACCCGCGCGGGATCCTCGACCCCGAACGCCGTCGCCGCGACCCGTTCCAGGGTCCGCAGGGAGTCCGGATCGGGCAACCGCGACCAGGTCTCCGGCGCGAACGCCGGGAGCAGATAGGGGTGAGGATTGATCCCCGTCGACAGGTCGATCCAGGGCGTCGGCGCGTCCGGCCAGGCCGTCCGCGCCGCGCCGAGGCGTCCGCCGTGGCCGAGCAGGGCCGCCGGCGTGGCCATGGCTAGAACCTCGCCCGCACGCCGGCGAAGGCGCCGCGGCCCAGGGTCCCGTAGCGGTAGAGGGTCTCGTACTGCTGGTCGAACAGGTTCTCGATCCGGCCGTACAGCTCGAACGTGTCGTTGATCGGATAGGAGACCCGCACGTCGGTCAGCACGTAGCTCTTCAGCCGCCGGGTGTTGGCGGCGTTGTCGAAGCTATGGCCGACATACTGCATCGTCACCCCGCCGGTCAGGCCGTTGGGCAGGCTCAGCTCGGCGTCGGCCGAGGCCGTCTCGCCGGCCCGGCGCACCAGGTCCTTGCCGTAGTTGGCGCCCGCCGACTTATTGACCGCGTCCATGTTGGTGTAGTTGCCCGACAGGGTCAGCAGCGAATTGACCTCGAAGCTGCCTTCCACCTCGACGCCGTCGGCCCGGGTCTTGGCGGTGTTGGCGTAGCCGCCGAAATTGGGCGGGGTGTTGTTCGACAGGAAGTCGATCTGGTTGGTGGTGTCGCGGTCGAAATAGGTGATCGAGCCGCGCAGGCGGCCGTCCAGGACGCTGTGCTCGACGCCGATGTCCCAGCTCTTGGCCTCTTCCGGCTTCAGGTCCGTGTTCCCGTAGTCGCTGTACAGCTGGTACAGCGACGGGGCCTTGAAGCCTTCGCCGTAGTTGGCGCGGAAGATCGTCGCGCCGCCGTTCGGGGTCCAGGTCGCGCCGGCCTGGAAGGTGGTGGCGCTGCCGAAGGTGTCGTGGTCGTCGTAGCGGACGCCGCCGGTCAGGGTCAGGCCCGCGCCGGGCTTGGCCTGCAGCTGGCCGTAGACGCTGTCCATGCCGGTGGCGTGGCGGTCGGCCGCGGGATTCGGGTCGAAGTCGGACGGCGCGGCGGTGCGGAACCAGGTGCGCTCGGTCTCTGCGCCGAACACCGCGCGCCAGACCGGATTGATCGTCCACGTGCCCTGGTACTCGAGGCTGCTGTCGGTGCCCCGGGCGTCGAAGGTCTTGGTGGTGACGGCCTGGTCGGGGTTGTAGTTGTCGCGGTCGGTCTGGGTGTAGGCGTAGCCGATGCGGCTCTCCAGCGCGCCGTCGAAGCTGGACAGGCGCGTGCCCAGATAGCTGACCAGCTCCTTGGTCTTGCCGTATTCGGCGGTGTCGGCGAAGGCGAAGGCCGGCGCCGGGAAGCCGTCGAACTCGTTGCGGCCGGCGGCATAGGACAGCCGGGCGTCCAGCGTCGCCCATTCGGCGACCTTCAGGTCCAGGCGGCCGCTGACGGCGGTGTTGTGGTAGCCGTCCTTCTCCTTGCCGCCCATCGCCTCGTCGAAGTTGGAGACGCCGGCGGTGGTGTAGGACCCCGCCGCCAGGCGCCAGCCGCCCCAGTCGCCGCCGGCCCCGACGCCGACGCGGGCGTAGGCCGTGGCGCGCGAGCCGCCTTCGACCGTGGCGTCGCCCGACAGCGGACCGTCCGGGGTCTTGGTGATCATGCTGACCACGCCGCCGATGGCCTGGCTGCCCCACAGGGTGGACTGGGGACCGCGCAGCACCTCGATGCGGTCGACGTCGCCGGCCAGCAGGGTGGCGAAGTTGTAGCCGCCGCCCGTCGACGAGGGGTCGTTCAGCTTGACGCCGTCGATCAGCACGGCGGTCTGGTCGGTCTCGGCGCCGCGGATGCGGACCTGGGTCGAGCCGCCCACGCCGCCGTTGCGGGTGACGGTGACGCCGGGCGTGCGCGACAGCAGGTCCGACACCACCACCGCCTGGCGCTGGCGCAGGGTCTCGGCGGTGATGACGGTGGTGCTGACGGGCGTTTCGGACAGCTTGTCGGATGCGCGGCCGGCGGTGACGACCACCTGGTCGACCGCGTTGGCGTCGTCGGCGGTTTCAGCGGCCAGGGCCAGGCTCGGCAAGCCGAGAGCGGGAAGGGCGGCCACCAGGGCCAGGACGGAAATAGAGCGCATGTTCAAATCCTCCGTGCGCAGCAACGAAGGCTGGTCCGAAGATTCGGACCGGCCCGACGATGTCGCCTCGGGGGAAGAACCCCATCGTACGGCGCACCCCGGCCGGACGAAGGACGACCGCGACGGGCAGGTCTCCTGGCTCACGGGTCAAGGCCGATGCGTGTCGCCTTCCCAGCGCTGCTCCGAAGAGAAGCGCCAGTGGCATAAGACACGCGGGCTCGCCGTTTACAGTTGCGGGGGCAGCCCGGGTTTCGCACCCGAGTTCCCTTTTCATCCTCTTTCGAGGAACCTGTCGCGAGAGCTGCACTATATGTTGCGCCGCACACGGTCAATCTGACTGGTAATCTGGAGCACGTCTTGTCGTTCACCCTCGTCCTGGGCGGAGCCCGATCCGGCAAGAGCGCCTTCGCGCAAGGCGCGGCCGAGGCCAGGGCGGCGGAAACCGGCGGCCGGCTGGTGATGGTGGCCACGGCCCAGGCCTTCGATTCGGAGATGGCCGAACGCATCGACCGGCATCGGGCGGATCGCGGCCCGGCCTGGACCACGGTCGAGGCGCCGGCGGACCTGGCTCCCGCGCTGGACGGCCTGGGCGCCGGCGACGTGGTGGTGGTCGACTGCCTGACCCTGTGGCTGTCGAACCTGATGCTGGACGATCGCGACGACCTCGCGGCGGCCGCGGCCGAGCTGGCGGCGAGCGCGGCGCGGTTCCCGGGCGCGCTGTGGCTGGTGTCCAACGAGGTCGGGTTCGGCATCGTGCCCGACAACGCCCTGGCCCGGCGGTTCCGCGACGAGGCCGGGCGGCTGCACCAGGCCCTGGCCCAGGCCGCCGACGCCGTGACCCTGGTCGTGGCCGGCCTTACGCTTCGGCTGAAATGAGAAAAACTCGATTGAGCGCTGAAATTCCACGTCTAGGGTGTGGATAACAGCAGTCGCTCACGCGGATGGGCGGCGCTCCGGGAGGACGCCATGAACGCCTTTACCCCGATCACCGCTTCGGAAACGCCCGACTACGCCGGCCTCACCGTGACGCCCGCCGGCACGGTGCTTGGCGCCGAGATCTCAGGCGTCGATCTGCGCCAGCCGCTGACGCCGGAGAGCGTGGCGGCCATCCGCACGGCGCTGCTGCGCCACAAGGTGGTGTTCTTCCGCGACCAGGACATCAGCCATGAGGACCATGTCCGTTTCGGCCGGTATTTCGGGGACTTGGAGGGGCATCCTGTCACCGCCCACGTGCCCGGTTTCCCCGAAATCCTGCACATCGAGGCCGCCGACGGCATGAAGCTGCGCGAGGAGATCGTGCCGATCGTCCGCGCCGCCAACAAGTGGCACACCGACGTCACCTTCCGCCCCGCGCCGTCGATGGGCGGGGTGCTGCGCATGCGCCACATGCCGCCGCTGGGCGGCGACACCCTGTTCGCCGACACCGCCGCCATCTATCGCGACCTGCCCGACAAGCTGAAGGACCGCATCGCCGACCTGAAGGCCGAGCACGACATCCTGCAGAGCTACGGCTACCGGGTGGACGAGGCCAAGCGGCAGGAGCTGCGGGCGGCCCATCCGGTGCAGGCCCACCCCGTGGTCCGCACCCATCCCGAGACCGGCGAGAAGCACCTGTTCGTCAACAAGGTCTTCACGACGCGGATCCTGGGTCTGCCCGAGGACGAGGCCGCCCAGCTGCTGGCCGAGCTGCTGGAGCGGGTGAAGACCCCCGAATACCAGGTCCGCTTCCGCTGGACGCCCAACGCCATCGTCTTCTGGGACAACCGCGCCACCCAGCACTACGCCATCCTCGACTACTGGCCGCAGGAACGCATCGTCGAGCGGGTGACGATCCAGGGCGACGTGCCGTTCTGATCTACTCTCCGCTCATCCCGGCGAACGCCGGGATGAGCGGGTCGAGTTAAACCCGCGAAGTCTTTGCCGAAACCCGGCGTTCCATCAGCAGCAGGCTGAGCATCACCAGGAAGGCGAAGGCCAGCAGGGCGCCGGCCAGCTGGTGGGCCTTGTCCCATTCCAGGGCCTCGACCAGGCGGTAGATCTCGATCGACAGCACCTCGGTCTGGCCCGGGATGCCGCCGCCCAGCATCATCACCACGCCGAACTCGCCGATCGTGTGGGCGAAGACCAGCAGGGCGGCGACGGCGTAGCCCGGCAGGGCCAGGGGCAGGGCCACCCGCAGGAAGGCGCTCCAGGGCGAGGCGCCCAGGGTGGCGGCCGCCTCCAGCGGTTCGTCGCCCAGGGCGATGAAGGCGTTGCGCAGCGGCTGGACGGCGAACGGCAGCGAATAGATCAGCGACCCGATCACCAGGCCCTGGAAGGTGAAGGCCAGGGTGCGCACCCCGAACGGGTGCAGCAGGGCGATCAGCGGGCTCTGCGGGCCCAGGGCGATCAGCAGGTAGAAGCCCAGGGCGGTCGGGGGCAGGACGATCGGCAGGGCCACCAGCGCCCCGACCGGCGTCCGCCAGCGCGAACGCCCCCGGGCCAGCCACCAGGCCAGGGGCGTGGACAGGATCAGCAACAGGACCGTGGTGATCCCCGCCAGCTTGGCCGTCAGCCAGGCGATCTCCAGCATGGTCAGCGGGCCTCGATCTTGGTCGGCGGCGGAGAGGGCATGGCTTCGGGACGACCGGACCTTCGGTTATGTAGTCGATTTACATAACGAGGTTTCGCGCCTAGGTCACGGCCTAGGTCAGGGCCTGGGCGACGGCCCGGCGCGGCATGAGGTTCCGATGTCCAACGACGGCGATCTGAGCGCGTCCCTGATCCTGCGCCGCGGCGGCCTGGCGCGGGTGGGCCAGGAGCGCGTGGCGCTGATCGAGGCCATCGAGAGCCTGGGATCGATCAGCGCCGCCGCCAAGCAGTTGGGCCTCAGCTACAAGGGCGCCTGGGACGGCGTGCAGGCGCTGAACAACCTGTTCGACGCGCCCCTGGTGGTCGCCAACGCCGGCGGCAAGGCCGGCGGGGCGGCGGTGGTCACGCCGCGCGGCCAGGCCGTGATCCGGGCGTTCCGCGAGGTGGAGCGCGAGATCGGCGCGGCCCTGTCGCGGCTTGAGGCCGGCCTGGCCGCGTCGGACGTGTTCTGGAGCCTGGGCCTGCGCACCAGCGCCCGCAACGCGCTGCGAGGGATCGTCGCGGCCATCGAGGACGGCGAGGTGACCGCCAGGGTCACGATCGACCTGGGCGACGGCGTCGAGATCGTCTCGATCATCACCCGTCGCAGCCGCGAGGAACTGGACCTGGCGGTCGGCAAGCCCGTCGTCGCCCTGATCAAGTCCAGCTTCGTCGTCCTGGCCGCCCAGGACGCGCCCGAGGGCGAGGTCAATCGGCTGGCCGGAATCGTCGCCGACCGCGAGGACGGGCACGAGGTCAGCGAGGTGCGGCTGGGCCTGTCGGCCGGCAAGACCCTGGTCGCGACCGTACCCGTCTCGGGCGCGCCCGGCGTCGGCGACCGCGCCGTGGCGACCGTCGCGCCCTCCAACGTCATCCTCGCCGTCGAATAGGATCGCTTCGTGAAAGCCTTCGCTCTCGCCCTCTGCTTCGCCGGCCTGGCCACCGGGGCCTTCGCCCAGACCCTGACCCTGAAAGGGCCCTCGGGCGAGGCGGCCAGCTTCAGCGCGGCGGACATCGCCGCCCTGCCGCGCGTCAGCGTCGCCTTCGACGCCCACGGCGAGAAGCACGTCTACGAGGGGCCGCTGCTGGTCGACGTGCTGGCCAAGGTCGGGACCCCGACCGGCAAGGCGATCCACGGGCCGGAGATGGCCGACGTGGTGCTGGTCAAGGCGTCCGACGGCTACCAGGTGGCGTTCGGCCTGGCCGAGCTGGACCCGGGCACCCGCGCCAACCGCGTCATCCTGGCCGACAAGGCGGACGGCGCGCCGCTGGGCGGCAAGGACGGGGCCTTCAAGCTGGTGGCCGAGGGCGACCTGCGGCCGGCGCGTTCGGCGCGCATGGTCAGCGAGATCGAGGTGCTTCGATTGGCCGCCGCCAAGCCTCAGTGAAAGGTCGGCGGCTCGGGGGCGGGCTCCGCGGATTCGTCGCGCAAGCGGACGGGCAGGGGATAGCCGTCGACCCGCAGGGCGGCGTTCAGGGCGCGCGCCAGCACCATGGTCGGCTGGGAATCGATCAGCAGCGGTTCGAGCAGGGCCTCGCCCGTCGCCGTCGCGGTTCCCGCCAAGCCGCACGAGACCATCAGCCGTTGTTCGTCGGTGGAGATGCCGCCGCAGGCCGGGCATTCGACCTGGATCGGCCGGCGCAGGCTGGCCTCGACCGACTGCATCCAGGCGACGAACAGGCCGCCGGTCCGGTTCGACGCCCGGAAGGCCAGGGCCTGGGCGACCATGCGGGCGGGGGACTCGCCCGCCGACCGCAGCACCGCCCAGTGCCGCATCGCGCTGAGGAGCAGCTTTTCGCCGACCGTCGGACCGATCGTCCAGCGGAGGGATGTGGAAGTGGGGGTCATGCCGGTCTCCGTGCGGAGCTTGTTGCGAATGGTTCGCACCATCTAGGCGTCAATCTTGTTGCGAGTCAATCGCAACAAGGGGGCGTTCGGTGCGCTGGACCGGCGGGCGTCAGCGGCCTAGGTTAAGGACTCGCCGCAACCTGTTCGCCGCACTGAGTCTTTGGAGTCCGAGCTGCCCGCCCCATCTTCGACGATCACGCCGATGGCCCGGCTGTACGGCGAGAAGCGGGCCAATCTGGTGCGCGTCTTCGCCGCTCGGCTGCGCTCGGTGAGCGAAGCCGAGGACCTGATCCAGGACCTGTTCCTGAAGGTGCAGGCCCTGGGCGAGGTGGAGGTCGAGGGCGACGGCTCGGCCCTGCTGTTCCGCATGGCCAACAACCTGATGCTTGACCGGCTGCGCAGCCAGACCCGCGCCAGCGCGCGCGACGGCGGATGGCGTAGCCTGCAAGGCGTCGTGCTGGGCGACCAGCAGGTGGCCGACATCCCGTCGGCCGAGGAGGTCGTGGCCGGCCGGCAGCGCCTGCAACTTATGATGGCCGCCGTCGACACCCTGCCGCCGCAGGTCGCGCGCGCCTTCAAGCTTCACAAGCTGGACGGTCTCAGTCACGCTGAGACCGCGGCCGCCATGGGGGTCAGTCGCAGTTCGGTCGAAAAACATGTAAGCGCCGCCCTGAAGGCGCTGATGGCGAAGCTGTCATGAGCGCGGCTATTGTTTCTGGAACGGGTTTTGGAGGTTCCGCCGACTTGGTGACGTCTTATCCTTGCGAGGGCGCAACGTGGCGTCGGGACGGAGCGAAATGACGCGCGCCCAAACAGACATCGACGCCGAGACGTCCGAGGCCGCGATCGCGTGGCTCGTCCGCCTGCAGGGCGAGACGGTCACCGAGGGCGACTGGCTGGCGTTCGACGCCTGGCTGACGGCCTCGCCGACCCACGCCCAGGCCTATGACGACGCGCTCGCCTTCGACCAGGGGCTGGACCTCGACGCGCGCTTCGCGGAGGCCGCGCCCGCCGGCGCGCCGCTGAGCACGCCTTTGGCGGCCAATGTGGTCCCCTTGCGACCGGCGCGACGGGTCTGGATCTGGTCGGCCGGCGCCGCGATCGCCGCCGCCTTCGTGGCCGGCGCGGTCCTCGTGCCCAGCAAGGGCCTGATCGGCGGCCGCGAAACCACCTACGTGACCGGCGTCGGCGAGCGCAGGGCCATCGCCCTGGAGGACGGCTCGCGGATCGACATGAATGCCGCCTCGCGCGTGACCGTTCGCTTCGAGCGCCATGCGCGCCGGATCAAGATGGACGACGGCCAGGTCTTCTTCGACGTGGCCAAGGATTCCTCGCGCCCGTTCCTGATCGCGGCGGGCGACACCCAGGTGCGGGTGGTCGGCACCCAGTTCGACGTCCGCCGTCGCGACGGCCAGGTGGCGGTCAACGTCCAGCGCGGACTGGTCGAGGTGCGCCCCAACCTGGCCTCCGGCGCCACGCCGTTCCGGCTGAAGCCGGGGCAGGGGCTTTCCCACCATGAGGGCCGGGCGGCGGACGCGAAACTCCAGGCGGTGGCCGTCGAGGAAATCGCGGGCTGGCGCCAGGGCCGGCTGATCTATCGCGACCAGCCGCTTTCACAGATCGCCGGGGACATGAACCGGCTTTTCCCGCGTCCGGTGAAGCTGGGCGACGCCGAGGTCGCCAATATGCGACTTTCCGGCGTGTTGATCGTCGACGAACAGGATGCGATGGTCGATCGACTGTCACACCTGCTTCCCGTCAAAACGACGACGACCGAAGACGCTATCGTGATCCGGGCGCGCTAGAGCCTTGCTGAGGGGCCTGGAATCGTTCGAAGCGCGAAGCTTGAGCTCTAGGGGGATAGAGCTGGAGCCCGATGATTTCGGAGACGGAATCCCAGCTTCGATTTCGATCTGACGAACCGGAGCGTTCCGGAGCGTTCGCCGTCGGCCGCCTGCCGCGCCTCTTCCTCCTGTCGATGGCCTCGAGCCTGGTCCTGGTCGGCCTGGTCCCGGCTGGAACGGCGGAGGCCGCGCCGGCCCGCTTCGCCTTCAAGATCCCCGCCAAGCCCCGATCCGAGGCGCTGATCGATCTCGGCGTCCAGGCGCGCGTCACCCTCGGAGGCGCTTCGTCGTGTCCGGGGCGCGGCAAGGCGGTGTTCGGGAGCCTGACCCTGCGCCAGGCGCTGGAGGCGGTGACGGCCGACGCGCCCTGCCGGTTCGAGATTCTCGACAACGCCACGGTGGTCATCCGGCCCGCCCCGCCGGCCGCTCGCGCCAGGCCGCCGGCGATCGCCCCGGCGGCGCCGGCGACCGTCGCCGCGCTCGACGGGGTGATCGTCACCGCCACCAAGCGCCCGACGCGCCTGGGGGCCGCCGCGGGCGGCGTCAGCGTGATCCGGGCCGAACGGCTCAGCGACACCGGCGCGATCGACACGACCAGCATTTCCCAGCAGGCTGCGGGCTTCATCACCACCAACCTCGGCGCGGCCCGCAACAAGATCATGCTGCGCGGACTGTCGGACGGGACCTTCACGGGCCGCACCCAGCAGACCGTCGGCACCTATCTCGACAACATCCCCCTGACCTACAACGCGCCCGATCCGGACCTGCGCCTGATCGACGTCGACCGGGTGGAGGTGCTGCGCGGTCCCCAGGGCGCGCTCTACGGCGGCGGATCGCTCAGCGGGGTCTACCGGATCGTGTCCACCAAGCCCGTGCTGAACGAATGGTCGGGATCGGTCCTGGCCGGCGCGGCGGCCACGGAATCCGGCTCGCCCAGCAGCCGGGTCGAGGGCGTCCTCAACCTGCCGGTCGCCACCGACCGCGCGGCGGTCCGTCTGGTGGCCTACAGCGACGTGGACGGCGGCTATGTCGACGACGTCAACCTGCGCCTCTCGAACGTCGACCGCACCACGCGCCTCGGCGGGCGGGCCGCCGTTTCGGTGGCGATCGATCCGGACTGGTCGGTCACGGTGTCCGGCGCCCGCCAGGACCTGCACGCCACCGACAGCCAGTACACCACGCCCGGCCTGGGCGGCCAGAAGCGCGCCAACCAGGTGCGCGAGACCCACGACAACGTCCTGCAGCAGGGCGCGGTGACGATCACGGGCGCGGGCGACTGGGGGCGGTTCGTGTCGTCGACCGGCTATGTCCGCCACCGGTTCGCCAGCCGGTTCGACGCCACCGCGGCCCTGAACGGCGTCGGCGCGGCCTCGGTCGATGTCGGCCTGTTCGACGAGGCCAGCAAGGTGCGGATGCTGGTGGAGGACGCCGTGCTGTCGTCCCCCGACGGCGATCGTTTCCGCTGGCTGGTCGGGCTGTACGGCCTGGCCAGCCTCGAGGACAGCGACGGCGAACTGCGGGCCCGCACCGCCTACGATCCCTCGCGCCTCATCTATCTGGAGGCGCGCCGCGATCGGCGGCGTGAACTGGCGCTCTATGGAGAGACCGCCTACGACCTGGGCGGCGGCTGGACCGCGAGCCTGGGCGGGCGCGCGTTCAGCAGCGAGGTCCACACGACCTCGATGGTCGTGTCCCCGCCGCCGGGGCAGTCGCGCGACATGGACCGCAAGGCGCGCTTCACCGGCATCTCGCCGAAATTCTCGCTCCAGCGGACGTGGGACGGCGGCGGGCTGGTCTATCTGCTGACCTCGGAAGGCTATCGCTCGGGCGGCTTCAACTCGGGCGGCCTGGCCGCGCCGTCGGTCCTGCGGGCCTCGTTCAAGCCCGACCATCTGCGCAACTACGAGATCGGCGCCAGCGTCCGGCCGTGGGAGGGGCGCATGATCCTGCGCACGGCCCTGTTCCACGACGTGTGGACCGACATCCAGACCGACCAGTATCTGAGCTCGGGCCTGTCCTACACGGCCAATGTCGGCGACGGACGCAACACCGGCCTGGAGGTCGAGGCCACGATGTTGGCGGCCCAAGGCCTGACCCTGGAGGTCAACGCCCTGTTCAACCGTCCCCGGCTGAGCAAGGTGGATCCCAACTTCGCCTCGGCGGCCCAGAGCGAACTTCCGGGCGTGCCGGACGTCTCGGCCGGGGCCTTGATGCGGTATCAGAAGGACCTGACCGCCAGCCGACGCCTGGTGCTGACCACCGAGGTCGAATATGTGGGCCAGTCGCGCCTGACCTTCGATCGTCGCCTTTCCCCGTCGATGGGGGGCTATGTCACCGGCCGGCTCTCGGCCGAGCTGGCCGTCCGCGACTGGAGCTGGACCCTGGCGGTCACCAATCCCGCCAACGCCTCCAGCGACACCTTCGCCTACGGCAATCCGTTCAGCTTCGGCCAGGTGCGCCAGGTCACGCCACTGCGGCCCCGCACCTGGAGCCTGCTGGTTTCGCGGGACTTTTAGCCCCCTCCGGCCAAGCTCCCGGTACGGACGCCGGTCGGTTCGTCTCGCGCGAACGCGGAAAAAGTTCTGAGGTTCCCTGAGCTTGGCGACGTCTCTTCTCTGACGGGGGCAGATTCGGAAGGCGCCCCCAAGTCGGGGAAATTCCATGTCTGTCCTGTCAGGACTTGTCTGCGTCCATAACGAGGAGGCGCGGCTGGCCGAGTGTCTGGAGCGCCTGGCGTTCTGCGACGAGATCGTCGTGGTCGCCGACCGCTGCACGGACCGCAGCGAAGCCATCGCCCGGAAGATGGGCGCGCGGGTCGTCTCGGGCATCTTCCCCGTCGAGGGGCTGCGCAAGGAGGCCGGCGTCGCGGCCTGTCGCGGCGACTGGATTCTCGAGCTGGACGCCGATGAGGCGGTGACGCCGGCCCTGGCCCGGGAAATCCGCGAGACCGTCGCCCGTTCGACCGCCGACTGGCACCAGGTGCCCGTGGACAACTACGTGGGCGCGCAGCTGGTGCGTCACGGCTGGGGCGGCTCGTTCGGCGCGTCGTCGGTGGCCCGTCTGTTCCGCAGGGGCGTGAAGAGCTGGAAGAGCGAGCGGGTCCATCCCGGCACCATCTTCACCGGCGTCTATGGCGGCCGGCTGCACAACGCCATCCTGCACAAGGTCGACGACGACATCGCCGACATGGTCCAGCGCCTGAACCGCTATACCGCCCTGCGCGGCCAGGACCTGGCCGACAGCGGCAAGATCAAGAGCCTGTGGGACGATCTGTTCCGGGGCGTGCGCCGGTTCTACAAGTGCTACGTGTCGCGCAAGGGCTACAAGGAGGGCGACATGGGTTTCCTGATCGCCATCATGGCCGGCCTCTATCCCTTGCTCTCGAACCTGAAGGCGCGCGAGATCCGCGCTTTGAACGGCGTCCAGACCGTGCGTTCGAGCGGCGGCGCGGTGATCGGCCTGACCGTCGAGGACACCCGGCTGGGTCATTCGGCCTAGGCGCTGATCGTGTCGTTCCATCGCCTTCTGATCGCGATCCTGATCGGGCCGGAGCTGGCCCGCTGGAAGGCGCGCGGCCATGCGCCGGTGTTCTGGTGGCGGGACGACGACGCGCGCCGACCCACCGCGGCGCTGGACCGCCTGCTGGCTCTTTCCGTCCGCTTCGAGGCGCCGATCACGCTCGCGGCCGTGCCGGACGGCGATATCGCGGCCCTGGCCAAGGCCTGCCGCGCGATCCCCAACGCGGAACTGGCCATCCACGGCTTCCGGCACGAGAACCGGGCGCCGCCGGGCTGGCCCTCCGGCGAGGTCAACGACCTGGATCGCCTGGCCGACGTGGTATCCGACCTGGGCACGGCGATCGACGTGTTCCGCCGCGCCGGCGTCAGGCCCAGCCTGTTCGTGCCGCCGTGGAACAACGCCCATCCGACCCTGAAGCGCGCGCTGGGCCTGCGGGACCTGGGCCTGTCCTGCTATGGCGAGATGCGAAGCCCCGCCGAGCCCGAGCGCCTCGACGCCCACCTGGACGTCATGCGCTGGAAGCCGGCGCCGCGTTTCCGGGGCGCGGTCCGATTCCTGATGCGGGCCCGCCGGCTGCTGGCCGAGCGCCGCGTGGCGGGGGCGTGGAACGAACCGCTGGGCCTGCTGACCCATCACCTCGATCACGACGAGGGCGCCTGGCGTTTCCTCGAGGCCTTCCTGCCGGTCGCCCGGCCGGTTGCCCGCGCGGCCATCCGCCGGGCCATGCCCGGCGCGACCATCGCCGGCGTCGAGGTTTCGCTCAAGGCCAGCTAGGGCAGGGCGCCCCGCCGCCGATCCGTCCGCGCACTGCGATGCGGGGGAAAATCCTTACACGACAAAGGCCTGCCGGGCTTTCCGGTTTCGATCGGTCGTCGGCCCTTCATGCGGACACGAATATTCACGCTCATGATAGTGAGTGTTGACAGGCGGCGACCTCGGGTGCAGCCTCGCTGTCATAAGCGTCGGCATTCACGATCGGCGCACGGGGAGATAAGCGCATGAAGGTAGTTCTTCTCGCGACGGCGTGCGCCGCCGCGCTGGTGTCGACGTCCGTGGCCGCCCAGGCCCAGACCGCGTCTCCTGAGGCCCAGGGCAAGGCCGCCGGCTCATCCGACAACACGCTGCTCAACGAGGTCGTGGTCACGGCGACCCGCCGCAATGAGAAGCTGCAGGACGTGCCGCTCAGCGTCACCGCCTTCTCGCAGAAGGACCTGACGGCCAAGGGCATCGTCGGCTACGAGGGCCTGGCGCGCGAGACGCCCGGCGTCGTCCTCAACAAGCCCACGGCCAACTTCAACAACTTCACCGCCCGGGGCGTGGCCACCAACGGCTACGGCGCCAACCTGCAGAGCACGGTCGCGATCTATATCGACGAGCTGCCGATCTCGACGATCGGCAACACCACGGTGCTGGACCCCAACCTGTACGACCTGGAGCGGGTCGAGTTCCTGCGCGGCCCGCAGGGCACGCTGTTCGGGTCCGGCTCGCTGTCGGGCGCGCTGCGCATCCTGACCAAGAGCCCCGATCTCGACGAATACGACGCCTCGGCCCTGGTCGACTTCGGCCTGACCGGGTCGGATTCCTTCCGCCAGCGCTACAACGGCATGGTCAACCTGCCGATCGTCAAGGACGAGCTGGCCCTGCGCGTGGTCGGCTTCTACCGGCACGAGGAAGGCTATGTCGACAACCTGGGGACCGGGATCCACAACTCCAACACCCTGGTCGACGGGGGCGGGCGCGCGACCCTGCTGTGGAAGCCGACCGACCGCCTGTCGGTCAAGCTGCTGGCCTCCTACGAGAAGAGCAATCCCAAGGACTCCTCGCTGATCATCCCCTCGCTGGGGCGCAACAAGCGCATCTCCGACCGGCCCGACCTCTTCGTGGGCAAGCTGACCAGCTACAACGCCACGGTCGACTACCAGTTCGACGGCGCGCACCTGACCAGCTCGTCGACCTATTCGATGTTCGACCAGAAGTTCTGGGTCGATCTGGCCGGCACCTTCGGCGCCGCGGGCATCGCCTTCGGCCTCGACGCCAACGGCTACCAGAGCACCTTCGTCGAGGAGGCGCGCCTGGCGTCCGACCCCGGCGGCAAGTTCGACTGGGTGATCGGCGGCTTCTATCTCGATCGCCGGCTGGACGTGGACTACTTCTACCGGTCCTCGCCGCAGTATCTGGCGTCCCACGGCATCACCGGCCTGCCGGACGAGTACTATCAACGCCAGTACACCCACATCAATTCGCACGAACTGGCCGGTTTCGGCGAGCTGACCTACCACATCAACGACAAGCTCTGGCTGACCACCGGCATGCGCTACGGCGGCACCGACGCCCAGGGCTTCACCGAGGGCGGCTACAACAGCGCCTATCTGACCTATGCGCTCTTCGGCATCTCGGGTCCGCTGGCGATGGTGCCGATCCCGCCCGCGGCCGGCGTCAAGGCCAAGGCCACCAAGCCGTCCTACAAGGTCAGCCTGTCGTACAAGCCGTCGTCCAACATGACCGGCTACGCGACGATCTCGACGGGCTTCCGCACCCCGGTGGTCAACGCCTTCGCCGGCCGGCCCAGCGTGGTCAATCCCAGCGACCTGATCATCCCCTACGGCGCCGACTCCGACGACCTGACCAACTACGAGGTCGGCCTGAAAGGCCGCTGGTTCGACGGCGTGCTCAGCGCCAACGTCGCGGCCTATCTGATCGATTGGAGCAATATCCAGGTCCAGGCCAACCGCGTCTCGGACTCGGTCCAGTTCGCGACCAACATCGGCGGCGCCAAGAGCACGGGCGTGGAGTTCGAGGTCGTGGTCGCCCCGGCCACGGGCCTGAGCGTTGGGCTGAATGGCTCGTTCAACGACGCCAAGGTGACCAAGCTGACCCCCGCCGAGGCGGCGATCTCCGGCGCGGTGGACAACGCCCGCCTGGCCGCGCCGCACTTCCAGGGCTCGCTGTACGTCAACTACGGCTTCGACCTGTCGCCCAAGGCCCGGGCCAACGCCTCGGTGGTGTTCCAGCATGTCGGGAACTATCCGGGCTCGTTCCCCAACGTGCCGGGCCAGCCGGGCGTGGTCAGCCCGACCTACGGCTTCACCGACGCCTACGAGAACGTCAACGCCAACTTCGCCGTGGCCATGGATCGCCTGACGGTCGCGGCCTATGTCGAGAACCTCTTCGACAACCACTCGATCACCTATGTCCACCCCGAGGCGTTCCTCGCCAGCCGTTACGCCACGCTGCGGCCGCGGACGGTGGGCGTGCGCCTGGGCTACGACTTCTAGGCCGGCGAGGGCGGGCGCCAGGAGGAGGGACTTCCCATGTCGTTGCTTCCCCGGGGCCTAGCCCTGGCCGTCGCGCTCCTGGCGGCGGCTCCCGTGTCGGCCCAGCCTTCCGGGCCGGTGGTCCGCACCTCGGCCGGGTCCGTCCAGGGCGCGGCGGTCGGCGACCTGAACGTCTACAAGGGGCTGCCCTATGCGGCCCCGCCCACCGGCTGGCGGCGGTGGCGGCCGCCGGCCGAAGCGTCCGCCTGGAAGGGCGTGCGCGACGCCACGACGTTCGGCCCGGCCTGCTATCAGCCCAAGGGCCCCGCCGGCGTCTACACCAGCGACGTCGGGCCGATGAGCGAGGACTGCCTGACGCTGAACGTCTGGACCCCGGCCAAGGCGGACAAGGCCCCGGTGCTGGTGTGGATCCACGGCGGGGCCCTGACCACGGGCGCGAGCAGCGAGCCGATCTATGACGGCGCCAGGCTGGCCGAGCGGGGCGTGGTGGTGGTGTCGATCAACTATCGCCTGGGCGTGCTGGGCTACCTGGCCCATCCCGAGCTGAGCAAGGAATCGCGCGAGGGCGTGTCGGGCAATTACGGCCTGCTGGACCAGATCGCCGCCCTGCGCTGGGTGAAGGCCAATATCGCCGCGTTCGGCGGCGACCCCGCCAACGTGACCATCGCCGGCGAGTCCGCCGGCGGGCTCAGCGTCATGTACCTGATGGCCGCGCCGCAGGCCCGTGGACTGTTCCACAAGGCGATCAGCCAGAGCGCCTACATGATCTCGACCCCGCAGCTGCGGGCCGCCACGTTCGGCGACTATCCGGCGGAGACGGTCGGGACCTACGTGGCCTACAAGCTGGGCGCCAAGGACCTGGCCGCCTTGCGGGCGATGAGCCCCGGCGAGCTGACCGACGCGGCCGCCAAGGCCGGCTATGCGCCGTTCGGCACGATCGACGGCCGCGTGCTGCCGCGCCAGCTGGTCGACGTGTTCGACCTGGGCGAACAGGCCCGCGTGCCGATCCTGGCCGGCTTCAACAGCGGCGAGATCCGTTCGCTGCGGGTCCTGGCGCCGCCGGTCCCGGCCGACGCGGCGACCTACGAGGCGGAAATCCGCAAGCGCTACGGCGACCTGGCGCAGGCCTATCTGAAGCTCTATCCGTCGACCGACCTGGCCGAAAGCGTGCTGGCGACGCCGCGCGACGCGCTCTACGGCTGGACGGCCGAGCGCCTGGTCGCCAAGCAGACGGCCGTCGGCCAGCCCGGCTACCTCTACCTGTTCGACCACGGCTATCCCGCCGCCGAGGCGGCCGGCCTGCACGCCTTCCACGCCAGCGAGATCCCCTACGTCTTCGGCACGACCGACCGCACGGCGCCGGCCTGGCCCAGGATTCCGGCGACGCCGGAGGAGGCGGGGCTGTCGGACGCGATGGTCGGCTACTGGACCGCCTTCGCCCGCGACGGCGTCCCCAGCGCGGCGGGCCGGCCGGCGTGGCGAGCCTACGGCGCCGACCGCGCCTACATGGCCTTCGCCGACGCCCCGAAGCCTGGGGAGAACGTGATGCCGGGCATGTACGAATTGAACGAGCTGGTCGTCTGCCGTCGCCGGGCCAAGGGCGGCGTCCCCTGGAACTGGAACGTGGGCGTGCTTTCGCCGCCGTTGCCGGCGGCGGACCCGCGATGCTGACGATGGGATCGTCCGCCGACCGCACATGCCTCTGGCGTCCACCGGCAAGTTCGCCAAGATGAGGTCGAGATTCAAATTAGGGGGCGGATGAGTCTTGTCCCATCCGATTTCCCAAGCTTGAGACGGAAAGAAGTCTAGTGCCCGAAGACGTGAAACCCCGGCAGCGCTCCACCAAGGCGGAGCAACGCGCAGAGACGATGGAGCAGATCCTCGACGCGGCCGAATATCTGTTCTCCAAGCACGGGCTCTACGGCGTGACGCTGAAGGACGTGGCCAAGCGGGTGGGCGTCCACCACACGCTGCTGAACTACTATTTCGAGGACAAGCAGAAGCTGTTCGACGCGGTCTTCGCGCGCCGGGCGGTGGTCACCAACGAACGGCGGATGAAGGCGCTGGAGGCCTACGACGCCGAGATGGGCGACAATCCCACGGTCGAGGGCGCGCTGCGCGCGTTCCTGGACACGGACCTGGACCTCTATACCGAGGGCGGGGAGGGCTGGAAGAACTACGCCGCCCTGGGCGCCCTGGTCGCCAACACCCCCGAATGGGGCGCGGCGCTGATGGACGAGCACTTCGACCCCGTCGTCCTGCGCCTGATCGCCATCCTGCGCAAAGCGCTGCCGGGCTGCAGCGAGGCCGACATCTTCTGGGGCTATCACTTCGTCACCGGGGCCCTGATGCTGACCCTGGCTCGCACGGGCCGCATCGACAAGCTGTCGGGCGGCGTGTGCCGGTCCGACGACTTCATGGCCGTGAAGGAGCGCATGGCCTCGTTCATGGCGGCCGGCTTCCTCCAGGTTTGCGGGAAGAGCGCGGCCAAGCCCGGGGGCTGAGGCCTCGCCTAGATCGCCAGGCGCTGGAACGACCGGTCGTGGGCCACCAGGGGCTGGCCCGGCGCCAGCGTCACCGCCGCAGCCGTGGCGATGAACACGGTGTGCGTCCCGGTGTCGATCCGCTGATCGATCGTGCAGGTGGTGGTCGACAGGCCGCCCCGATAGGTCGGCGGCGCTTCGTCCGTCAGCCGCCAGGCTTCGGGCGAGAAGCGCTCGTGGCTCAGGCTCGAGCTCGAGAAGCGCAGGGCCTCGGCCTCGTCGTGCTCGGCCAGGATCGCCACGCCGCACCGCTCCGCCCGGACCAGGACGTCGTGGCTGGACGCCTCCTTGCGGACGCAGAACAGGAAGCGCGGCGGATCGACTGACAGGCCTGTGATCGAGCTGACCAGCAGGCCCCTGGGCGTGGCGCCGTCCCAGCACGAGATGATCGCGACGCCGCTGGCCAGCCGGGCCAGGGCCTCCTTGAACGCTCCAGTCGCGATCGGCGGATCGACCGGCGGCGCGTGGAGGTCGTAGGGCGGCTCCGCGCCGGACGAGGCGTCGCCGAACGGGACGCCGCCCGGCCAGGCGGCGTCGCCCAGCCAGCGCGGATCGACGTCGAAGGCCATGGCCCTAACCCGCCGCGGCCGTCGGGTTCGCGTCGCGCTGGGCCACCAGGCCCCGCACCAGCGGGATCAGGTCGCGACCATAGGCGATCGCGTCGTCCAGCGGGTCGAAACCGCGGATCAGGAAGGTCGAGACGCCCAGGTCGTAGTAGTCGAGCAGGGCCTCGGCCACCTGCTGGGGCGTGCCGACCAGGCCGGTGGAGTTGCCCGCCGCGCCGGTGACGGCCGCGACGCCGGTCCACAGGCGCTTGTCCAGCCGCGTGCCTTGTTTGGCGGCGTCCAGCAGGCGCTGCGAGCCGGCGTTGGGCGGGGCATGACCGCTGGTGGGCAGGCCGGCCTTCTCGCGCAGGGCCTTGGCCTCGGCGGCGATGGCGTCGGCCTTGGCCCAGGCGGCCTCCTCGGTCTCGGCGATCACCGGCCGCAGGGACAGCGAGAACTTGACCTGGCGGCCGTGCTTGGCGGCGGCGTGGCGCACCCGGGCGATGGTCTCGGCCACCTGGGCCTGGGTTTCGCCCCATAGGGCGAAGATGTCGGCGTGCTTGCCGGCCACCGGGATGGCCGCCTCGGACGAGCCGCCGAAATAGACCGGGATCTGCGGCTTCTGCAGCGGCTTCACCCCGCCGAACGCCTGGACGACGTTGTAGTAGTCGCCCTTGTAGTCGAACGGCTTTTCGCTGGTCCATTCCTGGCGGACGATGTCCAGGTACTCGCTGGTGCGGGCGTAGCGCTGGTCCTTGGTCAGGTGGTCGCCGTCCTTGGCCAGTTCGTCGTCCGAACCGCCGGTGATGATGTGCACGGCCACCCGGCCGCCCGAGAACTGGTCCAGCGTCGCCAGCTGGCGGGCCGCGACGGTGGGGGCGGTGAAGCCCGGGCGATGGGCGATCATGAAGCCCAGGTGCTGGGTCACCGAGGCGGCATGGGCCACCACCAGCTGGCTCTCGGGCGAGGTCGAGCCGAAGGCGACCAGGGCGCGGTCGAAGCCGCCGTCCTCATGCACCCGGGCGACGCGCTCGACATAGTCGCGGTCGATCACCGGACCCTTGGCGGGGTGGATCTCGGATTGGTGCTGGGTGCCGATATAGCCGATGAACTCGACGGGCATGGGGTGTCTCCAATCGGGGTTGGGGCGAATTTCAAAGATGAGGTCAGCTTAGGAAAACGAAGTTTTCTCAAGCGATTGATCAGGACATCTCATCAGGCGGGAACCTTCGGGGCGGCCTCCTTGCGCAGGGCGCGGCGGACGGAGGGGCGGGCCAGGGCGCGGGCGGCCTTGGCGCTCCAGGCCGGATAGGCCGAGGTGTCGATCCGGCGGCGCTCGGCCCAACGCCAGATCACCAGGGCGTAGGCGTCGACGGCGCTGAAGTCCTCGCCCAGCAGCCAGGGACCGGGGCCCTGGGCCAGGCGCTCGATGTCGGTCAGGGTGCGATGGAAGCGGGCCTCGCCGGGCGTGGCCAGGGCGGCCTTGACGGTGTCGTCGTCGGCGAAGCGCTCGGGCCGGGCGATCTGGGAGAAGGCCACGTGCACCGTGCTGGCGAACCAGCTCATCACCTCGTAGGCATGGGCCAGCTTCAGGGGATCGGCCAACGGCAGCAGGGCGCTGTGGGGATAGGCGTGCGCCAGGTAGGTCAGGATGGCCAGCACCTCGGTGACCGGCTCGCCGTCGACCGCCAGGGTCGGCACGCGCCCGCGCGGATTGACCTTCAGATAGGCCGGCTGGCGCTGCTCGCCGGCCGCCAGATCGATGGGATGGACGTCGTAGGCGACGCCCAGTTCCTCCAGGGCGATCAGCGGCGCGAAGGCCGACGAACCGGGGGCGAAATAGAGTTTCAGGGACATGCGGGCCGTCTCAGATCACGAAGAAGCCGTGCGAGCCGTCGCGCGCCAGCTGGTCGACCAGGCCGAACTCCCAGTCCAGATAGGCCTGCATGGCCTCGGCGGCGTTGTCGGTGCCTTCGTACGGGCGCTTGTAGACGTCCTCGGGGTCGGAGGCGGCGCGGACCAGGCCGGTGTCCAGCCGGCGGCCGGTGGCGGCCCAGGCCTCGGTGCCGCCGTCGAGCACCCGCACCGGATGGTCCGAGATCTCCTCGACCTCGGCCGCCGCCAGCCGCGCGAGGCGGCCGTCGGGCGAGGTCAGCACGATCGGCAGGCCCTCGGGGATGCGCTCGAAGGCCTCGGCCAGGCGGGCGCGGATCGCGAACCAGGCGCCGGGGACGTGGCCCTTGCGGTGGACGGGGCTGGGGGCCAGGTCCAGCACCACCACCGCCCCGTCGCCCAGCGCCACGGCCAGGTCCTCGGGGCTGATCGTCTCGACGGTCGGGATCGACGGCAGGGCGGGCCGCCACGCGCCGGTCTCCAGCTCGCCGTCGAAGCCGCCGTCCAGCACGTAGACGTCCCAGCCCAGCTGGGCCAGCCACGAGGCGCTCATGTCGGCGCGCGGCCCCAGGTCGTCGGCCAGCACGATGCGGCCGCCGCGGACCGGCGCGAAGACGTCGGTCTCCTGCACCAGCTGCCCGCCGGGCGCCGAGCGGAAGCCGGGCAGGTGGCCGGCGGCGTACTCCTCGGGCGTGCGGACGTCGAAACGGTAGAGGGTGCGCTTGCGGTCCTGGGCCAGGTCGGCCAGGCCTTCGGCGTCGATCCGGCGGACCCCGGCGCGATAGGCCACGTCGCGGGCCTTGGCGCGGGCGTCTTCCAGGCCTTGATCGGAGACCGCCGGGAAGCGCCGGTCCTGGCCGTGCTCCAGCTGCTGCTGGGCCAGGGTCCAGCCGATCGTGCCGTTGCGCAGGGCGAAGACCGGATTGGGCACGCCGGCGTTCAGCAGCGACTGGGCGCCGATCAGGCTGCGGGTGCGGCCGGCGCAGTTGACGATGATGGTGGTGGCCGGATCGGGCGCGATCTCGCGGGCCCGCAGCACCAGCTCGGCGCCCGGCGTACTGATCCCGCCCGGGATGCTCATCACCGCGTATTCCTCGAACCGGCGGGCGTCGAGGATCACCTGGTCGGCCTTGGCGTCGATCCGGGCCTGGACCTCCTGGGCGGGCAGGGACGGGGTGTGCCGCCGCGCCTCGACCAACTCGCCGAACGCCTTGCTGTAGGAATTGACGTCCTGGAACAGCTCGTAGCCGGCGTCCTTCCAGCCTTGGAGCCCACCGGCCAGCGCACGGATCTGGGTGTAGCCGAGGGCCGCCAGGCGTTTGCCGGCCGGCGAGACCAGGCCTTCGCCGTTATCGTAGAGCACGATCTTGGCGTCCTTGCGCGGGACGCGGTCCAGGATTTCCAGCTCCAGCCGGCTCAGCGGCAGCTGCGAGGCGAACAGCGGGTGGGCGCGGGCGAACGGGTCCTCCTCGCGCAGGTCCAGCAGGGCGATCTCGCGGCGGGCGATCCAGTCCTGGCGGACCTCGCGCGGGGTGACGGTAAGCAGGGTCATGCGTCGATCTCGGCCAGGACGGGTCTGGAGCGGTCCCAGAGGTTGGGCAGGGTGGCGTTGGCGTAACCGGAGATGAAGGGCTTGGGCCGGCCGGCGGCGTCGTAGGTCGAGCGCTTCACCGCGCCGATATTGCCGCCGTAGACGTGGATGCTGATCGACACGCGGTCGTCGAAGGCGTTGGTCACCTGGTGCACGTCGCCGACGGTCGGCGAGACCGCCTCGATCTCGCCGCGTTCCAGCCGGTGGACGGGACCGATGGCCGCGAAGGCGTCGGCGCGTCGTGCGAAGCGCTGCGACAGCTCCGCGCCGCGCAGCACCCCGACCAGGCCCCAGACGGTGTGGTCGTGGACCGGGGTCGCCTGGCCCGGTCCCCAGACGAAGCTGACGACGCTGAACCGCTCGCGGCTGTCGCAATGCAGCAGGTACTGCTGGTAGCGGGTCGGGTCCGGCTGGGCGTAGGCGTCCGGCAGCCAGTCATCCCGGGCGATCAGTCCCGCCAGCAGTCGGGCGCCGTCCGCGAGGATCAGGTCCTCGTCGCGCGTGCGATCGAGAAGGCTTCCCACGTCGCCGACGAATTCGGCCAGCCTGTGGAGCTTGGGAGGGGAGCGAAGCGTACTCATCGGATCAGAGCACGACCTCGCCGGTCGGAAAGGCCACCAGGGCCGCGTTGGGCGCCGGGGTCGGCGCGGGCTGGGGCGCGGGCGCGTCGACGCCCAGGCGGGCCAGCAGGCGGCGGCGGATGGCGTGGAAGCGGGCGTCGGGCTGGCGGGGGCGCTCCAGCGCGATACGCTCCTCGACGGCGATCTTGCCCTTGTCCAGCACCAGCACCCGGTCGGCCAGGGCGATGGCCTCGTCGACGTCGTGGGTGACCAGCAGCACGGCGGGCCTGTGCTCGCGCCACAGCGACAGCACCAGGTCGTGCATCTTCAGGCGGGTCAGGGCGTCCAGGGCCGCGAACGGCTCGTCCAGCAGCAGCAGGGCGGGTTCGCGGACCAGAGCGCGGGCCAGGGCCGTGCGCTGGGCCTCGCCCCCGGACAGGGTGGCGGGCCAGGCGTCGAGGCGATGACCCAGCCCGACCTCCTTCAGCGCCGCCTCGGCGCGGGTCCGGACGTCGCCCTTTTTCTGGGAGGGGGACTTCAGGCCCAGGGCGACGTTCCGCCAGACCCGCCGCCAGGGCAGCAGGCGGGCGTCCTGGAACACCACGGCGCGCGCGTCCGGGGTGGTCACGTCCTGGCCGCCGGCGGAGTCGAGCCCGGCCAGGGTGCGCAGCAGGGTGGTCTTGCCCGAGCCGCTGGCGCCCAGCAGGGCGACGAACTCGCCGGGGGCGATCGTCAGGTCCAGGCCGTCGATGACCACGTTGTCGCCGAACCGGCGGGTGAAGCCCTTGAGGCGGACGGTCGGTGTCTCGCGGGCGTCGGTGACGGGCGGGCGGATGCGGGGCTGGGCCATGGTCATTGCTCCACGAGATTGGGGCGCCACGCCAGCGCCTTGCGCTCCAGCGTGCGGACGAGGGCGTCGGCGGCGAGGCCGAGCAGGGCGTAGACGAGCAGGCAGACGACGATGATGTCGGTGCGCATGAAGTCGCGGGCGTTGTTGATCAGGTGGCCCAGGCCCGCCTGCGCGTTGATCTGCTCGGCGATGACCAGCATGATCACGCTGATGCTCAGGGCGTAGCGCAGGCCCACGAAGAACGAGGGCAGGGCGCCCGGCAGGATCACGTTGGCGATCAGGTCGCGGCCGGACAGGCCGAAGCTGCGGGCCGCCTCGACCAGCCTCACGTCCACCCCGCGGATGCCGGCGAACAGGTTCAGGTACAGCGGGAACACCGCGGCGGTGGCGATCAGGGCCACCTTCGGGACCTCACCGATGCCGAACCAGACGATGAACAGCGGGGTCAGGGCCACCACCGGCAGGGTGCGCTTGATCTGCATCAGCGGGTCGACCAGCGTCTCGCCCCAGCGCGACAGGCCCGAGACCAGGCCCAGGGTCACCGCCACGACCAGCGCCAGGCCAAGGCCCGCGCCGGCCCGGCCGAGCGACACCGCCAGATTGGCCGGCAGTTCGCCCGAGGCGATCAGCGTCCAGAAGGTTTCAGCCACGGCCGAGGGCGCCGCCAGCACCCGGGCGGGGATCAGTCCCGCCCGCGAGCCGGCTTCCCACAGCAGCAGCAGCGCCGCCGGCGACAGCCAGCGCGCCCGCGAAAGGCGCGGCCAGCGCCACGCTCTCGGTTGAGAATTTCTAAGGGTGATCGCCAAAGACATGAGGATGCGTCGTCCCGAGACCCGTTGCGGCGCGAACGCCAATGCTGCACAGAGAAGGGCGTTTAATCCCTACTGGATCAATAGGCTTATCCTTAGGGGCGTTTCAGACTTTCTCATAGGCGATCTGAATGGCCACCAATCTGCCGACCGAACTGCTGCGAAGCTTCGTGGCCATCGTCGACTCCGGATCGATGCTGAAGGCCACCGAGCGCGTGTTCGTCACCCAGTCGGCGCTCAGCCTGCAGATGAAGCGGCTGGAGGAGACCGTGCTGACGCCGCTGTTCCACCGCGACGGGCGGCGCCTGACGCTCACTCCGGCCGGCCGGACCCTGCTGGGCCTGGCGCGCGAGATCCTGGCGCTCAACGACCGGGCGGTCGTGGCCCTGACCGGCGACGCCCTGGTCGGACCGGTGCGGGTGGGGCTGGTCCAGGACTTCGCCGAGACCCTGCTGTCGGGCGTGCTGGCCCGGTTCAGCCAGCTCAATCCCGACGTCCAGCTGGAGGTGCGGGTGGCCGGCTCGCCCGAGCTGCTGGACCTGCTGGCCGGCGACCGGCTGGACGTGGTGCTGTGCATGGGCGCGGCGGACGATCCGCACGCGGCCCGCGTGGCGCCGATGGTCTGGCACGGGAATCCGGACCTGGTCGAGGCCGAGGTCCTGCCGCTGGCCATCCTGGCCCCGCCCTGCCGGTTCCGCGACGCCGCCCTGGCCGCGCTCCAGCGCGAGGGGCGGCCGTTCCGGGTGGCGCTGGAGACCCCCAGCCTTTCGGCTTTGCGGGCGGCGGTGGACGCCGGCCTGGCCGTCACCTGCCGCACCGCGCTGTTCCGCCCCCAGGCGGCGCCGATCGAGACGGGCCTGCCGGCCGTGCCGCAGGTCGCCTATGTCCGCCGGGTCGGGTCGGCGCCGCACCCCTCGATCGCCAAGCTCTCCGAGCTTATCCATCAGGCGGCCCTGGAGCTGTGAGGGGAGCGGCCGTTTCACGCGACCGCTCGGCTGGCCTTCTGGGTGGTGAAGCGGTTGGCCGGGACCTCCAGGCCCAGGCTCTGGCGGAAGGTCGAACCTTCGTAGTCCCCGCGGAAGATGCCGCGCTTCTGCAGCAGGGGGACCACCTCCTCGACCAGCAGCTGGAACTGGCCGGGCAGGGACTCGCCGATCACGAAGCCGTCCGAGGCGCGGGTGTCGAGCCACAGCTGGAACTTGTCGGCGATCTGCTCGGGCGTGCCCACCAGGTCGCCGCGCGGCGTGGCGAAGCGCAGGGCCACTTCGCGCAGGGTCAGGTTCTCCTGCTCGACCGCCTTGGCGATCTTCAGGGTCGCCGACTGCGAGCTGTTGACGCCGCGGCTGAACACGTCGGGGAAGCGGGCGTCCAGGTCGTAGGCGGTGAAGTCGTGGTCGTTGAAGCCGCGGCCCAGCATGGCCAGGGCGGACTCGATCGACACCAGTTCGGCGCGCTCCTTCCAGCGGGCCTCGGCCTCGGCCTCGGTGGAGCCGATGATCGGGGCGGCGGCGGGCAGGATGAACAGGTCGTCGGGGTCGCGGCCGAAGCCGGCGGCGCGCGCTTTCACGTCGGCGTAGTAGGTCCGGGCCTCCTCGACGCCGCCGTGGCCGACGAAGATCGCGTCGGCGCGCTTGGCGGCCAGGTTGCGGCCGTCCTCCGAGGCGCCGGCCTGGAAGATCACCGGCTGGCCCTGGGGCGAGCGGGCGATGTTCAGCGGGCCCTTCACCGACAGGAACTCGCCCTTGTGGCCCAGGGTGTTCAGCTTGTCGGGATCGAAGAACACGCCGCTGGCCTTGTCGTGGACCAGGGCGTCGTCCTCCCAGCTGTCCCACAGCCCCTGGACGACATCCAGATATTCGGCCGCCAGGCGGTAGCGGGTGTCGTGCGCCAGGTGCTCGGCCTTGCCGAAGTTGTCGGCCGAGCCTTCCAGCCACGAGGTGACCACGTTCCAGCCGGCGCGGCCGCCGCTGATGTGGTCCAGCGAGGCGAACTGGCGCGCCACGTTGAAGGGCTCGGAATAGGTGACGCTGAGCGTGGCCACCAGGCCGATGTGCTCGGTCACCGCCGCCAGGGCCGACAGGATGGTGATCGGCTCGAAGCGGTTCAGATAATGCGGGCTGGACTTGGCGTTGATCGACAGGCTGTCGGCGATGAACAGGAAGTCGAACTTGCCCTGTTCGGCCAGCCTGGCGGCGCGGCTGTAGTACTTGAAGTCGGTGCTCGCGCCCGGCTGGGCGTTCGGATGGCGCCAGTCGGTCCAGGTCCGCCCCGCGCCCTCGATCATATGGCCGAGTTTCAATTGTCTGCGCTGGGTCATGGCGGCCTCCGAAAGAAGATTTCGACGGCATGACTGTCATCGGGCGACCGTGCGAGCAATGGAGTTCGATCAATATAGCTTATTATGATCTCGAATATACACGTATTGCTGTGCCAAAAGGATCGTATTTTGGCGTTGGATATATGAATATCTGAAATGGAATGAAGGAATACTGTTTCGATATGCTTGCTTGAATTGCGCATGTTGCCGACGGTCGCGGCGCTGATCGTCGCGTGTCGCAGTTATCAGGCGAGGAGAGGCCATGAGCGCCACCATCACCGGCATTCGCGAAACCACCGGACTGAGCGCGGTCCCTCTCAGCCCGACCATCGGGTCCGAGGTCGGCGGCGTCGATCTGCGCCAGCCGCTCGACCGGTCCCAGCGCGACGCGCTCAAGGCCCTGCTGCTGGAGCGCAAGGTGCTGTTCTTCCGCGACCAGGACATCACGCGCGACCAGCAGCTGGCCTTCGCGGCCAACTTCGGCGAGGTCTACGCCCATCCGACCGGCGGGGTGGAGACCCACCGCGCGGTCCAGCCGATCTCGGCCGCGGCGTTCAAGGACTACGACATCCGCGAGAACCACTGGCACACCGACACCAGCTGGCGGATCAACCCGTCGTTCGGCGCGGTGCTGAAGGCCGTGCACATCCCCGAGGTCGGCGGCGACACCATCTGGGCCGACGGCGGCGCGATCTATCGCGGCCTGCCCGACGACCTGAAGGCGGCGGTGGATGACCTCCATGTGATCCACGACTACCAGGACGCCCTGAACCGGTCCGGCGAGCGCTATCCGCTGGTCGCCCATCCCGCCATCCGCACCCATCCGGAGACCGGCGAGGACATCTTCTGGATCAATTTCAGCCTCAAGCCCCGGTTCGTCGACCTGGCGCCCGACGAGAGCAGGGCGCTGCTGGCCCGGCTGTACGATCAGGTCAAGAAGCCCGAACACCACGTGCGTTTCCGCTGGCGGCCCAACTCCGTGGCCCTGTGGGACAACCGCGCCGGCCTGCACTACGCGGTCCGCGACTACGGCGACTTCCCGCGCGTGATGGAGCGCGTGCTGATCGGTTCGGACGACATCCCGTACCGCGAGCGCCGCGCGACCTGACCTGACCTCGCGGCGCGCCGGGGGCCGGCGGCGCGCCTTCCACCTTCGAGACCAACAACACGACGCGGACGCCACCGGCGCCGCGCGGGGGATAAACTCTTGCCTTATTCGACGCGGGCGTTGGCCCGACCTGCCTTTGACTGGACGCTCCGGACCGGCCTTCTGGCCTGCGCCTCGATCCTGACGATCGCCACGCTCGCCGGCCCGGCGCGGGCCGCCGACCTGCCGGCGGCCGTCCCGGCCGTCGATGCGGTTCCCGCCGCGACCGCCGCCGACGTCGACGGCGCCACCGCCCTGGAAGGCGTGATCGTCACCGGCGTCCGCGGCGAGCGCCGCACCGTGGCCGACAGCCCGGCCCCGGTCGATGTCGTCTCCGCCGAGCAACTGACGGCCACCGGCAAGGTCGGTCTGAAGGAGGTGCTCAACACCCTGATCCCGTCGTTCAACCTGCCCGGCATCAACGGCGGCGGCACCTCGTGGACGGTGCGGGCTATCACCATGCGCGGCCTGAACGGCGACCAGGCCCTGTTCCTGGTCAACGGCAAGCGGCGGCACGGCACGGCCCTGATCAACAACCTGGCCCGGGTGGGACGCGGCGGCGCGCCGGTCGACCTGGACCTGATCCCGGCCTCGGCCATCGAGCGCATCGAGGTGCTGCGCGACGGCGCCTCGGCCCAGTACGGCTCGGACGCCATCGCGGGGGTGATCAACATCATCCTCAAGAAGGACGCGGAAGGCGGATCGTTCAGCTACCAGGGCGGCCAGAACTATCTGGGCGACGGCGACACCCGCAGCGCCACCCTGAACTACGGCCTGCCGCTGGGCGACGCGGGCGGCTTCGTCCAGCTGGCCCTGAACTGGAAGAACAACGAGGCCGCCTCGCGCGCGGTCCCGTCCCGGGCCCAGTACATCTACCAGCCGACCGTCACCACCGTCGGCGGCGTCACCACCGTCACCCCGGACCCGCGCGACGCCACGGCCGATCGCTACTACTGGGGCGGCGGCTACGGCCCGGGCGAGGAGGACATCCTGGCGGCGTCCTACAACGCCGAACTGCCCTGGAAGGACCTGACGCTCTATTCGACGGGCACGCTCAGCCACCGCTCGTCCAAGAAGAACACCGGCAGCTTCCTGCCCAACCTGGCGCCGGTGGCCGGGGTGACGGCGGGACGACCCCAGAACCGCAACTCGCTGCCGGAGGTCTATCCGAACGGCTTCAACGCCCTGCGGCGGATCTTCGAGCTCGACTTCCAGACCACCCTTGGCGCGCGCGGCCAGGCCAAGGGCTGGGACTGGGACCTGTCGACCACCTTCGCCCAGGACCACGCCCAGCTGGACGGCCAGAACACCCTCAACGCCACCCTGGGCCCCGACAGTCCGACCTACTTCCACCTGTCGACCCACCAGTTCCAGCAGTGGACCACCAATTTCGACGTCACCCGCGAGTTCGAGGGCGTGCTGCCGCATCCGGTCCAGGTGTCGTGGGGGCTGGAGCAGCGTTACGAGCACTTCAAGATCTATCCGGGCGACGAGGCGTCCTACATCGTCGGCGACTACGTGATCCCGGCCGGCCAGCCCTTCGCCGGGCTGCGGCCCAATCCCGGCCTGGCGTCGTACGCCGGGACCGCGCCGGAGGACTCCGGCTCGGCCAGCCGCAACGTCTACGCGGCCTATGTCGACGTCGGGACCAACCTGACTGAAAACTGGTACGTCGGCGTGGCCGGTCGTCACGAGCGCTACACCGGCGATGTCGGCGACACCACCAGCGGCAAGCTGACCACGCGCTGGGAATTCCTGCCGGGCTACGCCCTGCGCGGAACGATCAGCAACGGCTTCCGCGCCCCGTCCCTGGCCCAGGAGGTGTTCGCCAGCTCGACGATCAGCGGCAACCTCTGCGCCGCCGCGCCCAACAACGTCTTCCGCGGCGTGCCCTGCGTGCCTGGCGAGTACCTGACCTTCCCGACCAAGGTGCTGCGCGCCGACTCCAGCGAGGCCCAGGCCCTGGGCGCCACGCCGCTGAAGCCCGAGACTTCGACCAACTACAGCGTCGGGATCACGGCCGAGCCCACCAGCCGCCTGCGGATCACGCTGGACGCCTACCAGATCGACATCGACGACCGTATCGTCGACACCAGCAACCTGGACCTCACCGCCGCCCAGCTGGCCTCGCAGCCGGCCCTGGCGCCGCTGCTGACCCGCTTCCCGCAGGGCCTGGCGGCGACCTACTACACCAACGCCGTCTCGACCCGGACGACGGGCGTGGACCTGGTCGCCGAGTACGCCTTCGACCTGGGCGAGGCGGGGCGGCTGAACCTCAACGCCGCCTACGCCTTCAACAAGACCAAGATCACCAAGCAGATCGACACGCCGGCGGTGCTGAAGGCGGTCAATCCGAACCTGGTGCTGTTCGACCGCCAGAAGATCGCCGACCTGACCGTGGGCACGCCGCGCAAGAAGCTGATCCTCGGCGCGGTCTGGGATCGCGACACCGTCACGGCCAGCCTGCGCACCACGCGGTACGGCGAATATACCGAGGCCGGGACGTCGGCCAATCTGGACCGGACCTTCAGTCCCAAATGGGTGGTCGACCTCGACATCGGCTGGGACGTGCGTCCGACCACGAACATCGCGATCGGGGCCAACAACCTGTTCGACGAGCACCCCGACAAGATCGGCATCGTCAACGCCGACACGGGCCTGAACCAGTTCGGCATCTTCTCGCCCTACGGCATCACCGGCGGCTACTACTACGCCCGCCTGACCCAACGCTTCTGAGGGAGGGCGCCATGCAACGACGCAGCCTCATCGCCGTCTTGACCGCCGCCGCCCTGCTGGCCGGATGCGGAGCCCAGGGAGGAGGGGACCGCCAGGCGCCCCTCAAGGTCGGCAGCCAGAGGGGCGGGACCAAGGCGATCCTGATCGCCTCCGGCGCGCTGGAGGGCGTTCCCTACAAGATCGATTGGAGCGAATTCGCCGCCGCCCAGCCGCTGCTCGAGGCGGTGGGGGCCGGGGCGGTCGACCTGGGCGAGGCGGGGGACGCGCCGTTCCTGTTCGCCTATGCCGGCGGCTCCAAGATCAAGGCTGTGCAGGCGGGCAAGAGCGGCGGCTCGTCGACGGCCCTGCTGGTCCGCAAGGGCGCGCCGTTCCACGGCGTGGCCGACCTGCGCGGCAGGAAGATCGCCACCGGGCGCGGCTCGATCGGCCACTACCTGCTGCTGAAGCTGCTGGAGGAAGCGGGGCTGAAGTCCACCGACGTCCAGATCGTGTTCCTCAGCCCCGGCGACGCCAAGGCGGCCTTCACCAGCGGGGCGATCGACGGCTGGGTGACCTGGGGCTCCTACGTGGCCCTGGCCAAGCTGCACGACGACGCGGTGATCCTGGCCGACGGCGACGGGCGGCTCAGCGGCTACGGCTTCGAGGCGGCCAGCGAGGCGGCGATCGCCGGCAAGCGGCCCCAGGTCGAGGACTTCCTGCGCCGCCTGGCCAAGGCCCGGCGCTGGGCGGGCGAGCATCCCCAGGAATACGCCGCGGCCCTGTCGAAGGAGACGGGCCTGCAGCCGGACGTGGCGCTCTACACGGTCCGTCAGTACCGCATCGCGCCGAGTGAAATCGACGACAAGGTCGTGGCCGAGGCGACGGCGGTGCTCGACCGCTTCCGGGCGGCGGGCGCCGTGACCTCGACGCGCGATCCGGCCGGCGCCTTCGACCGCTCGTTCAACGCCGCCGTCGCGCCATGAGCGAGACGGGATCGACCGACGTGCTGGTGATCGGCGGCGGCCTGGCCGGAACCTGGGCCGCCATCGCCGCCGCTCGCGAGGGCGCCGAGGTCGTCCTGGCCGACAAGGGCCATTGCGGGACCAGCGGCGTCACCGCCACCGCCGGTCCCGGCCACTGGTGGGTCCCGCCGGAAGCGCGTGATGCCGCCGTCGCGGACCGGCTGAAGCGTTCGCTGGGCCTGGGCGATCCGGACTGGATGCGGCGGATTCTCGATCTGACCTGGACCAGCCTGCCGAGCCTGCGCGGCTATTACGACTTCTCGACCGACGACGAGGGACGGCCGTTCTATCGCGGCCTGCGCGGGCCGGAATACATGCGGGCGATGCGCAACCTGGCGCTGGCCCAGGGCGTGCGCATCCTCGACCACCATCCGGCCCTGGAGCTGCTGCGGCACGGCGACGGATCCATCGCCGGGGCGTCGGGCCTGGCCCTGCGCGGCGAGCGGCCGTGGACGATCCGGGCCGGCGCCGTGGTGCTGGCCACCGGCGGCTGCGCCTTCGCCTCGCGGCTGCTGGGCTCGGCCACAAACACCGGCGACGGCCTGCTGATGGGCGTCGAGGCGGGGGCCGACCTGTCGGGCATGGAGTTCACCAACTACTACACCCCGGCCATGGCCGGTACGAACATGGCCCGCTCGATGGCCTACAGCTTCGCCCGCTGGTTCGACGCCGACGACCGCGAGCTCGATATCCCCAACGGACCGGACGTCACGCCCCACCTGGCGCGGGCCCTGATGGCCGGGCCGCTGTTCTGCCGCCTGGACCGCGTGCCCGAGGACATCCAGCGGGTGATGCCGCAGGTGCAACCCAACTTCGTCCTGCCGTTCGACCGCAAGGGGATCGACGCCTACCGCGACCGCTTCGAGGTCACCCTGCACGCCGAGGGCACGGTGCGGGGGATCGGCGGGCTGCGGGTGACGGACCAGGCTTGCCAGACCCAGGTCCCTGGCCTGTTCGCGGCCGGCGACGCGGCCAGCCGCGAGCTGGTGACCGGCGCGATCTCGGGCGGTGGGGCCGTCAATTCGTCCTGGGCCCTGTCGTCGGGCCAGTGGGCCGGGGCGGGCGCCGCGCGGCTGGCGCTGGGGCAGGGTGCGAGGGCGGACGCGCTGGTGGTGGCCTCGGGCCGCGCCGGCCTGCGGCCGGCCCGCGCGGAAGGTCCGGTGGACCTGAAGGCCGCCGTACAGGTGGTGCGCGACGAGCTGAACGACTACGGACGCAACATCTTCCGGCGCGGCGCGACCTTGGCGGGATCGATCCGGAGACTGGACGACGTCTGGATCGACCTGGCCGACCATGCGCGCGGCGAGGGCAGGGCGTCCCTGCGAACGCGGGAAGCCGCCGCCCTGGTCGCCGCGGGCCGCTGGAGCAAGGCCTCGGCCCTGGCCCGGCGCGAGAGCCGGGGCATGCACAGGCGCGAGGACGCGGCCGGCCCGGACCCCCGCTTCGCCGCGCGGCAACGGGCCGGCGGCTTGAACACCGTGTGGACCGCGTTCGAGCCGACCGGCGCCCAGGCGGAGGTGGCCTGATGATCGAGGTCGTCATCGACGAACGCTGCACCGGCTGCGGGACCTGCGTCGACGCCTGCCCCAGCGACGTGCTGGAGGTCGGCTCGGACGGCAAGGCGAGGATCGCCCGCCAGGCTGATTGCCAGACCTGCCTGCTGTGCGAGCTGCATTGCGCGTCCGACGCCCTGTTCGTCTGGCCCGACTGCGAGGCGCCGGCGGGGATCACCGCCGCGCAGGCCCTGGCGTCGGGCCAGCTGGGCGCGTTCCGTCGCGACTCCGGCTGGGGCGAGCACGCGGCGACCCACAGCAACCAGCACTGGCGCATGGGCTCGATCTTCGAGCGCGCCCGCCTGCAGGCGATCCAGATCGCCGCCCAGAAATCCGCCCAAGAGACATCCGCTCAAGCCGAGGAGACGACCCGATGAGCCAAGAGAGCCTGGCCAAGCTGCTGGCCGACCTGCACGCCGAGCGCGTACGGACCTGGGATCCGGCCGCCCTGAAGATCAATGTCGACCAGCGCGCGACCCTGGTCGCCGAGGCGGACCCCGACGCCTGGATCAAGGCCGGCGACGTCGTCGAGCCCTTCGTCCTCAAGGACGTCGAGGGCGGCGAGCTGACCCTGAAGGGCCTGACCGCCAGGGGCCCGGCGGTGCTGGTGTTCTTCCGGTTCGCCGGCTGCCCGGCCTGCAACATCGCCTTGCCCTACTACGAGCGCGCGCTGCAGCCGACGCTGAAGGCGCTGGGCGTGCCGCTGGTGGCCGTGAGCCCGCAGGTCCCGGAGCGCCTGGGCGAGATCCGCACCCGCCATGACCTGTCGTTCAAGGTGGCCTCGGACACCGACAACGCGCTCGGGCGCCGGTTCGGCGTCCTCTACACCGCCGACGAGGCCAGCCAGGCTGCGCAGCGGGCGCGCGGCGGCTCGATCGGCGAGACCACGGGAACGGGCACGTGGGAGCTGCCCCAGCCCACCGTGGTGGTGATCGGCCGGGATCAGGTCGTGAAGTTCGCCGACGTCAGCCCCGACTGGCTGGTCCGGACCGAGGCCGAGCCGGTGATCGCCGCGGTGCGGGCCCTGGCCGCGGTTCCCGCCTAGGTCTGACTTCGGGTTCGCGTTCGGGGGCGGTCGTGGACCAAGTCCGCCCCGAACGGGCCTTCAGATGGGACGAGCCGATCGCGCGGACGCGGTGGACGGGCCCAGATAGATCCGCGCGCCGGCGTCCTCGACCTTCAGGTCGAGCAGAGCCGAGATCATCGCCACGGCTTCGGCGGGGCGATCCAGCTTGAACCGGCCCGTCACCTTGAGCTCGCCCAGGCGGGGATCGCGCAAGGCCAGGGCCTGCGGGCTGTAGCGGTTGAGCCGGGCCACCACGTATTTCAGCGGCATGCCGTCGGCCTCGAGCCAGTCGCCGCGCCAGGCGTCGTAACTGTCGGCCGCCAGGCGTCCGCGGCTGGCGGTGTGGTCGGCGGCCAGCAGCAGCCATTCGCCCTGGCGCAGCGTGTGGGGCGGGGCGTCGCCCTGGGAGACACGGACCACGCCCTCGAACACCCGGACCTCGACGGCGCCGTCGACCTTGTCGACCTCGAACACCGTGCCCACCGCCGTCACCTTGGCGTCGCCGGCCATGACGTTGAAGGGGCGTTGGCGGTTCTTGGCGACTTCGAACACGGCGTCGCCTTGGCGCAGGTAGATGTCGCGGGCCGCCCCGCTGTAGGCCACGCTGGCGTGGCTGTCGGCGTTGAGGCGGATGGTCGAGGCGTCGCTGAGCACGTGGTCGGCCCGCACGCCCACCGCCGTGGCCAGCTCGATCGTCGGTTCGGCCCGTTCGGCGAGCAGGCGCGAGGTCAGGACCCCGCCGCCCACCAGGACCAGCAGGCTCGCGGCGATCAGGCCGGCGCGCGACCAGCCGCCGAGGGCGGCGCGGCGTCGGACGGGAGGGGCGGGCGCCTGAGCGGGCTCGGCGCGGAGGCGGTCGATCGCGTCCAGCAAGGCGGTGTCGCGCAGGGCGTGGCGCAGCGCGCCGAACGCCGCGGCGTGTTCGGGCGAGGCGTTGAGCCAGGCGGCGAGGTCGCGGCGCTCGGCTTCCGACAGCTCGTCCGACCGGTCGATCCAGTCGGCGGCCTCTTCCATCACGCTCAGGTCGTTGTCGTTAGCGCTCACGGGTCGCCCCCTTCCAGTCGGCGGCGTCGCCGGTCGCGGCGTCCATCACCCCGGCCAGTTCGGCCATGGCGCGGACGAGATGCTTCTTCACGGTTTCCAGATTCAGGCCGAGGTCGTCGGCGATCTTCTGTCGCGACTGTCCGTCCATGTGCCGGCGGACGAACACCTCGCGGCGGATCGGCGACAGGCGGCGGAGGGCCGCCTCGAAGACCGCCACGCGCTGCTTGTGCTCCAGCACCTCGTCGGCCAGGGGCAGCTCGCAGCCGTAGTCGGCCTCGCCCAGGCCTTCCTCGCGGCGATCGCGCCGGGCCTGGGCGTAGATCAGGGAGTCGGCCACGCGATAGGCGTAGGCCAGCGGCTGGATGATGGCCTGCTTGCGGCTCTGCTCGATCACCATCAGCAGGGTCTGCTGGAGGATGTCCTCCGCCCGCGACGGGTCGCCGTGGCGACGGGCGATATAGCCGAGCAGCTTGCGTTCATGGGGCCTCAACTCCGCCAGGAGGTCGATCATCGCGTTTCCACCGGGCCGTGCGCCGCCTCGTAGGAGGGTAGAGGCGCGGGAGGGGCGATCGGGGACAGGCGGGCGTCAAAATTCATAGGCGACGCCCAAGGTGACGGTGCGGCCGCTGCGGGTGCGGGCCAGCAGGCGGTCGGCGGCGATGTCGGCGAACTGGTCGATGGCCTGGTCGGTGAGGTTCAGCCCCTCGATCACGACCTTCAGCCCGCGTCCCGCGTTGAAATGCGCCGCGGCGTCGATGTTGTTCATGGCGTGGAAGCCGGAACCGACGTTGCCGTTGCCGCCGGCGCCGTCCAGATAGCCGTCGCGGTAGGCGCTGGAGATCCGCGCGCCCCAGCGGCCGGTCTCGTAGTAGAGCGTGGCGTTCCAGGTCCAGGGCGACAGCTGCATCAGGTCCAGCGACACCGGCTTGCCGTCGATGATCACGTCGGAGCGGCCGTGGGCGTAGGTGATGTTGCCGGTGAAGCCCAGCCTGTCGAACGGGGTTGGCAGGAAGTCGAAATCGCGCTGGACGGCCAGCTCGACGCCCGAGATCGTGGCCCCGTCGCCGTTCACCGGCTGGTTGACGTTGTAGATGATCGAACCGGTCTGGCCCGGATTGAGGAACTGCAGCGGATAGCCCGTCGACCCATAGGGCGCCGTCGCCGTCTCCATGGTGATGAACGACTCCATGGTCTTGTGGAAGACGCTCAGCGCGAACGCGCCGACGCGGCCCTGGTAGAGCTCCAGCGACGCCTCGACCGAATTGGCCATGAACGGGCGGAGGTCGGGATTGCCGACCGTGATCGTGCCGCCGAACGGCGCGGCGTCGACGCTGGCGGCGGCGCGCAGGTCGGCCAGGCTGGGCCGGCTGATGTCGCGGTTGGCGCCCAGGCGAAGGACGACGTCGTCGCCGAGGTCCCAGGCCAGGTTCACGGCCGGCAGCACCCCGTCGTAGCGGTGGGCGATCACGGCGGGGGCCAGGGTCACGCCGTTGCTGACCATGCCGGCCGAGGTCAGGCGGGTGTTGTAGTAGCGCAGTCCGGCGTCGGCCCGCAGGCGCCGTCCGGCCAGTTCTCCGTCGAACTGGTACTGGATGTAGGCCGCGGCCGTCTTCTCGGTCAGCGAATAGTCGGAGCCCGGCTGGTCGTCGGCCTGGGACAGGTCTCGCTTCTGCCCGAGCAGGGCGTAGACCGCGTCGACGTCGCCGACGATGTAGGGGATCAGCGAGCGCTGGTCGGAGACGTATTTCACGCTGGCCGGCAGGACGGGCGTACCGTCGTAGTCGACCCGGTTGCGGCGCTGATAGCCGTCGTTGCGGAACAGCTTGTACTGGACGCCGGCCTTCCAGACGGATCGGGGCCCGGCCGTATAGAGCAGGTCCATCTTGCCGGTCGTGAAGTCGTTGACGATGGCGTCCTCGCGCGTGTCGGCCCGCATCAGGCTCCAGGCGTCCGGATCGGTCGGGTCGAAGCCGTAGGTGTTGACCCCGTCGCGCCCCGGCCCGCGCAGGTCGAAGGCGAAGGCCTTGCCGCTGGCCTGCAGGAAGACCTTGTCGAACACCGGCCCTTCGAAGTCCGAGCGTGAATGGCCCACCATGCCGCTGACCTCCAGGGTGCGGCTCAGCCGGGTGCGGCCGTTGACGGCGACCTGGGTGAAGACCGTGGAGTCGGTCGAGTGCTTGTGCTCGGTCCTCAGATCGACGCCGTCGAAGGCCGCCTGGACCATGTCGTCGCCCCGGATGACCACGCTGTTCAGGCGCTGCGTGCCCAGGATGTCGCCGGTCAGGCCGTTCTTGCCGGCCGAGGCCAGGGAGAACTCGTCGCGACCGTTGCTCAGCCGGCCGTAGAGCAGGTCGATGTCGAGGCTGGTGTCGGCGCTGGGGCGGTATTGCAGGGCGGCGGTGAGGCCCAGGCGCGCGCGGTGGTCGAACCAGGTCGAATAGGTCTGCGCCTGGGGCGCGCGGACCCGGGCGTCGCCCTTGGCGTTGACCAGCCGGTCGCGGTCGGTGGCCGAGACGCCGGGGCCGATATTGGCGGCCGCGACGTTGATCGGGGTCCAGCCCCAGTTGCGGTAGCCGTACTCGTTGACGTCGCTCTCGCTGTAGGCGGCCGAAACCAGCAGGCCCACGTCGCCCCAGCGGTCGGAGATCAGTCCGGCCAGGCGCGGCGTGACCCCGTCGGTCACGCTGTTGCCCAGGGCCTTGACCGTCAGGGCGGCCTTGAAGCCCTGATAGTCGAACGGCTTGGCGGTGCGCAGCTCCACCGTGCCGGCCACGCCCCCTTCGTCCTCGTCGACCGCATAGGCCTTGCGCACGGTCACCCGGTTGAACAGCTCGGAGGCGAAGATGCTGTAGTCGAAGGCGCGGGTGCGGCTGACCGAGCCGCGATTGTCGAAGCCCGAGGCCGTGGAGGCCGAGACCTCCATGCCGTTCAGCTGGGTGCGGGTGAAGTCGGGGCCCAGGCCGCGCAGGGCGATCTGGCGGCCTTCGCCGGTGTCGCGCGAGATCGTCACGCCCGGGATCCGCTGCAGGGACTCCGCCAGGTTCAGGTCGGGGAAGGCGGCGATGTCCTCGGCGAGGATGACGTCCTGGGCGCCCAGGGCCTGGCGCTTGAGATCGCGGGCCTGCGCCAGGCTGCCCCGGAACCCGGTGACGATCACCTGCTCCACCTCGACCGGCGCGGCGTCGGCGGCCTCGGTCGAAGCGGGCGGGGGAGAAGCGGCGTCCCACGGGTCCGCCTGGCCCAGCACATAGCCGCCGGCCACGGGCCTCATCCGCAGACCCTCGCCGCTGATCAGCAGCGCCAGAGCGTTCTCGGGCCGCAGGACGCCGAAGACCCGCCGTCCGCGTTTGCCGCGGATGTCGACGAAGGTCATCACGGGCGCGTCGGCCTGCTGGGAAAAGATGCGGAGGGCGTTGGCCAGGTCGCCCTGGCTGATGTCGAACCGGCGGGGCGCGGCGCGGATCTCGGCCTGGGCGTGGACCGGCGTCAGTCCTGATAGGAGGAGGGCGGTCGCGAACGCCGGAAGCGACGGCCGGGTGAGCAGAGCCGCCTTTCGCCACCCCATGTTTCGCAGTCGACCGTCACGTTACGCCCAGCGCGTCTCCTAGCCGGATCGCATGTCACTTATTTGAAGCCCGGTCGCTAACGGCGAAGCTTCAGCCGGAGGTTGGTCTGGCGCCCGAAGCCGGTCAATCGCAGGTGGTCGGACCCGAAGTCGAGCACCGCATAGGCCGTCTCCTCGGTGTCGAGCATGCCCTTCAGGTTCACGCAGTGCAGGCCGCCGGTCTCGCCGTAGTTGCCGTCGTGATTGTGGCCGTTGATCCAGACCTTGGCGGCGCGGTGGCGGACCACCAGGTCGGTCACTTCCGTCGCGTTCCACAGATTGTGCGGGTTCGCCGGGAAGATCGGGAAATGGCAGTAGAGCGCCGCCTTCAGGCCGCGCCGCCCGGCGTCGGCCAGGGTCGCGTCGATCCATTGCAGCTGGGCGGCGCCGATCCCGCCGTCCCAGTCGGGCGCGCCCGGGAAGCGTTCGCGGTGCAGGCGCTGGCTCAGCGCCAGCTCGGGGCTTCCGGCCGGCCAGCCGTATTCGCTGAGGTCGTTGCCGTCGAGGGCCAGGAACACCCAGCCGCGGGTCTCGAAGCTGTAGTAGCGGGCCGGCATGCCCAGCCGGGCGGCGACCAGGGCCTTCTTGTCGTCGTCGACCGCGAAGTCGTGGTTGCCCAGCACGAACCGCCAGGGATGGCGCAGGGCGTCGATGGCGGGCTGCTGGGCGTCGAAACTGGCCCAGCCCTTGTCGATGAAGTCGCCCAGATGGACCACGTGGTCCAGCGTCAGGGTGTTGAAATGGTCGACGGCGGCCCGCAGCTTGGCCGGCGAGCGGCGATACATCCGCGCGCCGTTGTCGTCCTGATCCGCATACTGACAGTCGGCGACGGCGCCCACGCGCAGCGGGCCCGAGCTGGAGCGCATGGGGGCGGCGAGGGCGGCGGACGCCGCCAGGCTCATGCCCGACGCCAGGAATCCGCGCCGATGGAGGAGGGGAAGGGCCATGGCGGCCTCCGGTGTCGGAATACAAGAAAATCCCGTCCGGCGCGCGGGGGCGACGCGCCGGACGGGTCCTCGTCGACGGACCTAGAACTCGTAGGTCGCGCCGATCAGGATGGTCCGGCCGCTGCTGACGTTCACCGTGGTCCGCTGGGCCGTCACGTCGGTGTACTGGATGACGTGCTGGTTGGAGAGGTTGATGCCCTCCAGGGTCAGCTTCAGGCCCGGCGTGACGTTGTAGTGGGCCGAGAAGTCGATGTTGTTCGTCGCCTTCACGCCGTCGCCGATGTTGCCGTTGCCGCCCGCGCCGGTCAGGTACTTGTCGCGGTAGGCGCTGGAGAGGCGCATGCCCCAGGTGTCGGTCTCGTAGTAGATCGTGGCGTTGGCGCTGTACTTCGACAGGTTGATCAGGGGCAGGGTGATCCAGTTCCCGCTGATCAGCACCGGCGAGGAGCCGTCGGCATAGGTGCCGTTGGCCACGACGCCCAGGTGGTCGAAGGGCGCGGGCAGGAAGTCGAAGTCGCGCTGGAAGGCGATTTCCAGGCCCTGGATGTCGGCGCCCGGACCGTTCACCGGATGGCTGACATTGTACATGATCGAGCCGTCCTGGCCGGGCAGCAGGAACGACAGCGGATAGCCGGTCTGGGAGTAGGGCATCACGCTGGTCTGGCTGGTGATGAACGACTTCAGCTTCTTGTAGAAGACGCCGACCGAGAAGAACCCGACGCGGCCGTCGTAGAACTCCAGCGAGCCTTCCATCGAGTCCGAGGTGAACGGCGTCAGGTTCGGGTTGCCGGTGCTGATCGTGCCGCCGAACGGGGCGGTGGTCAGCGAGCCGGCGGCGGCCAGGTCGCCCAGGGCCGGGCGGCTGATGTCGCGGTTGGCGCTGAAGCGGGCCACCATGCCGTCATTGATGTCGACGGCGACGTTCAGGGCCGGCAGGACGCCGTCGTACTTGTGCTTGATCGACACCGGCTGGAGGCTGGTCCCGGTGTTCAGCATGCCTTCCGAGGTCAGGTCGGTGGAGTAGTAGCGCAGGCCGGCGTTGGCCCGCACGCCCTTGCCCAGGATCGTGGTGTTCAGGTCGTACTGCAGGTAGGCCGCCTGGGTCTCCTCGGTCACCGTGTAGTTGGTGCCGGGGGTGGCGAACTTGGCGCCGAGGGCCTGCAGGTCGCGGACTTGGCCGATCAGGGCGTAGACCTGGTCGACATCGCCGACGATGTAGTTGCCCAGGGTCTTGAACGGCACCGTCATCTTCAGGGTGTTGGGGATGGCCGTGTTGGCCGGGACGTTCTTGAACTCCTTGTCGCTCCACTGGGCGCCGCTGTTGACGAACTTCTTGTACTCGACCCCGCCCTTGAAGGTGGAGGTCTCGTTGGCGGCGAAGAGGGCGTCGAACTGGGCGTTGGTGTATTCCGAGGAGATGCGGTTTTCCTGGGTGTCCATCCGCATCAGGTCCCACTTGGCGGGATCGGTCAGGCCGGCGTCATAGGTGTTGACCGGCATCTCGGGACGGTCGTCGAAGCTGAAGGCGTGGTTCTTGGACTCCAGGAACACCTTGTCGAACACCGGCAGGCTGTAGTCCGACTTCGAATAGCCCACGAGGCCCTTGAGCAGCAGCTTGTCGGTGGCCTGGTACGAGCCGTTCAGCGCGGTCTGGTAGAACTTGGTCTTGTCTTCCTCGCGGTTGAACTCGCTGCGCAGGTCCACGCCCGTGTAGCTGGAGGCGATCAGGGTGTTGCCCTGGATCACCGCGCTCTGCATCACCTGGGCGCCGGTGATGTTGCCGGTCAGGCTGTTGATGCCCGAGGTGGCCAGGGCGAAGTTCTGGCGGCTGTTCTCGAGCTGGCTGTACAGGGCGTCGAAGCCCAGCTTCAGCTTGTCGCCGGGCTCGTACTGCAGCGACAGGGTGGCGCCCAGGCGTTTGCGGCGGTCGTACCAGGTGGAATAGGTGTCGGCCTGGGGCGCGAAGATGGTCGGGGTCGGGGCCGTCAGCCTGGCCGCGTCGGCGGCGCTGACGCCCGGGCCGATGTTGCCCGGATTGGCGCGGATGGCGCCCCAGTTGAAGCTGCGATAGCCGAACTCGTTGGAATCGTTGACGCCGTAGGCCACCGAGGCCAGGGCCCCGAAGTCGCCCCAGCGGTTGGAGACCAGGGCCACCACGCGCGGCGTGACCTTGTCGTCGGCGTTGCTGTTCTGCTGGGCCTTGGCCGACAGCACGGCCTTGAAGCCCGGATAGTCGAACGGCTTGGCCGTGGTCAGGAAGACCGTGCCGCCGATGCCGCCTTCGTCCTGTTCGGCCGCCGACGACTTCTGGACGGTGACGCGGTTGAACAGCTCCGAGGCGAACAGGCTGTAGTCGAAGCTGCGGGTGCGGCTGACGCCGCCGCGGTTGTCCATGCCCGAGGCGGTGTTGCCCAGCACTTCCATGCCGTTCAGCTGGGTGCGGGTGAAGTCGGGGCCCAGGCCCCGCAGGGTGATCTGCCGGCCTTCGCCGGAGTCGCGCGAGATGGTCACGCCGGGAATGCGCTGCAGCGATTCCGCCAGGTTCAGGTCGGGGAAGGCGGCGATGTCTTCCGACACGATGACGTCGGTGGCGCCGACCGCGTCGCGCTTCAGGTCGCGCGCGTGGGCCAGGCTGCCGCGGAAGCCGGTGACGACGATCGTCTCGACTTCGTCGGCGCCGGGCTGGGCCGGCGTCGCGTCGGCGGCCAGGGCCTGGCCGGCGGCGACGGCCAGCAGGCCGGTCGCCAGCATGGTGGTGGTCATCCAGTTGGATTTGGTGCGCATGGTCTATCCCCGATCGGTCGCCGTCGGGGACCATCCCGCAGCGCCGTCGGGAGGGGAGAGTTTCGAGCCGGACGTTCGGGGACCGGGTTTTGTGTGAAGTGTTTTTGACAGGCGCGGTCGCAAGGCTTCGACCGGAACGATGGCGGTTCCTGAGTGTGGGAATTATTTCCTATTACTGGTTCGGCGGTGTCGCTGACTTTGATAGCCGCGACTAAATTTCGCCGCCGATGCGCTCGATCTCGTTGGCCAGTGCCGGCAGGTCGAGAATCCGCAGGGTGCGGCCTGTCTGGGAGACGATCTTCAGGCCGGCCAAGCGGTTCAGTTCACGCGTCACGGGTTCGCGCTGGCTGCCGACCAGAACCGCCAGTTCGGCGTGGGTGGGGCAGGGGTGGATCACAGCCTGTCGACCGTCGCCGCCCGCTGATGCCGCCATGCGCAAAAGCTCGATATCGACGCGACAGGCCACCGAGACGGCGTTCAATTCGAACAGGCGATCGGTCAGCGAGCGGGTCAGGCTCGCCAGGTCCTCCAGGATCGCCCGCATGAAGCGCGGCGATCGCTCGAACAGATCCAGGATCAGGGCCTGGGGCAGGCGGGCGACGCGCACGTCTTCCAGCGCCATGATGTTCACGGAGCGGGGCAGTCCGTCGATCGCCGAGATCTCGCCGAAATAGCCGCCCGGCGAAATGCGCCGATAGCCGACCTCGCGGCCCGACCGGGCGTACTGGTTGGCCAGCAGCGCGCCCTCCAAAAGCAGATGGACGCCGCCGTTCTCATCCAGCCGCTGGACGATCAGCTCGCCCTTGCCATAGTTAAGGTGCTCGATCTGGGGCGCGAGGGCTTCGATCTCGTCTCGCGCCATGTGCCGGAACAGCCGGTTGGTGCGATAGTCGCCTTCTGGCGACGACGTGACCGGCGTATGGCTCGGAGCGAGCGGGGGCGAGGGGGGAATCACGGCCATCGAAAACGCTCCTGCACAGTCGATTCAGGGACGACGAATGAACAGCCGACCACGCTACCGGGCCTTTATCAGCTATAGCCACCAGGACCGCAAAGCCGCGGATTGGCTGCATCGCGCGCTGGAGGCCTACCGTGCGCCGCGCCGCCTGGCCACGATCGGCGGCGGGGAGTCGACGCGGCGGCTGACGCCGATCTTTCGGGATCGCGACGAGTTGAGCGCCTCGCCCGATCTGGGCGAGGTGATCCGCGACGCGTTGGACCGCTCCGACGCGCTGATCGTGCTTTGCTCCCCGGCCTCGGCGAGCTCGCGCTGGGTGGACCAGGAAGTGTCGTACTTCCTGAGGGACCACGGCCTTGGCCAGGTTCTCTGCGTGCTCACCCCCGCCACGCCGAGGAACGCGCTTCTGGCCACGGTGTTGCCGCCGGCCCTGCGGGCGGCCCTGCCGCCGGGCGTCGAGCCCCTGGCCGTGGACCCGCGGCGCGACGCGGACGGACCGCGTCTGGCGCGGCTGAAGATCGCCGCCAGGCTGCTGGACGTCAGCCTCGACCAGTTGGTCCAGCGTGACGCCCGCCGCGGCATGCGGTTGATGGCCGGCTTCAGCGCCGCCGCCCTGGTCGTGACCCTGGCCATGGGGGCGATGACGGTCGCCACGCTGAAGTCCCGCCAGATCGCTCGCGACCAGCGCGACGAGACCGAGGCCCTCGTGGCCTACATGCTGGGCGACCTGCGCGAACAGTTGGAGCCGGTGGGCCGCCTCGACGTCCTCGACGGCGTCGGCTCCAGGGTGCTGGCCTATTATGGCAAGGCGCGCACCGATCGGCTCGACGACAGGGCCCTGGCCCAGCGCGCCAAGGCCCAGACGCTGCTGGGCACGATCCGGGAGCAGCGCGGCGACCTGGCCGGGGCCCGCGCCGCCTTCGGTCAGGCCGCGTCGACCACGCACGAGCTGGCCGCCCGCGCGCCCAACAACGGCGATCGGATCTTCGACGAGGCGCAGAACGTCTACTGGCTGGCCTATATGGAATGGCGCCAAGGCAACACCGCCGCCGCGGAGCGAGGCTTCAATCGCTACGGCGAACTCGCCCAGACCCTCGTGAAACTCGACCCCGCCCGCGCCGATTGGCGGCTGGAAGTGGCCTACGCCAAAAGCAACCTTGGCACCCTGCTCATGGAGCAGGGGCGGACGGATGAGGCCCTCGCCACCTTCCGCGCCGCGTCCACCGCCTTCGAGGCCGAACGGGCTCGCGCGCCTGACGATCAGGACCGCCTGGTCGACGCCGTGGACGCTCACGCGTGGGTGGCCGATTCCCTGGTCAAGCTGGGGCGTCCCCGCGAAGCCTTCGCCGAGCGCGAGGGCGCGGCGAACCTTCTGGCCCAGGCCTCGGCCAGGACTCCGGCGGACAAGCCGCTGGCCGCCCGCAATCTGGCCGCTCAATTGGCCCTGGCGCGGCTGGAGCTGGACCTGGGGCGGACGGCGCAGGCCCGCGTACGGTCGGACAGGGCCATGGAGGGGTTACGCAAGCTGGTGGCCCTGGACCCGACCAACACCCGATGGCTGGAGTATCTGCTGATCGGGCAGATGGACGCCATCGACCTGGCGGCCTGGTCGGGCCAACTGCCCGACGCGCGCGCCGCCCACGCCGAGGCCGCGGCCATGCTGGCCAGGCTGCGCACGGGCGATGAGGCCAAGGCCTGGCGCGCCGACCTGGACGGTCGCCTGGACCAACAGGCGATCACGCTCGCGCGGCTTGCCGGCGACCCCGCACGGACACGGAACCTGGCGTTGGCGCTGCTGGATCACCTGCGTCGCGCGCCGGTGTCGCACGAAGCCGTGGTCGAGCGGGCGGTGCTCTACGGGACGGCGCACCTGGCGGCGGGACAGCCGGCGGAGGCGGTCGCGACCTTGTCGCCTCGGCGTGGCTCGCTTTCTCCGGCGGGCCGTGACGTGCTGGCGCGCGCCTATCTCGCCCAGGGCCGGCGCGATCTGGCCGACGCGATCGTGCGCGACCTGAGAAAGCAGGGCTACGCCCATCCCGGCTTTCTTGCATTCTGGCGAGAGTCGCCTCTAGCTGGCGCCACCGTAGAAGGGGGTTTCACATGACAGAGTCACTACCGATCATCGAATTGGTCATCGGCATCGCCGACAACGTCAACTTCATGAACGTTCTCGATCCCAACAATCCGGTCCCGCTGTCGCTGAAACTCGAAGCTCCGAGCCGACTGGTCTTCCGGTTGAGCGACGACCTCGTCGGCGTCGACTGGACGTTCCAGAAACGCCCGATCCTCTTCACGGACGACTTCGGGATCAACTTCTCCAGCTACACCTGGATCGAAATGCTCTACGACGTGCCGCAAAAGCCCTTCACGTGCTTCACGGTCGTCTATGAAGACAATCGGGTCGGCGAATACGTCTACAGCCTGTACATGACCGACTCGCACAAGCAGAACATCACTCTGGATCCAAAGATCGAAAACGGCGCGGGCCGCGTTCCCTGATCGAGGCCACGACCTTCGACAAGGACAAGATCGGCGCGCTGATCCAGCGCGGCGAGATTCTCGCCGCCTACGATCTGGCCCGCGCCGCCCTGGAAGCGGGCGAGACTTCGCGCGAGATCGCCTGCAAGGCCGTGCTTTGCCTCGCGCGGGCCGGAGCCATCGATTTCGCGCGGGTCGAATATGTTCGCCTGGGCCTGGATCGGGTTGACGACGATCCCGACGCGATCGCCCTGGGCGCGCGTCTGCTGAAGGATGTCGCCCTGACCGCGCGCGAACCGCGCCGGACGGCTTTCGCCAAGGCGTCGACCCGCCGCTACGATGCGTTGTACCAACGTTTCGGCGGCCTCTATGGCGCGGTCAACGCCGCGACCATGACACTGATCGCCGGCGATCGGGCGGGCGGACAGACCCGGGCGACCGCGGCCTTGCGCGTTCCGCCGCCGCAGGGACTGACGGGGGAGGTGGCCTATTTCGCGGCCGCCAGCCGCGCCGAGGCGAGCTTCTTGATCGACGACATCGAGGCGGCGCGGGCGATGATGGTCGAAGCGCTCGCCTGCGCGCCGGGGGCTTTCGCCGCCCACGCTTCGACCCTGCGCCAGTTGGAGATGCTGTGCCGCGAGACCGGCGTCGATCCCGCTTGGCTGGCGCCCTTCCGACCGCCGGTCTGCGCCCACTTCACCGGCCACATCCTGGACGCTTCGCGCGAAGGGGCGCTGGCCAGCGGATTGGACGGCGACCTGCGCCACGAGGCCGACCGCGTGGTGCGGGGGCAGGGGATCGGCTTCGCCTACGGCGGCCTGGCCGCCGGCGCCGACATCGTCTTCGCCGAGGCCGTGCTGGACGCCGGCGCCGAACTGCATCTGGTCCTGCCTGTGAATCTCGCCTCCTTCGTCGCGGTGTCGGTCGCGCCGTTCGGGCGCGATTGGGTCGAGCGCTTCGAGCACTGCTTCGCCCGCGCCACGTCCGTGCGCTACGCCTCGCCGGACCCCTATGTCGGCGACGAACAGGTCTTCGCCTACGCCAGCCAGATCGCCATGGGCTGCGCGGTGCTGCGCGCCCAGACCCTGTCGACCGAGGCGATCCAGGTGGTGGTGTGGGACGGACACGCAACCGAGGGACTGGCCGGCGCGGCGGTGGATCTGGCCTATTGGGCGAAGGGCGGGCGTCGGCAGGAGATCATCGCCGTTCGACGGCCGCCGTCGCTCCCGCGCCAACGGTCCGACCAAGACGCGGACGCACGGACCTCACGGGCCATGAAGGCCATGCTCTTCGCCGACGTGAAGGGGTTCGGGGCTCTGCGCGACGATCAGATTCCGGCCTTCGTGGACACCGTGATGGGGCAGATGGCCAAGGTCGTCTCGGGTCTCGATGCGCCGCCGCGCCACGTCGAGACCTGGGGCGACGGCCTGTTCCTCGTCTTCGACCATCCGATCGACGCCGCCTTGGCGGCCCTGGCTCTCCAGGAGGCTCATCGGGCGCTGGACCTTCGGGCCCTCGGTCTGCCGCGCAGCTTGGGCCTCAGGATCGGCGGGCACTATGGGCCGGTGCACCTGAGCACCAATCCGCTGACCAAGGCCCCGGCCGTCATCGGCGCCCATGTGGTGGTCGCCGCGCGCATCGAACCCGAGGTCGCGCCCGGTTCGGCGTGTGTCAGCGAAGCCCTGGCCGGAGCGCTGGCGGTCTTTCACGGCGACCGGGTGCGCTGCGGCTATGTCGGGCGGACCCGGGGACATAAGGACGTTGCGGCGATCCCGATCTTCAATCTCACGCGAGTCTGACCGTCCCGGCCGCGAGGTAAACTGGCGCCTTTATTTCTGACGATGTGCAAATCCGCACATCCGCGCGCCGCCCCCTTCAGCATCCTTCGAGCGTAGGCCGCGACGATCACAGTCGGGCGGCTGCAAAACGTCTCTGTCGATCGCCATCGTTGGAGTGTCGCTACGACATACACCGCGCTCGGCCAGTCACCGCTGGCCGTTCGAGCCGCCTCCGGACCCGACCGTCCCCATCGGTCGGGTCCGTTTTCCGGCCTTTTCGAAGTCGTATCGCCGCCCCAACGCCGCCTTCACGTTGCATCAGGAACCCCGCCATGTCTCTCGACGCAGCTGTCCTCAAAGGATCCCAGGCCACCCACGATTCATTCGCCAGCGCGCTCGCCTCCGATCCCGCCGCGGGCATCGTCAAGCACGCCGTAAAGATCTGGGCGCGCGAGCATGGCGTCGCCGAAGACGACATCGCGCGCCTGGCCGAAAGGGTCATGGAAGCCGCGCGTTCGGCGATCCACGAGCAGAAGGTCCGGGCGGTTGCGTAGCCTGGCGACGCTCAAGAGCCTTGGCGCCATCCTGGCCCAGGCCAGGAGCCTCATCGTCGGCGGCGACGCGCGCGCCGCGCCGCCCCGGATGGAGGAGGCGCTGTCCGCGCCTGTCCCGGAGGCAGACGCAAGGAACGCCTGGGAGCCGGCGACGCAAGACAAGGGCTTCTGGGCCACCATGGCCGGAGCTGACAGGCGGTTGGCCGACCTCAGGCGCGCGATCGATCAGGCCGCGGCCGAGGCGATCGCCCGCGAGTCCGGCGTCGAGGCCCCGTCGAGCAACGATCCGGATCCGCTCGGCGAGAGCCGATTCGCGAAGGCCAACCGGGTCGTTGCCGACGCGCTGGGACACGGAGAGTCCGATCCCGCCGTCGACCGGATGAATTGACGGCGCAGCGGCTTTCGGTGTGGCGGGGGCGGCGTCTGAAGCGTTCAGGCGGGGCGGGCTCATACGCGCCAGCCGCACCGCCTTGCCCTTGGGGGAGGGCAGTCGGATGGGCGTGCCCGCGAACGGGCCGCGCCCATCCGACCCATTTCCGGCCTGATCGCGATCTCAGGTCCGCAGCCACATCATCGTCTATAGGAATATGTTCCTATAGTAGCATCGCGCTACCGCAAGCAATCGCCAGCGCCGGATTAGGAATATTTTCCCATTATGATCGGCGGCCGCCATCGTAGGTCGCTGTAGAACGCGACCGGCTTGCCGTGGACTTCCAGGCAGCCCTGGGTCGCGGCGAAGTCGGCGAAAGTTGACTCCGTCTCTACGAACCGCGGATGCATCAGCCGGCTGATGGCGTCGTCGATATAGACCAGCAGCGTGCATATCGGGCCACGATCCTCGATGTCGCTGTCTCCAGTAGTCGCGACAGAGATATAGGAATATTTTCCTAGTTTTGACCACAGCCACATTTGCCTGCGCGGCCAATCGGGGGTGAGGAATATATTCCTATTTCTGGAAACCGAAAGCGCAATCGGCCGTTTGTGAAAGGATTCAGCGGCTTATGGCGGAAAAGGGATAGCGCCTTTCATAACCCCCTTTCAAAACCTGCACGCCCAGAAGGCCGTTTTTGACGCCTCCAGGACCGATCTCAAAATTGGCCTCAAACCCCGCGATTGTCTCCAAACTCGCGAAAACTGGCTCCAAAAACGCACGGCACCCAGAGCACTCAAGCGTTGCGACTCCGGTAAAGCTGAAGCTATTAGTTGTCCTTGGGGCGGATCAGACATGACGAATTTCATCCAGCGAACGATCCTTAAGAAGGCGCTTGTCGGGAATCCTCAGTTGCGTGACAACCTGCGAACACTGTTTAAGCGGTTGAGCGATACTTCGCTAAGTGACGCGGACTTGAGTGCGATCGAAGCACAAATCGTCGACGTTCTCAGCATTCCAGAGGCGCTCAGCCTCCCGTCGGCCTTGCCCGCTGACGGCGCTCCTCTCGTAATGACCGACCAACAGTCCAAAACGGTACAGCGCGTAATTGCGCGCTTCAGCGACGTCCCGCTGCGAGCGCGAGTCGAGTCGGCGTTGGCCGACGCGAAGCGTTCGGGTCGCATCCGGATTGAGGCTTGACCCCAATGGCAAATGCTCCCGTCGCCCCCGCGCCATTTGTCACTCTGCACCTCTCCGACATCCACTTTGGTCAGGAGAAGGGCGAGGCAGTCGAAATCAATAGGGACGCGCGCGAGCAGCTCAGGGCACGATCCAGGATCTAGTGTCACAGCCCAAGGGCTACCCCAAGGGACGATCTCGCCTTCTGCCTCGCCAGGAAGAACTGATCGCAAAATTCTTAGACGCGGAATATTTGACGCTGGCGCAAGCTTCTCTGGTCAGCGTTGCTGAGAAGATTGGAGATGCATGTGAGGATGAAGGCCTTCCTCGAGTGGGTCGGACGGCCGTCATTCGCCGGAAAAATGCTATTCCAAATCGAACTATTGTTCTTAAGCGAAAAGGGGCGGCGGCAGCAGAACAGCAAACGCCAAGGGCAGGTAGATTTAATGTCGAGATGCCTTGGGACGTTTGGCAAATCGATCATACGTCTTGCAGACGTTATCGTGGTGGACTCAAAAGGTCGACCGATCGGTCGCGTCTGGCTGACTGTTATCATTGATGTAGCCACACGCATGGTCGTAGCCTTTTACATCGGCCTTGATCCTCCCTCCCGAATTCGCGTCGCAACAGCAGTAGACTTGGCAGTGTCCAGAAAGTCCAACTGGCTTGCCGCTCGCGGTCTTACCTACGCTTGGCCCCCGGAAGGCCTGCCTCTACTTCTACACAGCGACCGGGCGGCTGAGTTCCGTTCGCTTTCGACACAACGTGCAGTGCGCAATGAAGGCACTGGCTGGGAGTTACGGCCGCCCGGCCGCACGCGCTATGGCGGACATGTCGAGCGCCTAATCGGCACGTTGATGGGAAAGTGCCGCATAATACCCGGCGCAACGCACCGCAACCCGTTGGCTCGGGGTAAATACGACAGCAAAGCATCCGCTCGACTACGAATTGACGAGCTGGAGCTGTACTTCGCGCATCAAATTCTCGGGGTATATCACCAGACCAAACATAGCGAGCTAGGCATCAGCCCGCTGGAGGCATGGACCGCCAAAGCCCATGGCCGCGAACCCCGGTTCCCGGAGGACATGAAGACTTTCCGCCTCAACCTCTTGCCCGAGATCAAATCGATGATCGGGCGGCGCGGCATCAAGGCCTTCAGCGACGAGTATTACAGTCCAGCGCTTGGCGACGCCTACATACTGGGCGCGCGCGAAGTGATCGCGAAGTACGATCCTCGCGACCTTTCCCGCCTATATGTCCAGATCCCCGGCCGTGGCTATCTCGAAGTCCCTTACCGCCTCCAGCGCGAAGGGCCGGCACCAACTCTATGGCTTCTCAACGCAGCTCGCCGCGGCGTTCGGCCTCTAGAACCCATCGCTCGCAACCCGAACGTTCGGCAAGGCGTCGAACGGGCCGAGGCGATTATCAATGCCGCAGCAGCGAGGTCCGGCCCCGCCGCGCGCCAAGTAGAACGCCTTCGCCTCGAGCGCCAGGCCGTGGCGGATCTAAGGGTCATTCCAGCGCCGCCTCTCACAGATGATGACGATTGGGGCGGCGCGTTCGGGGGAGGGGAACCGATCGAACCGCGCGACAGCTTGTTGGACGGCGCACAGTTCGATGATCCGGCGATGCTCGCGCGCGTTTTTCGCGTGCTGGACGACAGCGGCAGCGCCGAGGCGCTCGAACGGCGACTTCGCCTTCGTTGGGCGGTACGCGACGTCATCGACGCCCTGAGAACCAACATGAGGGCTCCGAACTCAGGGGTGCTCAGCTCGCTGCTCGAAAGCCCGCTACTTCAAAGGCGCTCGCCAACGGGCAGCAATCATATGCCCCAGGACTGCTGGGCCGACATCGACGCAGCGGCGAGACTTCTCTACGTGCGCCTTGCGCTTCTGGTGCTGGCTGAGCCTGGCGATCCAGTCCTCTCGGAGAAGATATCGCCACTCGGGCGTAACTGGCTCTTGTTCAGCTACCGCCATACCAAGATCAAAGGCTGGCAAGCGTTGTTTGAACACGCCGCGCAAGATCTGATGTTCTTGCTGCCAATGGAGTTGCCTAGGAATGCAATCCTACAGATCGACGAGCGGTCTTTGGCGTGGCCGCGGGACTTGAGGCGGCGCTGGACCTATGCCGCCGCCGCGGGCGCGATTGGCGGCTACGTCTACTAGCTCAAGCGTCGCCATCCGGCTCGACGTAGAACGGGATCAGCCAGTAGCCGACGAGGAACGCGCCAAGGCCGGCCGAAGCGATAATCGCCAGGTTCCAGCTGAACGTGAGCGTCAGGGCCATCCAGCCGACGCTGATCCCAAACGCGAAGACGCCGATGTTGCGGATCATCCGGGCGAACATCCGGATGCGTAGTCGCGTGATGTACGCCGGCGAATTTCCGAACAGGCTGGGCGTGTGAGAGCGGTTGGCCATATCGGGAGCATCTCACAAACGGCTGAGCGGCACAGGCTCGATTTTTCGGCACCGGGCTAGTCGCAACGATTGGAGACAGGCAGTCGCGGGGTTTGGGGTCAGAAATCGTCAAAGGGCGGAACGTTGGGGCAACCGGTGACAGGCGGCGTGCGACTCGCAGAGTTTGGAGTCAGTGACATCAGGCGTTAGCAGGGCCGAAGTTCATATACATCGCCTAAGGAATATTATCGGAAATAATGTCTCTGGCGATCCTGGCGTGAATCTGGCCTGGCGTGGATCTGGACCGCCGGCGTCGCCGCCATCTCCGTGGCGCGGACTTCTGAGCGCTCCACAGCGGCCGCAGCCGGCTGGCGTGACGACGAACGGCCAAGCGCCCGCCCGTCACGAGCCCGGTTGTCCCTGAGCCGCCTCGACCGTCAGAACGTCTGAGTCAGGCCCGCCGCCAGGCCGCAAGGTTCCGCCGCATGGGCCCGCGACCCGATCATGGCCGACAGGACGGCCGCGCCGAAGATGATGGCGATGAGGCCTGCGCTTTGCCAGAAGTGCGATGTGTGCATGACGTGCTCCCTCAGCCCCACAGATTACGCTTTTCGCGCCGTGGGCCAATCGGGGGGAATCCTGAGGCGCGACGCTCGAAATTCGAGCGCCGGGAGGCCTAAAACTGCCTTGGTTCGGGGCTTGATCGGCGGTCGAACGAAGCTCCGCGAACGTCGCTTGCCATAATGATAGCTTTAGCTACTGTAACCCTCATAAAAACAGTGACGGGGGTATGGAATGCGGAAGCTTCAGGTGCTCGCGGGCGTCGCCGGGATGGCGATGATGGCGGCGGCGGGTCAGGTCCACGCCCAGGAGGCGGTCGCGCTCGACGAGATCGTCGTCACCGCCCAGAAACGATCGGAAAACCTCCAGGACGTGCCGGTGTCGGTGACCGCCCTCACCGCCGACCAGCTCAAGGATCAGCGCGTCGGCGACGTGCTGGCGCTGTCGGGCCTTTCGCCGGGCCTTCAGATCAAGACCGACGACAACGCCGCCAATCCCCGCATCTTCATCCGCGGTATCGGCGTCAACGACTTCAATCCCGCCACCGCAAGCGCCGTGGGGGTCTATGTCGACGGCGTCTATGTCGCCTCCCCCCTCGCCCAGATGGCCGGCTTCTACGACCTGCAGCAGGTCGAGGTGCTGCGCGGGCCCCAGGGCACGCTCTACGGCCGCAACACCACCGGCGGCGCGATCAACGTCACCACCAAGAAGCCCAGCAGCACGCCCGAGGGCGACCTGGCCGTGGACTACGGCCGGTTCAATTCGCTCAACGTCCAGGGCGGCTTCGGCGGGCCGATCGCCGACACCCTGGCCTTCCGGATCGCCGGCCTCTACGACAAGAGCGACGGCTACACGCTCAATCGCCTGACCGGCAACAAGGGCAATGACGCCGACCGCAAGGCCGTGCGCGGCGCCCTGCAGTGGAAACCCGACGACAAGCTGACGGTCGACGTCTCGGCCAGCTACAGCAAGTCCAGCGGCGGCTCGATCCTGACCTACAACCGCTCGCTGATCGCCCAAACGGCCGAGGCGGCCAGCACGGCCGATCCCGACCCGACCTACGGCTACATCTTCTGCAAGCCGGCCTACTACACGTCGGGCCAGTGCACGAACGCCGCCGGCTACGCCAACACCAGCGACAACAAGTACGAGGGCGACTACCGCTTCGAGGGCAAGGACATCGTCAAGCTGTTCGGCGCGACCAGCGCGATCAGCTACGACTTCGGCGGCGTGACCCTGTTCTCGATCACCGGCTACCAGCAGGCCAAGCGCGACGACTACGAAGAGACCGACTCCAACCCGATCTCGATCTTCGACGCCCGCTACATCGCCAAGCAGGACACCACCAGCCAGGAGTTCCGCCTGCAGTCGAACGGCGCGACCGGCCTGCGCTGGGTCGCCGGCCTCTACGCCGCCCGCGACAACCTCGACAACGACAGCCACTACAACGTCCTGGAGGTCCTGCGCGTCCCCGATCCGGTCAACAACCCGACCGGCATGGACCCGGCCAACAGCGTCGGCGTGTTCGGCTGGCCCCTGCATCAGAAGACCACCAGCTACGCCGCCTTCGGCCAGGTGGACTACGACCTGACGCCGAAACTGACCCTGACGGGCGGTCTGCGCTGGTCGCAGGACAAGAAGACCTTCCACTATGTCAGCGACGTCGACTACGGCCTGCTGACCCTGTTCGAATACGACAACCAGAAGACCTTCAGCTCGATCTCGGGCCGCCTGGGCCTGCGCTACGCGCTGAGCGACGACGCCAACGTCTACGCGACCTACAATCGCGGGACCAAGAGCGGCGGGTTCTTCAGCGGCCAGACGACGGACCCCCGCGACCTGGGGCCCTACAAGGACGAGACGGTCGACGCCTACGAGATCGGGGCCAAGAGCGAGTTCCTCGACCGCCGCCTGCGGGTGAACGTCTCGGCCTTCTATTACGACTATAAGGACCTGCAGGTTTACACCCAGGTCCAGCGCGACGGCCTGCCCGTCCAGCTGTTCACCAACGCCTCCAAGGCGCGGGTCTATGGCGGCGAGGCCGAGATCGAGGCCCGGCCGATCACGGGCCTGAGCCTGACCCTGGGCGCGTCGTTGCTGAGCGCCGAGTACAAGGACTTCCTCTCGTTCGAGGACCCGTCCCTGCCCCCGGCCGACTATTCGGGCAACACCCTGCCCTCGGCGCCGAAGGTCAGCCTGAACGGCGCGGCGCGCTACCAGCATCCGCTGGGCGCCGGCGACCTGATCACCCAGCTGGACTTCACCTATCGCAGCAAGGTCTATTACGACACGGCCAACACCGAGCGGCTCAGCGACAAGGCCCGGGCCTTCGTCGACGGCCAGGTCGGCTGGGCCTTCGCCGACGGCCGCTACGAACTGGGCGTGTGGGGCAAGAACCTGGCCGACACCACCAACATCTCGGACATCACCCAGATCGCGGCCTTCGGCTTCGACGTGTTCAGCATGGGTCCGCCGCGCACCTACGGCGTCTATTTCCGGGCCAAGTATTGAGCGCGGTCGAGGTCCAGGCCGGCGAAGCGTCGCCGGCCGCGACGGGCGCCTGGATCGGCCAGCCGCCCAGCCTGACCCAGCGCCTGTCGGTGTTCTGGATCGGCCTGGTCGGGGTGCTGTTCCCGGGCGTCGGCCCCCTGCTGCTGGGCGGGCTGGAAGCGGCGGGCCGGCTGACCGCCAACCAGCTGGGCCTGGCCGGCATGGCCGAGCTGGTGGCCATGGGGATCGGGGCGGCGGTGATCGGTCCGATGTTCGGGCGGAGTCGACTGCGGCTGGCGGCCGTGACCTGCGGCCTGCTGCTGGCGGCGCTGGACCTGGCCACGACTCGCGTCTCGGGCGATCTGCTGATCCTGGTCCGCGCCGTCGCGGGCCTGCCGGCCGGCGCGATGATCTGGCTGATCACCGGCATGATCGTCCGCTCGCCGCGCCCCGAGCGCTGGGCGGGGCTGTACCTGACGATCCAGACCCTGCTGCAGTTGGGCGTGGTGGCCGCGATCGGGGCCCTCGTGATGGGGTCTTTCGGCCCGGACGGCGGTTTCGTGATGCTGGCCGCCCTCACCGTCTCCGCCGCCGTCGCCGGCCTGGCGATCCCCGGCCTCTATGCGCCCCTGGTCGAGAGCGAGGACAATCCCAAGGGATTGCCCAGCGCGCGGGGTTGGATCGCCCTGGCGGCGGTCTTCTGCTTCCAGGCCTTCATCCTGGCGGTGTGGATCTATGCCGAGCCCCTGTCGCGCCAGGCCGGGCATCCGCCCAGCGTCGCCAGCGCGGCCTTCGCGATGTCGCTGGCGGCCCAGGTCGCGGGCGGCGCGACGGCCACGGCCCTGGCCGGCCGGTTGTCGTGGTTCTGGTCGCTGACCGCCTCGGTGGTGCTGGCCGCCGTCGCCCTGCTGGTGATGGCCGCCCTGCCCTCGGCGCCGGTGTTCCTGGCGGCCGCCACGGTGTTCGGCTTCGTCTGGCTGTTCGCCTCGCCCTATCTGACGCCGCTGGCCATCGAGGCCGACCCCAGCCGCCGGGCCGCCTTGCTCGGCCCCGGGGCCAGCCTGCTGGGCTGCGGCGCGGGGCCGTTGCTGGCCTCGTTCATCGTCAGCGGGGCCGACGTGCGGCCGGCGGTTTGGCTGGGCGTGGGGCTGGCCCTGGTCACCCTGGTGATCGTCGCCTTCCTGCACCTGACGCGATCACGCTAGAGGGGCGCGCTAAGGGTTCGTGCGGATTGGCGTTTTGCCTCGAAGCGTTCTAGTCCAAGGGAACTGGAACGGAGAAACCGCCATGCCGAAGGCGACGGCCAAGAAGACCGCCGGCCCCGACATCGCGCTGGACGCCAAGCTGCAGCCCACCCAGGCGCGCGGGCAGGACACCTACGAGGTGGTCCTGGCCACGGCCGGCGAGATGTTGGGCGAGATCGGCTTCGAGCAACTGACCACCAACGCCATCTGCAAGCGGGCCGGGCTCACGCCCCCTGCCCTCTACCGCTACTTCCCGAACAAGTACGCGATCCTCAAGGAGCTGGGCGACCGGCTGATGAAGGCCCAGGACGACAAGGTCTTCGAATGGATCGAGGCCGGCGGCCTGGAGGGCGACACGGCGGCCGAGCGCATCGAGAAGAACGTCGCGATGCTGACCGAGATGATCGAGATGACCCGCCGGTTCCCCGGCGGCGCGGCGATCGGCCGGGCCCTGCGCGCCGTGCCCATGCTGCAGCAACTGCGCTTCGCCTCGCGCGACATGGTGGCCGGCCAGTTCGCCGAGATCCTCAAGGGCCGCTATCCGGGCGCGCCGGAGGCTCGGGTGCGGCTGGCGATGCGGATGATGGTCGAGCTGACCTATTCGGCCACCGAGATGGCCGTGGAAGAGCCGGACCAGGACGCCCTGGCGCTCAGCCGCGAGGTCTGCCTGCTGTTCGAACGCTACTTCGACACCTTCGGCGACCCTTCCCTGGTGCCCTGGAGCGACGGCTTGCAAGAACGATAGTTTTTACTATCATCACTGCATCGCGGCCATTCCTATCGCGAACGGGGAGATGCGGATGACGGGGTGGAACAACTGGTCGGGCAGCGTGGCCGCCTCCCCTCGCCTGATCGCCAGGCCGCGCAAAGCCGCCGAGCTGGCCGCGCTGGTCGGCCAGGCGGGCAAGGTCCGCGTGGTGGGGGCCGGCCATTCGTTCATGCCGCTGTGCGAGACCGGCGACCTGCTGCTGAACCTGTCGGACTACGAGGGCGCGGTCGAGATCGCGGCGGACCGCAAAACCGTCTGGGCGCCGGCGGGCTGGAGCCTCAAGAAGCTGACCGCGGCCCTGTGGGCCGAGGGGCTGTCGCTGATCAATCAGGGCGACATCAATCCGCAGTCCCTGGCGGGCGCCGTCTCGACCGGCACCCACGGCACGGGCGCGGAGCTGGGCAGCCTGTCGACCCAGGCCTGCGGCTTCCGGCTGATGACCGCCGACGGCCGGATCGTCGAGTGCGGACCCGACCTGAACCCCGAGCTCTACCAGGCCCAGCGCCTGTCCCTGGGCCTGCTGGGCGTCGCCGTCGAGATCAGGATCAACGTCATCCCCGCCTACCACCTGGAGGAGCGGGTCGAGCGCCGGCCGCTGGCCGAGGTGGCCGAGCGCCTGGACGAACTGGCCGCCGCCACGCGCCACATGGAGTTCTTCGTCTTCCCGTATTCGGACGAGGTGATCTTCAAGACCCTGCACCCCGTGGAGCCGCGCGAGCCCGGGCGCCCGGCCCGGGAGGTCGGCGAGGACAGCGAGGCCACCTTCAAGACCATCTGCGACATCTGCGCGGCCGCCCCGTTCCTGACGCCGTCGCTGCAGCGCCTGATGATGCGGATGATGGGCAAGCCCAGCCGTCGCGCCGGCCCGGCCTACGAGATCTTCCCGTCCGAGCGGAACATCCGCTTCGAGGAGATGGAGTACGAGCTGCCGCGCGCCGCCGGCCTGCCGACCCTGAAGGCGGCCATGGCCCACATCCGCAAGCGCCGGCTGCCCGTCACCTTCCCGTTCGAGTTCCGGCTGGCGGCGGGCGACGACATCTGGATGAGCCCGTTCAACGCCGGCCCCGGCGCCTCGATCTCGTTCCACCAGTACGCCAAGATGCCCTGGCGGCCGCTGTTCACGGAGATGGAGGCGGTGTTGCGCGACGGCGCGGGCCGCCCGCACTGGGCCAAGCGCCACACCCTGACGACGGCCGACGTCCACCGGCTGTACCCGCGCGCCGGCGACTTCGTGAGCGCGTGCAAGACCTGGGACCCGACCGGCAAGTTCGCCAATACTCACCTGACGCAACTCTTCAGCCTTTGATCGGGGCCTCGAGCGGAGACCGCCATGACCGACCAAGACCTGCACGCCGGCCTGATCGGCGCCCCGGGCTCGCGCCGTGAGCTCAACACCCCGGTGCTGGTGATCGACAAGCCGGCCCTGGAGCGCAACATCGTGCGCATGGCCGAATTCGCGGCGGGCAAGGGCGTCAAGCTGCGGCCCCACGCCAAGACCCACAAGAGCGTCGACATCGCCAGGCTGCAGATCGCCGCCGGCGCCGTGGGCCTGTGCTGCGCCAAGATCGGCGAGGCCGAGGCCCTGGCGGAGGGCGGGGTGTCGACCGGCCTGCTGATCACCTCGCCGGTGGTCTCGGCGCCGGCCATCGCCCGCCTGATCGCGCTGAACGGCCGGACCACGGACCTGATGGCGGTGGTCGACAACGCCGCCAATGTCGCCGCCCTGGGCCAGGCCGCCGCCGCGGCGGGCAAGCCGCTGAAGGTGGTGATCGACCTCGACCCCGGCATCCACCGCACCGGCGTCGCCTCGCCCGAGGCCGCCGTCGCCCTGTTCCAAGCGATCCAGGCCGAGCCGGGCCTGATCTATGCGGGCCTGCAGTGCTATTGCGGCATGCAGCAGCACATCGAGAGCTTCGCCGACCGCAAGGCCAATCTCGAGGATCGCGGCGCCTATATCCGTTCGGTGATCGAGGCCCTGACCGCCGCCGGCGGCGCGCCGCCCATCGTGTCGGGCTCGGGCACCGGCTCGCACCGGATCGACGCGGAGCTGGGGATCTTCACCGAGTTCCAGGTCGGCTCGTACGTGTTCATGGACGGCCAGTACCTAGTCTGCGACATCGCCGGCGAAGGCGCGGACGAAAGCCCCTACGAGCCGTCGCTGCTGATCGACGCGCGGGTGGTCAGCGCCAACACCCCGGGCATGGTCACGATCGACGCCGGCTTCAAGGCCCTGTCGACCGACGCCGAGCCGCCCAAGGTGGTCGGCGGCGCGCCGGAGGGTTCGCGCTATTTCTTCATGGGCGACGAGCACGGTGCGATCCTGCCGCCGCCGGGCGAGACCCCTCCGGGCCTGGCCGAGCGGGTGATCCTGGGCGCGCCGCACTGCGATCCGACCGTGAACCTCTACGACACCTACCACGTGGTCGAGGGCGACACGCTGGTGGCGTTGTGGCCCGTCTCGGCGCGGGGCCGCTCGCGCTAGCCCCCTCCCCGATCACCCCCGCGAAATGAGGATTTTGGAGGAGCCCGCCTAGGGCAATCCCTCGATATCCAGGGTCGGGGCCTCGCGCCCATCCTGCCGGTCTTCAACGGACCCGGCCGGGAGGCCAAGACCCATGAGCGTGTTTCGAAAGTTGCTGGCCGGCGCGGTGGCGGCGCCGCTGGCCATCGGGCTGGGCGTGGCCGCCCAGGCTCAGACCAAGCCGGCGCCCGCGGCCGCCAAGCCCGATCCCGACGCCCTGGCCGCCCTGAACAAGATGGGCGAGGCCCTGCGCGCCCTGAACGCCTTCACCCTCACGGCCGACGTGACCACCGAACAGGTGCTGGATAGCGGCCAGAAGCTGCAGTACGGCGGCGATCTGAAGATCGAGGCCCTGCGGCCCAGCGGCTTCAAGATCCACATGGATTTCGACCATAAGGAACGGGAGATCTACTACGACGGCAAGTCAGTCACGCTGTTCGCGCCCAAGGTCGGCTACTACGCCTCGGTGCCCGCGCCGCCGACCATCGCCGCCACGGTGGCCACGATCAGCGACAAGTACGGCGTCGAAATCCCGCTGGCCGATCTGTTCCAGCTGGGCGTCGATCCGGCCCTGACCGCCCGCATCCAGTCGGGCTTCGACGTCGGTCCCGAGAAGGTGGGCGGCGTGGCCTGCGAACACTACGCCTTCCGCCAGGCGGCGGCCGACTGGCAGGTGTGGATCCGCAGCGATGGTCCCCCCCTCCCCTGCAAGATGGTGATCACCACCACCCAGGACCAAGCCCAGCCGCAGTACACCGCCGTCATGACCTGGGACGACAAGGCGCCGGCCCAGGCGGCCTACACCTTCAACCCGCCCGCCAACGCCCATCGCATCACCGTCGCCGACCTGTCGGCGTCGGGGGCGACGAAGTGAGGGTCGAAACCATGAACAAGATCCAGCAATACGCCGTCGCGCTGACGGCGGCGGCCGCCATCCAGGGCCTGGCCGCGCCCGTCCCCGCGTTCGCCGCCGACATCCTGGCCGGCCAGAGCCTGCTCCCGAAATCCGCGTCGACCGCCGATTGCCAGCGGCGCGGCGGCGGCGGGGGGCATGCGGGCGCGCGTCCAGCGGCCGCCTCCCGGCCGGCCGGCGGTGGCGGCGGCGGTGGGCGGAACGTCCGCGCCAACGCCAGCTCGAACGTCAATCACAACGTCAACGCCAATCGCAACGTCAACCGGAACACCAACATCAACCGGAACGTCAACGTGAACGTCGACAACCACTACGGCTACCGTGACGGCTGGGACTATCATCCGATCGCCACCGGCGTGGCCATCGGCGCGACGGCCGCCGTGACCGCCGCCGTCGTCGGCTCGGTCGTCTACAGCGTCCCGCCCAGCTGCTCGACCGTGGTGGTCAACGGGATCAGCTATTCGCAATGCGGCAGCACCTGGTACGCGCCGCGCTATTCCGGCACCAACGTCGAATACGTGGTGGTCAACGCACCGGGCTGACGGGCCGTCAGGTCGGCCGGTACATCTGGAACCTGCCCGCCGGATCGATCCCGAAGTAGTCGGCGGGGCCGCCGGCCCGCAGGATCGGCTCGGCGGCCACGGTGTCGTAGACGCCGTCGATCAGCAGCGTCTGGTCGATATGGACCATCACCACCTCGCCCAGGGTCAGCCAGGCGTCGACCGGGGCGCCCTCGGCGTCGGTCAGGCGGATCATCTGGGTCAGCCGGCATTCGAACGCCACGGGGCTTTCGGCGACGCGCGGCGCGGCGACCCGCACGGACGGCGCCGCCGTCAGGCCGGCCAGCTCGAATTCGTCGACCTCGTGGGCGACCATCGCCGAGGTGGCGTTCACCGCCTGGGCCAGCGGCCGCGTCGCCAGGTTCCACACGAACTGCCCGGTCTCCTCGATGTTGCGCACCGAGTCCTTCCAGCCCGTGCTCGAGAACCCGATGATCGGCGGCCGGTAGTTGAAGGCGTTGAAGAAGCTGTACGGCGCCAGGTTGCGGACCCCGGCGGCGCTGACCGTCGAGATCCAGCCGATCGGGCGCGGCGCGACGATGGCGTTAAGCGGATCGTGCTTCAGCCCGTGGCCGGTCTTGGGATCGTAGGAATGGATCGCGGTCATGGACGCCTCGTCTTGCCGACGCCCGTCTTAGGAGGACGCGCGGCGAGCCGCCAGTCGTCACCGCTCGGCGACGGCTTTCCCTTCAGGCCCGGTTCTGATCGATCCGAGCGCTGGAAAGGGTCGACAGCTCGGCCATGATCAGCTGGGCCGCCAGCCAGGCGGGTTCGGCGTCGTGGGTCACCTCTCCGTGTTCCAGCATGGCCGCCAGCTTGGCCCTCGCCCGGCAGACCCGGCTCTTCATCGTCCCTTCGGGCACGTCGCACATCTCGGCCGCCTGTCGATGCGAGAAGCCGCCCGCCCCGACCAGGATCGTGGCTTCACGCTGCTCGTCGCTCAGGGCGTTGAGGGCGTTGCGGAGGTCGTTGAGCATCAGGGACTGGACCTGGTCGGTCCCGGCCGCCGGGATCTGGGCGCTCATCGTCGTGTCCAGGGGCGTTTCCCGCCAGACGCGCCGACGCTGCGAGTAGAAGTGGTTCCGCGCGATCTTCAGGATCCAGCCCTTGAAGTTGGTGCCGGGCGTGAACTGGGCCCGGTGCTGCCAGGCCTTCAGCAGCGCGTCCTGGGCCAGGTCGTCGCCTCTGGCCATGTCGCCGCACAGGCCGCGGGCGAACGAGCGCAGGACGGGGATGCTCTCCACGACCTGCCGCTTGAAGTCGTCCTCGTCGAGCGGCGGCGGGCGGTCGGCGGGCGCCGCGAAGCTGCGGGGTTCGGCGGCGACCTCGGCCTTCGAGCCGCGCCAGCGGGCGGAGGTCTCGAGCAGTTTCTCGGTCGGGCTGCGGTCCGTCATATGGAACTCCGGAAATCAGATGGCGGGGATCAGCTTCAGGGGGCCGAGCTTCGGGAAGAAGATCGCGGGGATGAGGCCAAGGTCGATGTCGCGGCTCACCCCGCCGGGGGCGCGCCGGGCGGCAGGGTCTTGACCATGTCGGCGACGATGGCGTTCAGGCCGTCCTGGGTGGCGTCCTTCTCGTCGACCCGCTTCTGCGAGATGGCGCGCCAGGCCAGCTTGCCGCTGGCGGTGTCGACCAGGTCCAGCATCACGGCGCCTTCGGTGTAGTTGATGGCGCGGACGTCGACGTCCATCGGCGCGCCGTACATGCCCCAGCCGTAGCCGCCGATGCAGCCGCGAACGCCGCAGGCCATGCCGGGGCCGCCGCCCATGCTGGTGGCCGAGTAGTCGGTCCCGCTCTTCAGGCCCACATGGTAGGACACCAGCAGCTTGGCCTGGGCCGCATCGACCTGACGGTAGCCCTTGGCGGCCAGGTTGGTGTCGATCGCGGTGCGGATGCGTTCGCGCATGATGTCGTTGTCGACGCGCGGGTCGCCGCTTTCGGTCTGGGCGGGAGCCCAGGCGTAGGTCGAGCCGGAGAGCGGCGTCGTGCCGGTGAGGACCGAGACCTTTCCGCCCGGGCTTTCGCAAGCGGCCAGGGGCAGGCACGCGGCGACCGCCGCGGCGAGGAGGGCTTGGGCCAAGAACCTGGAGGACATCATACGGACTCCTGCTCGACTGCGGCGTCCCGTCTTACGTTTCGCGCGGCGCCGTCTGAACTCTCAGCCCGGCGCGTAGCGGCCTCAATCAGGTGAAACCCTGGCCGTAGGGGGTAATCCCTTGAGTTGAGCGGGGCGTGGCCCGGCGGCAACAAGAAGGCCGGCGGATTTCTCCGCCGGCCCTTGGAAAACCAGGGATGCGAGGCCGGTCAGCCGCCGCCCTGCGCCTCGGCCAACTTGGCGACCGCGTCCCCGATGGTGAAGGTGTTGGGCTTCTGCACCGGCGGGAAATCCTTGAAGGTCGCCGCGAACTGATCCGCGACCGCCCAGGCGCCGTAGATGATGTAGGCGTGGTAGAGGAACCACTCGTAGTAGCTGTTCGAGGTGATGTCCGCGAACTCGTACGGGTCGGTCCGCAGGTTGAACAGCTTGGGCAGCCGCAGCGGCGTGAACGGCTCGGCCCAGATGCCCATCGTGCCCTTCAGGCGCTGCTCCATGAACACGGCCTTCCAGTTGTCGTATCGGATGGCCAGGATGTCGCCGTCATCGCTGATGTAGACGAACAGGTTGCGGGGGCTCTTGTCGACCTCGCCGGTGAGGTAGGGCAGCAGGTTCACCCCGTCGATGTGGTTCTTGTACTGGCGGCCGCAGGCGGTGACGCCCTTCTTGACCTTCTCGACGATGTCCGGCTCGCCGGCGGCGGCCAGGAAGGTCGGCAGCCAGTCGTGGTGCTGGACGATCTCGTTGGACACCACGCCGGCCTTGATCTTGCCGGGCCAACGGATCAGTTCGGGAATGCGGAAGCCGCCTTCCCAGTTGGTGTCCTTTTCACTGCGGAAGGGCGTCATGCCGCCGTCCGGCCAGCTGTTGCGGTGGGGACCGTTGTCGGTCGAGTAGACCACGATGGTGTCCTCGGCCAGGCCCAGCTCGTCGAGCAGGTCCAGCATCTGGCCGACGTTCTTGTCGTGGTCGATCATGGTGTCGTGATAGGGCGACTGCCACCGGCCGGCCTGGCCCAGGCTCGACTTCTTCGTGTGCGTGAACATGTGCATGTGCGTCGTGTTCAGCCAGACGAAGAACGGCTTGTCGTCGGCCTGCTGCTTCTTGATGAAGGCGGTGGCCTTCTCGACGAACTCGTCGTCGCAGGTCTCCATCCGTTCCTTCGTCAGCGGGCCGGTTTCCTCGATCTTCTGCTTGCCGACCTTGCCCCAGCGCTCGTGGGTGGTGGGGTCGTCGACGTCGGTGGCCCACGAGTGGATGACGCCGCGCGGGCCGTTCTTCTTCTTGAAGTTCGGGAAGTCCTTGTCCGGATAGTAGTCGTACATCTCCGGCTCTTCCTCGGCGTTGAGGTGGTAGAGATTGCCGAAGAACTCGTCGAACCCGTGGTTGGTGGGCAGCATGTGGTTCAGGTCGCCCAGGTGGTTCTTGCCGAACTGGCCGGTGGCGTAGCCCTGCTCCTTCAGCAGCGCGGCGATGGTCACCAGCTTGTCGTTCATGCCGATCGGGGACGCCGGGGCGCCGACCTTCGACAGGCCCGTCCGCAGGACGCTCTGCCCCGTGATGAACGACGACCGACCGGCGGTGCAGGACTGCTCGCCGTAGCTGTCGGTGAACATCATGCCTTCCTTGGCGATGCGGTCGATGTTCGGGGTCTGATAACCCATCAGGCCGTGCGAGTAGCAGCTCAGGTTGCTGATGCCGATATCGTCGCCCCAGATGACGAGGATATTGGGTTTTCCTTTGGGCATGACGGTCATCCTGCGGTCGCGCCCCAGGACACGGGGCGGCCGAACCTCATCACGCCGCCCGGACGAGGAGTATCGACGGGACCCCCGGCGCGCGCGCGGGGTTCACCCTAGTCGCGCGGCCGCATTTCCTGGAGCCGTCAGGGCTTGGTCGGGAACACCGTCTTCCAGTCGCTCTTCATGCTGACGACCGTCCAGCCGCGGGTCGAGGCCTCGTCCAGGGCCTTGTCCAGCCTGCCGATCTTCGACTGCCGGTCGTAGGCGTATTCGCGCACGGCGTCGTCGTGATGGACCAGGATCTGCAGGTTGGGACGCGTGCTGGAGGCCGAGTACTGCAGCATCTGCAGGTCGCCGTCGGAATTGCCGACCGCCACCAGCGGCTGGCGGCCGATGTGCAGGTCGATGTTGGCGGGCTTGCCGGGACCGTCGTCCAGGCTGCCCAGCGCGGGCTGCGCCACCAGGACGCCCTTCCCGTCCCGCAGTTCGAACTTGGTGGTGGGGGTCGTGCCGATGACCTGTTCGGGCGGGACGCCGTACGACGTCTCCGCGAAGGTCCGCATGAAGCGGACCTCGCCGCCCGAGACGATATAGGTCTTGAAGCCCGCGCCGCGCAGATAGGCCAGCAGCTCCAGTTGCGGCTGGTAGGTCAGCGCCGTGTAGGGCGTCTTGAACCGGGGATGACGGGCCTGGTCGAGCCAGGCCTTGGCCACGGCCTGGTATTCTTCCGTCGTCAGGCCGGCCTGGGCGGCGAGCACCGCCTCGAACAGGTCCTTCTCGCTCAGCTTGGCGATCGCCGCCTGATCGCGATCGGCGATCGCCGCGATGGCCGGGTTCTGCCGCAGCGACGGATTCTTGGCGGCCAGGTCGCCGATCCGCTCCAGGGCGAAGGCGAACTGGAAATAGATCGGCTGCTCGGCCCACAGCGTGCCGTCGTTGTCGAAGACGGCGATCCGCTCGGCGGGCGGCACGAAGTCGGGGCCTTGGCGGGTGACCCGCGCGACATAGCCGGTGATCGCGGTCTTGGCGGGGCCGGGGTTCCACGAGGGCAGCGGATCGGCGGGCGCCGCCGCCGCGCCTTGGGTCGCGACCAGCGCCCATGAGGCGGCGAGCCCGGCGAGGACGGTTCTGCGTGTGGAAAGAGACATGTCACCTCCTGGACAGGTTGGTCGTGACTAGAAGAACTTCAGCTCGAGGATGGGCAGCTTGGCGACCAGAAGTCCGCTCGCCAGACAGACCAGGAACGCCAGGGCCACCAGCACGCCCTTGATCGTGATCGACTTGAACGTCTGGCCGATGCCGCCGAAGAACAGCCCCACGGCCAGCAGCACGGTGGCGCGCACGAAGCGGTCGCCGATGTCGTTGGCCCTCTGCCCTTGGGCGAACTGCTCGTCGGCGTGCTTCTGCAGCCGCTGGGCCTGGTCCAGCCGGGCCGAGCGGTATTCGGGCATGACGAACGGAGACGCCGGCGCCGCCGGATCGGTCAGCGGCCCGGTCCTGGTCCAGGCTTCGAACGCGGTGGCGAACTCGGGCCGGAAGCGCTGCCGGTAGAAGGCCTGGAGGGCGGGCTCGTCCTGGGCGGCGGCGTTGAGCCAGCCCTGGAACATCAGAAGGTCCGCCGTTTGCAGCTGCCCGCCGGCGGAGACCGCGGCGGTGGCTTCGGCGCGCGCGGCCCCGGCCTGGGCGTAGTGCGACGCCTGCTCGCCGTCCCACAGGGCCGCCTGGAAGCCGACCCACGAGGTCATGGCGGCGGCCAGCGAGATCACCAGGGCGGCCGAGACCTCGACGAACCAGGCGCGATCGAACCGTTCGCTCATGACCGCGCCCTCGCCTCTTCGGCCCCGGCGGCCCGAACCAGGGTTTCCACCATGCCGACCGCGATGCAGAGCGCCGAACAGAGCTCGGCGGCCGGCGCGACGGAGCCGGCGCAATCCCGCAGCAGCAGCTCCATGCACGACCTCGGGGTGACGGGCTTCCAGGGGCGTAAGCAAAGGGCCTTTGCCGCGCGCACGCTATCCGGCGAAGCGCCGAGGCGCTCGGGGTGAAACCAGCACGGATGGTCGGATCGGTAGGGAATCTTCCCTTCGAGCCCCGGGGGATCGCCTGATCGATCAGCGTCCCCGCCCATGATCCCTTTTAAAATCTCGCGGCGACGGTGGGCCATGCGGACTTGCGCGCCCGCCTTCGACGCCGACGACCGCTGGGGTCGAAGGGGAGCAGGATGAAGCATCTCGACGGTACCGCTCCCTCCCCCAAGGTCTGGCGCAGGCCCCTGCGCGAAGCGATGGTCTGGATTCCCGGCGGCGTGTTCACCATAGGGTCCGACGATCACTATCCGGAGGAGCGGCCGGCGCGCCGGGTCGCCGTCGACGGGTTCTGGATCGACCCCCATCCGGTCACCAATCGACAGTTCGCCCAGTTCGTGAACGCCACGGGCTATGTCACCTTCGCCGAACTGCCGCCCGATCCGAAGGACTATCCCGGCGCCGATCCGGCGTTGCTGGTGGCCTCCTCGATGGTGTTCACCCCGCCGCGCAACGCGGTCGACCTGCGCCATCACCTGCAATGGTGGGCTTTCGTCCAGGGCGCGGACTGGCGTCATCCGTATGGTCCGGCGAGCGATCTCGAGGGGCTGGGCGACCACCCGGTGGTCCACGTCGCCTGGGTCGATGTCGTGGCCTACGCCGAGTGGGCGGGGCTGGAGATCCCGACCGAGGCGGAATGGGAGCTGGCGGCGCGCGGAGGGCTGGACGGCGCCGAATACGCCTGGGGCGACACCTTCCTGCAGGACGGCCGGCACATGGCCAACACCTGGCAGGGCGCGTTCCCGCACCAGAACACCCTGGAGGACGGCTGGGCCAGGACCTCGCCGGTCGGCGCCTATCCGGCCAACGGCCACGGCCTCCACGACATGATCGGCAACACCTGGGAGTGGACGGCGGACTGGTGGTCCACGCCCGACGCGGAAAGCGGAACGCCCCGCTGCTGCGCGGCCAAGAATCCTAGAGGCGGATCCGAGGAGGACAGCCGCGAACCCGGGGGGCTTCCGATCCCCCGGAAGGTGCTGAAGGGCGGCTCGCACCTGTGCGCGCCGAGCTACTGCAAGCGCTATCGGCCGGCGGCGCGGCACGCGCAGCCGATCGACACCTCGGCCTCGCACGTGGGGTTCCGCTGCATCGTCAGATCCCGTGCCTGAGCCGCTCGGAGGCGACCATGACCAAAGTCCCGTTACCGAGTTGGTCCGACACCTCGCCCAGGCGGAAGATCCTGGACTTCGTGGCGCGGGTCACGCGGCCCGGCGGCCGAGACTACGTGGCGCCCGCCGACCGCATCGCCGTGTTCGACAACGACGGCACCCTCTGGGTGGAACATCCCCTCTACGCCCAGGGCATGTTCGCCCTGGACCGCGCCAAGACCATGGCGGCGTCGCATCCCGAACTGGCCGCCAAGCCGGTGTTCCAGGCGTTCGTCAACCAGGACCTGCCGGCGCTGGCCGCCTGTGGAAAGCAGGAGGTGGTCGAGCTCCTGCTGCATCTCCACGCCCACGCCACCGAGGAGTCGTTCGCCCTGGAGGTGGCGACCTGGCTGACCGAGGCCCGGCACCCCCGCTTCGACCGGCCCTACCCCGCCCTCGCCTACCAGCCCATGCGCGAGCTGCTGGCCTATCTGGCGGCCAACGACTTCCGGAATTTCATCGTCACGGCCGGCGGGATCGACGTGGTCCGGATGTTCAGCGAGCAGACCTACGGGGTGCCGCGCGAGCGGGTGATCGGCTCCAGCGGCAAGACCGAATTCCGGCTGAACGGCCGTCGCGGCGAGATCCGCAAGTTGCCCGAACTGCAGTCGTTCAACGAGTACGCGGAGAAGCCGGTCAATATCGCCCTGCACATCGGCCGGCGGCCGATCCTGGCGTTCGGCAATTCCGACGGCGACCTGGCGATGCTGGAATACACCGCCTCGGGACCCGGCCGGCGGCTGCCCATGCTGCTGCATCACGACGACGCCGAGCGCGAATACGCCTACGACAAGGACACCCACGTCGGAAAGCTGGACGTGGCCCTGAGCACGGCGATCGAGCGCGGCTGGACGGTCGTCAGCATGAAGGACGACTGGTCGCGGCTGTTTCGCGACAAGACCCTCTAGGCCGCCGGACGGAACAATGGCCCGTCGACTCCCGTCGACGGGCGCGATGCGCCGCTCGAGCGGCGATCAGCCGCCCTTGCGGGCCGCCTTTTCGGCCGCATTGGCTTCCGACCGGGTGACGACGCCGTCGTGGTTGGTGTCGAAGGTGGCGAACCGCGGGCCGTAATAGGCGTCGATCTCCGCCGGGGTGACGAAGCCGTCCTTGTCGGTGTCGAGGATGCCGAACAGCCCGGCCTTGCCGATCTTCGGCCAGCCGTCGACGCCCTCGTCGCGGACCTGCGCCTTCACCAGTTCCGCGCCCTTGGTCCACTCGGCGTTGCTGAGCTTGCCGTCCTTGTCCTTGTCGGCGCGCATCAGGAAGGTCCGGCGGCTGTCCTGATATTCCTTCTGCGTCACCTTGCCGTCCTTGTTGGAGTCGGCGAGCAGTTGCTGGGCGTTCGCGGCTGACGCCGAGAGCAGCGCCACGGCGGTGATGAGAACCAGTCTACGCATCCTACAGACCTCCAGGGGAATGGGGCCTCGGCCCCGGGGAAAGCGGACGGTCGCGCGGCTGGGTCGTCGCGACGGGACGCGCGCCGACCATCAGAAGGCCTCGCCGACATAGAAGTAGAGGGCCGACGAGCCGTCCCCGACGGCGTAGTCGACGCTCATGTTGAGGTGGTACTTGGTGGACGCCTCGAAGCGGACGCCGATCCCGGCCGCCGGCAGCAGGTCCTTGGTGTTGAACTTGGCGAACTCGGGGGCCACCTCGCCGACCCCGGCGAAGGCGACCGCCCCGAAGCGCCCGTAGATCTTGCGCCGGACCTCGGCCTGGACCGCGAACATGGCGTGGTCGCGATACTGGCCGGCGGTGTAGCCGCGCAGGTCGTTGCTCTGGCCGTAGTTGCAGAGGTCGTAGAACGGCCCGCCGTCGGTGGACCGGCAGACCGATCCGCGCCAGGCCACCACGGTCCTGTCGTTGACGTCGTGATAGCCGTTCACCGCCGCGGTGAGGCGCGAATAGTCGAAGTCGCTGCCGAGGTTGTCGGACGACACCAGCCACTGGCCGCTGGCGTAGGTCCCGGACCGTGGATAGTACTCGCTGTCGCGGGTGTCGTACTCGATGGCCGGGCCGAGCTGCGAGACCGTGCTCTGCAGCTCGATGTCGGGCAGCTCGAACTGCGGCAGGAGGCTCGTCGTCTTGAAGGTCGAGTCCATCTTGATGTAGCGGAAGCGCAGGCCCGCGTGGACGTGCTGCTTCACGTGCATGAGCCCTTCGACGACCCCGCCCGTGGTCTTCTGTTCCAGCTCGATCGATCGTCCGTCGGAGCCGGCGTCCGAGCCGATGCCGAAGTAGTCGACGTTGAACACCCCGGTCCCCGCCCCCGCGGTGACCCGGTACTTGTCGCCGCCCAGATAGGCCTTCTGGAACGCGGCCACCGCCCAGCTCTTGCTGTCGGTGTAGAGGCCGCCGGCGCCGCTGGTCCAGGGGCGGGCCGATCCGCTCGGCTTGTAGAGCGCCAGGCCCACCACCCCGAGGCCGCTACCGATGGCGGGATTGGACAAGGGGATCGGCATGACCACGAAGCTGGGCTTCATGCTGCCGACCTGTTCGGCCGGCGTCCGCAGGCTGGTGGCGGAGGTCTCGACGTCCTGCGCCCACGAGGCGGCCGGCGAAGCGATCAGAATTCCGCAAAGGAGCAGGCTTCGCATGACGGACGGCCTTCGGCTTTATCCCGTCAACTTTGGGCGCTGGTCAGAGCCGAACAATCAGGTGAAGTCCTAGCCCCCCTTGTGGAAGCCCCAGTATTTCCCGGATGGATTGCCCCAAGCGCCAAACCATCGGGGGATTTAGGGAGGGCGACTAAGGGTTTTACCGGGTAGATTAGAGCGACGGAGCGCTGCAACCGTGCTTCCCGGGTAGAGGGAAGAGCTGTCAAAATGCCTAGAGTCGCCACGGCCTTCACCGGGACGGCGCTTGTTTGTCGGGGGATTGGATGTTTCGCCGAGGTTCTCGGCGGAAAAACCCCCAGCGTTCACCAGGGCGTCGATCGGGCCGGTCGCGTCGGCGAACCTCTATTCCCCAACCTCATCAACCCAGTCCACCGCGCGATCAAAAGCGCCGGTGATGGGGTGTTTCACAACCTCTCGCGGAAAATTCAGCGAGCATTTCGTCTAAAAGCTGACAATTATAATGCGAATTACTATCGGAGCGAGAACTGACGATGCCCGTGCCTAGCGCGCCGACCATCCTGCTCGCCGACGATCATTCGATCGTCCGGGCGGGGCTGCGCGAAGCCTTGGAGTCGCAGCCCGGCTGGACGATCTGCGGAGAGGCCTCCAACGGACGCGACGCCGTCCGTCTGGCCAAGGAGCTGGTCCCGGACGTCATGATCCTGGACATCAGCATGCCCGACCTCAGCGGCGTCATCGTCGCCCGCGACGTGCGCAAGCTGAAGACCCACACCGAGCTGCTGATCTTCACCATGCACGACAGCGAACAGCTGGTGCGCGAGGTGTTCAGCGCCGGCGCGCGCGGCTTCGTGCTCAAGTCGGCCTCGACCGACAACATCATCGCCGCCGTGGCCTCGCTGCTGAACCACAAGCCCTACTTCTGCCCCGGGATCACCGATGCGGTGCTGCGCGGCTATCTCTCGCCCGGCGGGCATGGCCTGGGGGAAGTCATCGAAGGGTCGGAGACCCTGACGACGCGCGAACTGCTGATCGTCCAGCTCCTCGCCGAGTCCCGCAGCAACAAGGTCATCGCCTCGATGCTCGACATCAGCGTCAAGACCGTCGAGAGCCACCGCGGCAACATCATGCGAAAGCTGGGAGCCCATTCGCTGGCGGACATCGTGCGCTATGCGATCCGCAACAAGTTGATCGAGGCCTAGCCTCCATCCCAAGGCGCCGCTGAATGCACACGGGCAAGCGCATGGCCGGCGGCTTCGACCCGGCGTTCTTCGAGTCCGCCCTGGACGCGTTCACGGCCAACGTCGCGGTCATCGACGAGTCCGGCGAGATCCTGGCGGTCAACGACGCGTGGGTTCAGTTCCTCGACCTCAACGACGTCAAGGCCGTCGATCACGCCATAGGCTGCAACTATATCGGCTTCTGCGATCGGCTGGGCACGCCGGGCGGCGACGCGGTGGCGGCCGGTCTCCGGGCGCTGCTGGCCGGCGGGAGCGGCCCTTTCCGGCACGAATACGTCATGCCGCTGGACGCCGGTCCCCGCTGGGTCAAGCTGTCGGCCGTGCGTGTCGGGCGTCTGGATCGGCCCTTTCTCATCGTGGCCCACGAGGACATCTCGATCCAGCGCCGGGCCGAGCTGGGCTTGCGGGAGGCCACGGCGCGCCTGCTGCTCGCCGAGGACGCCGAGCGGCGGCGCATCGCCCGGGAACTGCATGACAGCACCGCCCAGCACCTGGCGGGCGCCAAGCTGATGCTGCGGCGTCTGGACGCCCGGGATCCGGCCAGCACGAGCGCGGTCCGCGACGAGGTGTCGGGGCTGCTGTCCAACGCCTTGGACGAAATCCGCAGCTTCGCCTACCTGCTCCATCCGCCGGCCCTGGAGCATCTGGGGCTGGCGGCGGCGATCCGGCAGTTCGCGACCGGGTTCTCGCGACGCGCCGACGTGGCGGTGACCATCGACATCCCGGACGACTTCCCTCGGCTCTCCCACGCCACGGAGATCGCGCTGTACCGCGTGGTGCAGGAGGCCCTGGCCAACGTCCACAGCCATTCCGGAAGCCAGCAGGCGCTGGTCAGGCTGAGGATCGCCGGCGAGATGGTGCTTCTGGCCGTCCGCGATTTCGGCTCCGGCCTGCCGCCTCGGCGGGGCGGCGCGTCCGGCGTCGGGCTCGAGGGCATGCGTCTGCGCCTCGAATTCCTCAAGGGCCATCTGACCCTGCGCAACGCCGAACCGGGCCTGGCCCTGGAGGCCTGGGTGCCGTTCCTGCCCGAGGGCGAGGACTGATCTGACGAGAAGGCGTGGGAGAGCCGGCCCATCACATGCGTCGGGACATGTGGGCCGGCTCTCGACCCGCAACCACGGCCGCGCTCTTGGGGGATGAGCGAACCGGAGCTTGCCAAGGGAAATCGGGGGTGACGCCTTGACGCGCGAGCAGGTCCAGATTGCCGCCGCGCCGACGCGAGCGCCATCAGGTCAAACCCTAGGAAGAGGCGCGAAAACCCTTATGGCCGAGGGAAATGCTCAGGCCAGGTGAACCGAACTCTTGATCGCGGTGGTGGCGGCCTGTTTCTGGCGGGCGCGGTCGATGGCGTCGTCGAGCAGCTTCAGGAACTCCGACTGCATCTGCATCGACTCGACGTCCGACGCCCTCACCCCGTCCAGGGTCGACTGTCGGATCTCCTCGAGCTGCTCGAGCGAAAGCGCCGCGCACAGGCGGAGGCTCAGGAACTGCAACGCGGCGACTCGGATCTCAAGATTTGTCATCGGCATGTCGCTGAGGAGGCAGGGCGCCAACGGATAGGGACGGAACGCGATCGGGTCTTGGCGATGGTTCGACGGTAGCCATGAAGATCAAGCTGCGCCACGACCGACTCCCCGTAGGCGAATCCCAGGACGACATCAGAGTAGAACGGGCGAAACGTTATTTGGGTCGTTCAAGAAGCTAATTAGTGCGGCGGCGCGGCTGAAAAGAGAAGCGGTCAGCCGACCCGTCGTGAATTCTCCCGGACCAGAGCGAACGGCGCGCGACGTTCGCGGCGCCGTCCTCGCTACGCGGGGACCGCGCGACAAACACATATTCGTATAATGCGTGGGATGTTTCTTCTGGACCGTCCACCCTTATCAGGGCGTCCCGAGCGATCTGAAATCAGGCGAACCCCGCTTCGACACCCGGAAAACGACCTACTGAGTGATAGGGGTTCAGGGTTTTCCGTCAAACTGTGGAGATTGCGCAACGGGGTGCGGGGGCAGACGGCGGCCTTCAGAGCTCGGCGGCGGACTCGGCCACCAGGCGCATGAGCCAGGCCACGGGACCGGTTTCGCTCTCGCCACCCCGGATCACCGCGCCGAACTGGGCCGGTTCGGGATGGCGGGTGGGCTCCACCAGGACGACGGCGCCGCGATCGGCGGCCAGGGTGGCCAGGCGCCGGGGCAGCAAAGCCGCCATGTCGGTTTGGCTGACCATCACCAGGGCCGAGGACGCGTCCGGCACGGTCACGGGCCCCTTCAGCCCGCGCGTCGACGGCAGGGCGTAGTCGTCGCTCCAGCTGGTGATGCGCCGCAGGCCAAGTTCGCGCCGCGATCCCCGCCGCATCTCCTCGTTCTCCTGGCCGCCGGAGACGACCAGATAGGGAACGCCCGCCAGGGCCTGCGGCGTGATCCCGTCCGGACCGGCGGCCAGGGCGACCGGATGGTCGACGCGGATCACCCAGACGCCGGTCTCGGTGAACAGCGGTTTGTGCAGGAAGCGCGGCGCGACATGCTCGAAGCCGCCGATCACCATGTCCAGCCGGCCGTGGTCGAGGTCCTCGGCCAGGGGGCCTTCGATCCCCCGGATGCGCAGCTTCACGCCGGGCGCCTGGACCTGGACGCGCCGGACCACGCCCGGCATCAGCACCGAGCACAGATAGGCGCTGGCGCTGATGTGGAAGGTGCGTTGATCGACGGCGGGATCGAAGCGCGAGGCCGTGACGGCGGCCTCCAGCATCTTCAGGGCCGCGCGGACCGGTCCACCCATCTCGACCGCGCGCGGCGTCGCCTGCAGGCCGGAGGGGCCGCGGACGAACAGTTCGTCGCCCAGCGACAGGCGCAGACGGCCCAGGGCGTGGCTGATCGCCGACTGGGTCAGGCCCAGCTTGGAGCCCGCCCGCGTCGCGCTCTCCTCCTCCAGCAGGGCGTCGAACACCCGCAGCAGGTTGAGGTCGAGGGTTCTGAAATGCGCATCGTTCATGATATCCGTGACGGAATATCATTTTGCTCATGACCTTGGGAGTCCTATCTCCCGGTCAAGGTAAGGCCCTCCCCGGCCCTTCCCCTCAAACCGGATGAGAACCGCGGCTGGCGCGAGCGCCGGCCGCTTGGGCGTGGAGTATTGCGTGAGCGACGCGGAAGGCTATCAGGCGATCGCCGAGGTCGAGGAAGACGCGGCCCGGAAGCGTCAGCAACGCACCCTGGGCCAGAGACTGCGCTGGCCGCTGATGATCGGCGGCCCGCTGATCGTCCTGGCCGTCGTGGCGTTCTTCGTCCTGACCGGCGGCAAGTTCGAGACCACCGACGACGCCTATGTCCAGGCGGCGCGCGCGGCCATCAGCCCCAGCGTGGCGGGACGGGTGATCGAGATCGAGGTCGGCGAGAACCAGGCGGTCAAGAAGGGCCAGGTCCTGTTCCGGCTCGATCCGTCGGACTTCCAGGTCGCGGTCGCCCAGGCCGAGGCGGCCCTGGCCACCGCGCGCTTCGAGACGCAGGGGTCGCGCGCCGTCTACGAGCAGCGCAACGCCGACCTGGCCGCCGCCCAGGAGACGGTCGCCTATACGGAGCGCGAGGCGGTCCGCCAGCGGGACCTGGCCGCCGCCGGCGTCGCCACCAAGGCCCAGGCCGACGAAGCCGCCCACGCCGCCGAACAGGCCCGCCGCCAGGTCGCGGTGGTCCGTCAGCAGATCGCCTCGGCCCTGGCCGACATCGGCGGCCGGGTCGACGTGGCCGCGGACCAGCAGCCCAAGGTCATGCAGGCAAAGGCCGCCCTGGACCGCGCCAAGCTGGACCTCAGCTACGCCACCATCGTCGCGCCGGCCGACGGCGTGGTCACCAAGGTCGAGCAGCTCCAGGTCGGCAACCGCGTCGCCGCCTCCCAGACCCTGTTCTGGCTCGTCTCGGGCCGGCCCTGGATCGAGGCCAATTTCAAGGAAGACCAACTGGCCCACATGCGTATCGGCCAACCGGCGACGATCAAGGTCGACGCCTATGACCGCGTGCTGAAGGCCCACGTCGTCAGCTTCAGCCCCGGCACCGGCTCCAGCTTCGCCCTGCTGCCGCCCGAGAACGCCACCGGCAACTGGGTCAAGGTGGTCCAGCGCCTGCCCGTGCGCCTGGCCCTCGACGAGGAGGTCCCGCAGCTCAGCGCGGGCCTGAGCGCCAAGGCCAAGGTCGATGTCCGATCCGCCAAGGATGCGAGCGCGAAATGACCGGCGCCGGCAACGGCAAGGGCGACGCGGCCAATCGGGTCGCGATCACGATCTCGGTCATGCTGGCGACGATCATGAACTCGCTGGACACGACGATCGCCAACGTCGCCCTGCCGCACATCCAGGGCAGCGTCTCGGCCTCGGCCGAGCAGATCACCTGGGTGCTGACCTCCTACATCGTCGCCGCGACGATCATGACGCCCCTGACCGGCTTCCTGGCCGACCGCATCGGGCGCAAGATGGTCTTCCTGGTGTCGATCGCCGGCTTCACGGCGGCCTCGATGCTGTGCGGGATCGCCGGCAGCCTGGTCGAGATCGTGCTGTTCCGCCTGCTGCAGGGCCTGTTCGGCGCGGCCCTGATCCCGCTGTCGCAAGCGGTGCTGCTGGACATCAACCCGCCCGAGAAGCACGGCTCGGCCATGGCCATCTGGGGCGCCGGCGCGGTGCTGGGCCCGATCCTGGGGCCGGCCCTGGGCGGCTGGCTGACCGACAACCTCGACTGGCGCTGGGTGTTCTTCATCAACCTGCCGATCGGCATCCTGGCCTTCGCCGGCGTCTTCCTGTTCCTGTCCGAGAAGAAGAGCGCCGAGAAGCGCCGGTTCGACGTGCTGGGCTTCGCCAGCCTGGCCCTGGCGATCGGCGGCTTCCAGATGATGCTGGACCGCGGTCCCAGCCAGGACTGGTTCGGGTCGAGCGAGATCTGGATCTATCTGATCGTCGGGATCATCTCGCTGTGGATCTTCGGCGTGCAGCTGGCAACGGCGAAGAAGCCGTTCGTCGACCGCGCCCTGCTGGCCGACACCAACTTCGTCACCTGCTGCGTGTTCGGCTTCTTCATCGGCATCCTGCTCTATAGCGTCCTGGCCCTGCTGCCGCCCATGATGCAGAACCTGCTGGGCTATCCGGTGGCCTTCACGGGTCTGGTCAGCATGCCGCGCGGCATCGGCTCGTTCCTGGCGATGTTCGCCGTCGGCCAGCTGATCGGCCGGATGAGCATCAAGCTGATCCTGCTGGTCGGCCTGTCGGTCAGCGCGGTGTCGCTGTGGATGATGACCCAGTTCAGCCTGGGCATGGACACCCACCTGATCATCGTCTCCGGCTTCCTGTCGGGCGTCGGCACCGGCCTGATCTTCGTCCCGCTCAGCACCATCGCCTTCGCCACGGTCAAGCCGCAGCACCGGGCCGAGGGCGCGGGCCTGTTCACCCTGATCCGCAACATCGGCTCGGCGGCCGGCATCTCGATCATGCAGGCCCGCTTCGTCAGCGGCATCGAGACCCACCACGCGGTGCTGATCACCCACGCGGGACCCGACAATCCGCTGTTCCAGGCCTATGCGCCGCAGGTCTTCGCCACGATCGAGGGCATGGCCCGGTTCAACGGCCAGATCACCAAGCAGGCCTCGATGCTGTCCTACATCGACGATTTCCAGCTGATGCTGGGCATCACCATCCTCTGCGCCCCCATGATCCTCCTGATGCGAACCCCGAAGAAGAAGACCCCGGGGGAAGAGACCGTCCATGTCGCCGAACACTAAACGCCTCGCCACCCTCGCCGCTTCCGTCAGCCTGGCCGTGATGGCCGGCGCCTGCACGACCGTGGGTCCGGATTTCGCCCAGCCGGCCGCGCCCAAGGCCACCGGCTATGCGGCCGCCGGCGAGGCCACGCCCGCCGAGGCCCGTCTAGACGCCGCCGCCTCGGTCGGGCCCTGGTGGAACGCCTTCGGCTCGCCGGCCCTCGACGCCACGATCCGCCAGGCCCTGGCCGACAGCCCCACCCTGGCCGAGGCCGACGCCACCCTGCGGCAGTCCCAGTCCGCCCTGGCCCAGGCGCGCGGCGCGGCCGGTCCGCAGGTCGACGCCACGGCCGGGGTGAACCGCGAGCGCGCCAACCTCCAGGCCTTCGGCTTCACCAGCTTCGGCGACGTCAAGCTGGAGAACCCGACCTTCAACCTCTATTCGGTGGGCGGCGCCGTCGGCTACGACCTCGACCTGTTCGGCGGGAACAGGCGCCGCATCGAAGGCGCGGCGGCGCGGGCCGAGGCGCAAGGCCGGCGGAGCGACGCGGCCTATCTGACCCTGACGGCCAACGTCGCCCTCCAGGCCCTGACCATCGCCACCCTGAGCGCCCAGATCGACGCGGTGAACCAGATGATCGCCGCCGACCAGGCGAACATCGACCTGGTCCATCGCGCCAACGTCCTGGGCGGCTCGACCGCCACGGCGCGGGTCTCGGCCCAGAGCCAGCTGGAGCAGGATCGCGCCCTGCTGCCGCCCCTGCAGGGGCAGCTGGCCGCGGCGCGCCACGCCCTGGCCCTGCTGGTCGGCCGCACGCCCGCCGACTGGACCGCGCCGGACTTCACCCTGGCCGAACTGAACCTGGCCGCGCCCGTGCCGGTCGCCCTGCCCTCGGCCCTGGTCCGCAAGCGCCCCGACATCCTGGCCGCCGAGGCCGACCTCCACGCCGCCACCGCCGACATCGGGGTGGCGACCGCCGACCTCTATCCGAACGTCAAGCTGACCGCGTCCCTGACCCAGGGCTCGCTGAACCCGTCGGATTTCTTCTTCTACGACGCCACCGCCTGGAGCGTCGGCGGCGGCCTGACCGCGCCGATCTTCAACGGCGGCGCCCTGAAGGCCCGCCGGCAGCAGGCGCGCGAAGCGGCCGTGGCCTCGTCGGCCCGCTACCAGCAGACGGTGCTGACCGCCTTCGCCCAGGTGGCCGACGCCCTGTCGGCCCTGAACGCCGACGACGCGGCCATCGCCGCCTACGGCCGTTCCGAAGCTCAGGCCGGCGAGAGCCTGCGCCTGGCCCGCGTCGCCTACGACAAGGGCGGCGGCACCTTGCTGGAGGTGCTCGACGCCCAGCGCCGCGTCCACGAGATCCAGGCCTCCCGGGTGCGCGCCCAGGGGCAACGCCTGGCCGACGCGGTGCGCCTGTTCGCGGCGTCGGGCGCCGATTGGCGGAGCGCGGCGACTTAACTGACCAAATTCAGAATCTGGTCAGGCCAGTTGCTTGTGCGGCCGGCCCAGCCCGCTATGGTGCGCCCAAGCGGCGCCGACTCCAGAGTGCGTCGAGGTGTCGGGAGATCGGTGTATGCGCGCGAAAACGGCTGTCGTCGGCCTTGCGGCCCTGTTGTCGCTGGGCGTCGCCGTCCAAGCCTGGGCCGCCGAGCCCGTGGTCCCCGCCGCGCCGGCCGGCGTCTGCAAGGGCGGTGACGGGACGGCCGCGGCGTTCGGCGGTCGCCGCACCTTCCGCTGGAGCCCCGAGGCCCTGCGATACGCCAAGGCGCACCGGACCGACCCCGCGATCGCGCCGGCCTATGCGGCGGTGATCAAGCGCGCCGACGCGGCCCTGGCTGGCCCGACCTATACCGTCGTCGACAAGACCCGCACCCCGCCCAGCGGCGACAAGCACGACTACATCTCGATGGGCCCCTACTGGTGGCCCGATCCCGCCAAGCCGAACGGCGAGCCCTACATCCGCCGCGACGGCGAGTTCAATCCGGAGCGCTCGACCAACGCGTTCGACGTCACCGACCTGGACGCCATGAGCGCCTCGGTCGAGGCCCTGTCCCTGGCCTACTGGTTCACCGACGACGCCCGCTACGCGACCAAGGCCGCCCAGCTGCTGCGCGTCTGGTTCCTGGACCCGGCGACCCGGATGAACCCCAACACCAAGTACGCCCAGGGCGTGCCGGGGCGCACCACGGGACGGGCCGAGGGCGTGCTGGACACCTACCGCCTGCTGAGGGTGATCGAGGGCGTCGGGCTCCTGGCGCCGTCCAAGGCGCTGTCGGACGCCGACCAGAAGGGCCTGGAGCGGTGGTTCGCCGACTACACGACCTGGATGCGCACCGATCCGAACGGGCGCGAGGAGCAGGCCGCCGCCAACAACCATGGCATCTGGTTCGACTACCAGCTGGCCGGGTTCTCGCTGTTCGCCCGCCAGGACGACGTGGCCCGCCAGGTCGTGGCCGAGGCCGGCGCGCGGCGGATCGCGACCCAGGTCGCGCCGGACGGCTCGTTGCCGCTGGAGCTGACCCGCACCCGCGCCCTGCACTACAGCTACTTCGCCCTGGAAGCCCTGGTCGGCACGGCGCAGTTCGGGCGATGCGTGGACCTGGACCTCTGGCGCTACCGGACCGCCGACGGTCGCGGCCTGCGCGCGGCGTTCGACTTCCTGGCGCCCTATGTGGGCCGGGAGGCCAGCTTCCCCTATCCGGAGCTGAAGCCCGAGGACGCCTCGTCCGAGGCCTTGCCGCTGTTCGCGGCCGCCGCGAACGCCTATGGCGACAAGGCGCTGGCCGAGAAGGCCGACGCCCTGGCCCAGCGCTATCCCGCCAACCTCAGCCGCCTGGTGGTCGCGCCGAAGCCCTGAGGCTTTCCAGGGGCGATCCGAAAAAGCCCCAGAGCTATTGGGCGACGGGCGCGCTATAGTGGGCGGCGCCCGTGATCGCCCCGCGCCATGCGGGATCGCCGGCCTGAAAGGACTTCATGTCCGACCACCCGGACACGCGCGAGACGACGCGTTGGACCGCCCTGCTCGAACTCCTCGGCATCCATCGGATCACCGCGCAGGAGATCCGCGCCGAGACCATGTTCCTGGGCAACCGCCACCAGGGGCGGATCGCCGAGGGCGCGCGCCTGGAGCTCAAGGCCTCCGGAATATCCGCCTATCGCGTCGCGCTGCTGCGGGCCGTGATCCGGGCGGTTCCCGTGCAGGACGCGGCGGGAGCCGACCAATGACCGACGAGGAAGCTCAGGCCTTGCGCCGGGAGAACGACTATCTCAAGCGCCGTAACGCCCAACTGCAGGACGACGTCACCAGCCTGGGCGGCCAGGTCCTGAGGATGCAGCAGGAACTGGAGCGGATGCATGGTCGACGGGCGGCGATCTCGCCCGATCCGCTGGCGGGCGGCCGGTGATGACGCTTTCACCGGGCCAGCTCGTGGCGTTGAAGAACCTAGCCCGCAAGAAGGCCGGCGAGGCGGTCGACTGGATCAACATCGCCGACGCCCGGGTCCTGACTGATCTGGGCCTGGCGGAGCGCAACGGCGGCGGCTGGGTGATCACCAACGACGGCGTCGCCGCCCTGGCGGGTCACCAAGACTCCGATTGAGGCCGCAGGCCGCTGAATTTCAGGCGTTATTGTTCCTGGACTTCATGTGATCCCTAGTCCCCGATGAACCGATAGCCGATGCCGGGTTCGGTCAGGATCATCTTCGGCGTCGAGGGATCGGCCTCGAGCTTCTGCCGCAGCTGTCCGACGAACACCCGCAGGTACTGGGTGTCGTGGGCATGGGCCGGACCCCACACGGCGGTCAGCAGGTCCTTGTGGGTCAATACCTTGCCGCGCGCCTGGGCCAGGCGGGCCAGGACGTCGTATTCGCGCGGCGAGACCTTCACCACGGCGCCGTCGCGGGTCACCAGGCGCTTTTCGAGGTCGATCTCGACGGCCCCGGCCCGGATCGGCGCGACCGGACCTTGCGCGGCGCCGCGCTGGCGCAGGGCGACGCGAAGACGCGCCAGCAACTCCCCGACCCCGAACGGCTTTTCCACATAGTCGTTGGCGCCCAGGTCCAGGGCCTGGATCTTCTCGGGCTCACGGTCGCGGGCCGAGAGGATGACGATCGGGCCGTCGTAGAAGGCCCGGGCCTTCTCCAGCACCTCCTTGCCGTCCATGTCGGGCAGGCCCAGGTCCAGCACCACGGCGTCGGGCGACCACAGGGCGATGCCGCGCAGCCCCTCCTGGCCGCTGTCGGCGCGCAGGGGCTCATAGCCGGCGGCGTCCATGGCCGGGCCGAGGAAGCGGTGGATCTGCGGCTCGTCGTCGATGATTAGGATGCGTTGTCGGATGGCGGACATCAGGCGCTCATAGCAGATGATGCGGAGTCGCGACGGCCTTGGGCAGGCTGATCAGGATGCGCGTGCCCCTGCCGTCGTAGATGGGGCTGGCGGCGGCGATGCGCCCGCCCATGGCGTCGATGAAGCCCTTGGAGATCGACAGGCCCAGGCCCGCCCCCTGGCTGCGGTCGGTGGGCTCCTCCATGCGGCGGAACTTCTCGAACACCTGCTCCAGTTCGGCGGTGGGGATGCCCCTGCCCTCGTCCTCGATGCTGATCACCACGTTGGCGCGATCCTCGTAGGCGGCCATTTCGATGCGGGTGGCCGGCGGGCTGTAGGCGATGGCGTTCTCCAGGATGTTGACGACGGCCTGCTCCAGCAGGCTGGAGTCGGCCCGCACCAGGCTGAGCTCGACCGGGAAGTCGCGGGTCAGGGTCCGGGTCGCCAGCCGGCGCGAGACGCGGTCGGCGGCCGCCCCCAGCACGTCGCGGACGTCGGTCCAGTCGGTGCGCAGCCGCAGGGCTCCGCCTTCCAGGCGGGTCATGTCCAGCAGGTTGCCGACATAGCGGTTCAGCCGCTCGGCCTCCTCTCGGATGCTGATCAGCAGGTCGTCGCGCACCGCCGTGGTCATGCCCTTGCCGAAGTCCAGCAAGGTGGTGGAGGCGCCCAGCACCGTGGACAGCGGCGTGCGCAGGTCGTGGCTGATGGAGTTCAGCAGGGCCGAGCGGAAGCGGTCGGCGCGGCGCAGGGTCTCGGTCTCGACCGCCTCGGTCGCCAGTTCGGCCCGCTCCAGGGCCACCGCGCCCTGCTCCAGCAGCGCCAGAAGCAGGCGTTCGTCCTCCGACCCGGGCGCCATGGCCCCCGCCTCGATCCCGGCCACGCCCGCCCGCGAGCGCACGCCTTCCAGCGGCCAGAAGGTCCAGCGGGTCTGAGGCAGGGTGCCGGTGCCGAACCCGGCGGCCTCGCCCTTCTCCCAGGCCCAGCGGGCGGCGGCCATGGGCGCGGCGTCCAGCTCGTCCAGCGTCGGGGCGCCGGCGGTCGTCTGGAGCTCGCCGCCGGTCGGCAGCAGCACCACGGCCTTGGCGCCCACGGCCGCGGCGGTCTGCTCGGCCAGGGCCTTGGCGGCGGCTTCGCGTCCGGCGGCCGCCGAGAAGGTCCGGCTGGCCGCCAGCAGGGCCGAGACCGCCGAGGCCCGCCGCTGGGCGTCGCGGCCCTGGTCCCGCACCCGCCCCGCCAGGCCGCCGGCCGCCAGGGCGACGGCCCAGAACACGATCAGCGTCAGGAAGTCGGTCGGCGCGCCGATGGCGAACGAATGGCGCGGCTCCAGGAACATGTAGTTGTAGACCAGGAAGGCCACGGTCGCCGCCGCCAGGGCGGGCCGCAGTCCGCGCAGCACGCCGGCCGCCAGCACGGCGGCCAGGAAGATCATCCCCAGGTCCACGCGGTCGAAAGCCACGTCCAGGCCCCAGGCCACCGCCGTCGCGGCGGCCACGCAGCCGGCGGCCAGCAGATAGGCGGTCCAGCCCGCCGCCGATCTGCGCTTGGGCGGTTCGACCACCGGCTCGTGGGTGGCCTCGGTGACGACGTGGATCGCCGCGCCCCGGGCCTCGCGCAGCAGGGCCGCGGCCAGGGACCGGCCCAGCAGCTCGCGCCAGCGGCTGTCGGCCGACTTGCCGATGACGATCTGGGTGACGTTGTTGCGCCGGGCGTAGGCCATCACCGTGGCGACGATGTCGGCCCCGCTGAGCACCACGGTCGAGCCGCCCAGCTGCTCGGCCAGCTTCAGGGCGTCGCGCAGCCGCTCGGTCGCCGCCGGGCCCGTGACCGGATGGTCGAGGCGTTCGACGTGGGTCACCGTCCACGGCGCGTCCATCATCATGTCCGACAGCCGCCGCCCGGCGCGCACCAGGCTGGCGGCCATGGCGTCGCCGCCGACCAGCACCAGGATGCGCTCGCCCGCCGCCCAGGGGCCCTCGACGCCCTTCTCGCGCATGGCGGCGACCAGCTGGTCGTCCACGGTCTGGGCCGCGCGCCGCAGGGCCAGCTCGCGCAGGGCCGTGAGGTTCTCGACCTTGAAGAAGTTCTCCGAGGCCAGCCGCGCGGTCTCGGGCACATAGACCTTGCCCTCCCCCAGCCGCTCGCGCAGCTCGTCGGGGGTGATGTCGATCACCTCGATGGCGTCGGCCCGCGACAGGACGCTGTCGGGCACCGTCTCACGCTGGCGCACCCCGGTGATGCGCTGGACCACGTCGACCAGGCTCTCCAGGTGCTGGACGTTCAGGGTGGTCCAGACGTCGATGCCGGCGGCCAGAAGCTCCTCGACGTCCTGCCAACGCTTGGGATGGCGCGATCCCGGGGCGTTCGAATGGGCGAACTCATCGACCAGCAGCAGGGCCGGCTTACGGACCAGGGCCGCGTCGAGATCGAACTCCATCATCACGTGGCCGCGGTGATCGATCGGCTTGCGGGGCAGCACGTCCATGCCGCGCAGCAGGCTCTCGGTCTCGCGACGGCCGTGCGTCTCGATCAGGCCGATCAGCACGTCCTGGCCGTCGGCCTTGCGGCGGCGGGCGGCGCGCAGCATCTCGTAGGTCTTGCCCACGCCCGGGGCCATGCCCAGGAACACCTTCAGCCGCCCCCGGCCCGCCCGGTTGGCGGCCGCCAGCAGCGCCTCCGGATCGGGGCGGTTCGTGTCGGAAGCGTCGGCGGGCAAGGCGAGTCTCCGGGGAGGAGGACAGTCTAGGCGATCAGGCTTCGAAGCGCATGCCGTCATAGGCGGGCTCGACCCCTGGCGGAAGTTTCGCCGCCAAGGCGTTGAAATCCAGGTCGATGTGCAGATTGGTCAGGATGGCGCGGCGCGGCTTGGCGCGGGCGATCCACTCCAGCGCCAGGCCCACATGGGCGTGGGTCGGGTGCGGCGTCCAGCGCAGGGCGTCCACCACCCAGACGTCGAGGCCGCTCAGCGCCGCCCAGCTCTCCTCGGGAAAGCCGATGGCGTCGGGGGTGTAGGCGACGTTCCCGAAGCGATAGCCGACGGCGCGGATCTCGCCGTGATCGACGTCGAAGGTGGTGACCGGGATCGCGCCGCTGGGGCCGTCGATCTCCCAGGCCTGGCCGTGGGGCGCGATCAGCTGCGGGTCGCAGATCGCCGGATAGCCGCCCTGGCTCTTGAAGACGTAGTCGAACCGCCGCTCCAGGCTGGCGGTCGTGTAGGCGTCCATATAGGTCGGCACGCGCTTGCGGGCGTTCAGGAAGAACGGGCGCAGGTCGTCGATGCCGTGGGCCTGGTCGGCGTGGTCGTGGGTGAACAGGCAGGCGTCGACGCGCCTGACCCCCGCCCTCACCGCCTGCAGCCGGAAGTCCGGGGCGGTGTCGACGACGACAGTGGTCTCGGCCGCCGGATCGCTTCCAGGCCGGCGCACCAGCATCGAGCAGCGGGTGCGCAGGTTCTTCGGTTCGGCGGGGTCGCAATCGCCCCAGTTGCCGTCGGCGCGTGGCACGCCGCCCGACGAGCCGGAGCCCAGGATCGTGAACTCCAGCTTTCCGGTCATTTGCGCGGGATCCGGTCGAACAGGGCGAAGAAGGCGTCCTCGGTGCGCTGTTCCGCATCGGCCCGGGTCCAGCCCCGGATCTCTGCCAGCTTGTCCAGCACATGGGGCAGATAGGCCGGCTCGTTGCGGCGGCCGCGCATCGGCACGGGGGCCAGGTACGGACAGTCGGTCTCGAGGATGATCCTGTCGGCAGGCATGTCGGCGATGATGTCGCGCACGTCCTGGGCCTGCTTGAAGGTGGCGATGCCCGAGACCGAGAACCACGCCCCCAGCGCCGCCGCCCGCTTCGCCAGCTCGGCGCCGCTGGTGTAGCAGTGCATCAGGATCTTGAACGGGCCCTTGGCGTGTTCCTCTTCGAGGATCGCGCCCATCACGTCGTCGGCCTCGCGGGTGTGGACCACCAGCGGCAGGCCGGTCTGGCGGGCCGCCGCCACGTGGGCGCGGAAGACGTCGGCCTGCACGTCGCGCGGGCTGAGGTCGTAGTGGAAGTCCAGGCCCGTCTCGCCGATGCCGATCACTTTCGGGCGGCCGGCCAACTCGACCAGACGCGCGGTGGTCAGGTCGACATGGTCCTTGGCCTCGTGCGGGTGGGCCCCGACTGTGCACCAGATGTCGTCATTGGCCATGGCGATGGCATGGACGGATTCGAACGACGGAATCTTGTCGCAGATGGTGACCATCAGTTCGATCCCGGCCTCGCGGGCGCGGTCGATCACCGCCTGGCGGTCCTCGTCGTACTGGTGGGCGTGCAGGTTTACGTGGCTGTCGATGAGCATTCGGTCACATGGCCGCCCGGGCGGCGGCGCGCAAGTCCATGATCGCGGTCCAGAACACGTCGGCGCGGTCGAGGTTCACCGCCTCGGCCTCGCCCGGCGCGCGGACGATCTTCTCCCAGGCCGCCACCCAGCGGTCCAGGCCCGCCGGGGTGCGCTCGCCGGCCATGCCGGTGGCCATGGCGTGGATCTGGTCGCCCAGGCGGTCGAACAGCAGCTCGAAGCGCTGGACGCCCTCGGCGCCGCGGAAGGTGTCGGCCATGGCCAGCAGCGCGCCTTCGTCCAGGTCGGGCAGCTTGCGCAGGATCTCGCCGGCCGCGTCGTCGGCCTCGATGGCCCCGGCGGCGGCCAGTTGCAGCGCCCGGCCCGGCGCGCCCTTGGCCATCCGGGACAGGCGATCGGCGTCGTGGGCCGAGACGCCGGCCCGCTGCTGGACCATCGACGCGGCCAGGTTCAGATGCGGCGCGGGCACCACCAGCCGGCGGCAGCGCGAGCGGATGGTCGGCAGCAGCCGGCCCGGCGAGTGGCTGATCAGCAGGATCACCCCGCGCGGCGGCGGCTCTTCAAGAGTCTTCAATACGGCGTTGGCGGCGTTGACATTCAGGTCGTCGGCCGCGTCGATGATCGCCACCCGATAAGGCGAGACGGCGGGCGAATTGGCGAAGAAGGCCGGCAGCAGGCGGGCCTCGTCCACCGGGATCGACTTGCGGGCCTTGCCGTCGTCGGTCTCGCGTTCCAGCACCATCAGGTCCGGGTGCGAGCGCGCGGCGACCTGGCGGCTGACGAAGTCGGTGGGCGCCGAGCCCAGGGCGCCGAAGGCGGGATCGGGCCGCGCGCCCAGCAGGCGGCGGGCCATGCGGTAGGCCAGGGTCGCCTTGCCCACGCCCTCGGGGCCGGTCAGCAGCCAGGCGTGGTGCAGCCGGCCGCGGTCCAGGGCGTCCAGGAAGGCCAGCTCGGCGGCCTCGACGCCGTCGATGGCGAACACGTCGCGGGGATGCGGAGGCGCGTCCATGACCTAGAGGCCCAGCCGCGTGGACACCGCGTCCCAGACGTCGGCCCAGACCGCGTCAATCGCGTCGTCCGCCTCGATCACCACGCAGCGCTCGGGTTCGCGGCGGGCGATCTCCAGGAAGGCCTCGCCCAGGCGCTTGTGGAAGTCCAGGCCCTTGGACTCGAAGCGGGCTTCGCCGCCCCGGGCCAGGGCGCGTTCCAGGCCCGTCTCGGCCGGGATGTCGAAGATCAGGGTCAGGTCTGGGACCGTACCGCCCAGGACGTGCTCCTCCAGCGCCTTGATCAGGCCGATCGGCGCCTCGCCGCCGGCTCCCTGATAGGCGCGGGTGCTGTCGGCGAAGCGGTCGCACAGCACGATGGCCCCGCGTTCCAGGGCCGGCCGGATCACCCGCTCGATGTGGTCGCGCCGCGAGGCGTACATCAGCAGGGTCTCGGTGACCGGCGACCAGCGGTCGACGTCGCCGTTCAGGATCAGGTCGCGGATCTGTTCGGCGCCCGGACTGCCGCCCGGCTCGCGGGTCAGCACCACGTCGGCGCCGTCCGCCTTCAGGCGTTCGGCCAAGCGGCGGATCTGGGTGGACTTTCCAGCCCCCTCGCCGCCCTCGAAACTGATGAAGGTTCCACGCGTCACGGGCTTCAAATCGGCCGTAACGCACCTCTTGTCCAGAGGCGATCGCGGGGAGCTCTAGGGCCGCAGCACCGTGGCGTCGGAAAAGCCCATCGAAGCCACGCGATCGCGCACGCCGAAGGCTTCGGCCTCGTCCGGGCCGGCCTTGACCACGACGCGATACAGCGTGCCCTGGGCGCGTTCCACCGACTCGACCGAGGCCTCGCCCGCCCCGCTCAGCTGGGCGGCGGCGCGCTCGGCGTTGGCGCGGCTGGCGTACGAACCGGCCTGGACACGATAGGCGCTTTCCACGCCGGCGTTGGCGAGGACCGGCGCGGGCTCGGCCGGGACCACCGGCGCGGGCGTCGGCGGCGCATAGGGCACGAAGTCGGGATCGGCGGCCTTGGGCGGCGGCGGGGCGTCCCAGGCCGGCTGGGCCGGCGGCAGGCCCGTGGTGTAGACGCGGGGCTTGGCCGGCGGGGTGTAGCGCGGTTCCGGCGGGGGCGGCGCGGCCGAGGCGATCATGCGGCGCTGGTCGAAGGGCGTCTTGCCGGCCGGGCCGATGTAGCGGACGCGGACATGGGCCACGCCTGCCCGCCCGTAGCCCAGTTGCTCGGCGGCGGCCTTGGACAGGTCGATGATCCGGCCGTCGACGAACGGACCGCGGTCGTTGACCCGCACCTGCATCTTGCGGCCGTTGTCGAGGTTGGTGACCTCGACGATGCTGGGCAGCGGCAGCGTCTTATGGGCCGCCGACGGCAGGTCCATGTCGAAGATCTCGCCGTTGGCCGTGCGGCGATTGTGGAACTGCTCGCCGTACCACGAGCCGATCCCCTTCTCGTCATAGTCGGGATCGGCCTTGGGATAATACCAGATGCCCTTGATCTGATACGGCTTCTCCGTGCCGCGCAGGCCGTTGGTCGAGCCCGGCGGCGGGGGTCCGGAATAGGGCCTGGCGGTCGAGGTGGCCTGAGGCAGGCGGGTCGGCAGCGGCGTGGCGCAGGCGGCCAGACCGGCGCAGCCCAAGGCGGCCACGGCCACGCCGCGCAGCAGACGGAAGTCGCCTCGCGCCTCGCCTCCCATGACCCAGCCGCCCTCCTGAAGGTTGTATATCAGAAAGCAGGGTCGTTCAGGAGGCTTGAGGTCTGGTTAACTAAAGGTGCGACCAAACGAACCGCAAACGGACTAGAGCCGGCGCGCGACCGCTGATATAGGCCCCTGCTCCGGGCAGGTGGCCGAGTGGTTTAAGGCAGCGGTCTTGAAAACCGCCGTGGGTGAAAGTCCACCGTGGGTTCGAATCCCACCCTGCCCGCCACATCTCCCGAGACCAGATCATGTCCGACACCGTCCGCGCAGCCGTCTACGGTTCCCCGTCCTTCGACATCGTCGATGTCCCGGGCGGCGCCGTGCAGACCTCGCCGCTGGTGGTGGGCTCGACCGACCTAGCCGACCTGGCCGACGGCGCGCTGGACGAGATCGTGATCCAGGCCCCCGCCGGCGTCGCCGAGCGGCGCTACGTCCTGGCCCAGGCCCTGCGGGCGCTGAAGGTCGAGGGGCGCCTGACCGCCCTCGCCCCCAAGGACCGGGGCGGCCTGCGGATGAACAAGGAGCTGACCGCGTTCGGCTGCGTCGTCGGCGAGAGCGCCAAGCGCCACCAGCGGATCTGCGTCGCCCTCAAGCCCGCCGCGCCCGTCGGCTTGGACGCCGCCGTGGCCGAGGGCGCGCCGCGCCGGCTGGACGGCGACGGCCTATGGACCCAGCCCGGCGTGTTCAGCTGGGACCGCCTGGACCCGGGTTCGGCCCTGCTGCTCAAAGCCCTGCCGCCGCTGGCCGGCGCCGGCGTCGACCTGGGCTGCGGCATCGGCGTGCTGGCCCACGCCGTCCTGACCTCGCCCAAGGTGACCAAGCTGACCCTGGTCGACCTGGACCGCCGGGCGGTCGAGGCGGCCAAGCGCAACGTCAACGACCCGCGCGTCGAGGTGGTGCAGGCCGACGCCCGGCGCGGCGGCGACCTGGCCACGGGCCTGGATTTCGTGGTGACCAACCCGCCGTTCCACGAGACCGGCGTCGAGGACAAGGGCCTGGGCCAGACCTTCATCACCTCGGCGGCCGGCATGCTGCGCAAGGGCGGCGTGCTGTGGATCGTCGCCAACCGCCACCTGCCCTACGAGGCGGTGCTGAACGAGCACTTCAAGAATGTCCGTCCCGTGGCCGACGCCGGCGGGTTCAAGGTCTACGAGGCCCGCAAGTGACGAAAGCCCTGATGGCGCGTCTGGACCGCCTGCTGGCCAATCTCGGCTACGGCAGCCGGCGCGACGTCCAGGCCCTGGTCTCGGCCGGCAAGGTCGTGCTGGACGGCTTGGCCATCAAGGACTCGGGGCAGAAGATCGCCGTCACCGCCGACTTGCCGCAGCGGATGAAGATCCGCGGCGTTTCCGTTGATCCGCCAGCGCCCCTGGTGTTGATCATGCACAAGCCGCTGGGCGTGGTCTGCTCGCACCGCGAGGACGGCGAGCGCATCTACGACCTGCTGCCCAAGCGCTGGCAGATCCGCGACCCGGCCCTGTCGAGCGTCGGGCGGCTGGACAAGGACACCTCGGGCTTGATCCTGATCACCGACGACGGCGACTTCCTGCACCGGGTGATCTCGCCCAAGCGCCACGTGCCCAAGGTCTATCGCGCCACGCTGGACCGGCCGCTGACCGGAACCGAGGGCGCGGCGTTCGCCAGCGGGACCCTGATGCTGGAGGGCGAGGAGAAGCCCCTGCTGCCGGCGACCCTGGAGGTGCTGGGCGAGCGCGAGGCGCGGCTGACGATCACCGAAGGGCGCTATCACCAGGTGCGCCGGATGTTCGCCGCCGTGGGCAACCACGTGGTTGGCCTGCATCGCGAGCGGATCGGCGGGATCGCCCTGCCCGACGACCTGGAGCCGGGCCAGCACCGCATCCTGACGGCGGCCCAGGCAGAGGAGGTCTTCGATGTCTGAAGAGCGCCTGATGGACGCCCGCGGCCACCGCTGCCCGGTGCCGACCCTGCGCCTGCGCCGGGCCCTGGAGGACGCGCCGCCCGGTGGTCTGGTCCGCCTGCTGGCCGACGACCCGCTGGCCCGCATCGACGTGCCGCACTTCGCCGCCAGCGCCGGGGCCACGGTGCTGGAGGTCGTCGACGCCCCGAACGGCGCGATCAGCTTTCTGGTGGCGAAGGCGCCTTGAGCGGAATGGCCTTGGGTCCCTCCAGCAGGGCCCGGGGCCGCTCGTCCAGCGCGATCTCCATCTCGGTGGCCAGGGCGCCGCCGAAGAACACGGCGTTGACGCTCCACGACAGCCAGATCAGGAAGATGATCACCGCCGAGATCGAGCCGTAGGTCGCGCCCAGATGGGCCACCTGCTCGACATAGAAGGCGCTGGCCCACGACATGAACACGCACATCACCGCCGCGGCGAACCCGCCGGTCGATGAGGCGCGCCAGCCGACCGGCTCGCGCGACATGGCGTAGCGGTAGATCAGGGTCATGCCGACCAGCAGGCCCAGGCTGGCCCAGGTCCACTCGCTCTGGATCCACGACGCGCCGGCCAGGGGCCGCAGGTTCAGGGTGCTGGCCAGCAGGCGGAAGGTCAGGAAGACGCCCGACATCACGAACAGCAGGCCGAAGGCGGCGACCAGCACCACCAGGGCCATGAAGTTGAAGCCGAAGAAGCCGCGCTGGTCCTCTTCGTCATGGATGAAGGACAGGCCGGCCAGCAGGGCCTTGAACCCGCGATGGGCGGCGTAGAGGCCGATGACCAGCACCACGGCGCTCTGGGCGGAGATGGCCTTCTCCGGGGCGTGGGCCAGGCGGGCCAGCTCGCTCTGGAAGATCGGCCGGGCGCCGGACGGCATCAGGAACGACAGCTTGTCGGCCTGGAAGGCGGCCTGTTCCGGGGTCAGCAGCAGGCTGAACAGGCCGATCAGGATGGCCAGGCCGGGGAACACCGCCAGCAGGATGAAGAACGAGACGCCGCCGACGTAGAGCATGACGTCGCGGCCCCACAGACGCTGCAGGGCCAGGCCCAGAACGCGGAGGGTTTCGGTCACCCAATGGATCGGATCTAGGTCGAGGTCCCGAAAGCGAAGGCGGTCCTGGGGGGATTTCATGCGGCGGAAACTGGCCTCGGCGCCGCTTTGACGCAAGCGCGCCGCCGAAAAAACATGGAGTCCAACGACAAAGACCCGCCGCTTCAGGGAAAGCGGCGGGCCTCCGCAGGACGAACCTGAACCGAACGCCGCATCGAGGGACGGGTGGCGCGACGGCCGGTTGCAGGATCAGGTTTAGGCCCCTCCGGCTGAACCGCACCTGAATGGCGTCGTCAGGGAAGGTCTCTGGGGCGCCCTTCCTAGAGCGCGCCCTGGGCCTTCAGATCGGCGATGGCCTCGGCCGAGAAGCCCCAGTCGCCCAGGGCCGCGTCGTTGTCGGCCCCGATCTTGGGCGGCGGGCCCTGGATCGCGCCGGGCGTGGCCGAGAAGCGCGGGGCCGGGGCCGGCTGGGTGACGCCGGCCACCTCCACGAAGGTCTGACGGGCGGCGTTGTGGGCGTGGGTCGGCGCCTCGTCCATGGTCAGGACCGGGGCGAAGCAGACGTCGGTGCCGTCCATCAGGGCGCACCAGTCGTCGCGGGTCTTGGTGGCGATCACCGCCGCCAGCTTCTCGCGAAGCTGGGGCCACTCCTCGCGGCTCATCTGGTGCTGGAACTGCGGGTCGGTGATCCCCGTCTTTTCAAGCAGCAGCAGGTAGAATTGCGGTTCGATCGAGCCGATCGAAATCCAGCGGCCGCAGGAGCACTGGTAGGTGTCGTAGAAGTGCGCCCCGCCGTCCAGCAGGTTGGTCCGCCTTCCGTCCCCCCACATGCCGCCGGCCTTGAAGCCGTAGAACATGGCCATCAGCGAGGCCGCGCCGTCGCTCATCGCGCAGTCGATCACCTGGCCCTGCCCCGTCGCGCGGGCGTGGATCACCCCGGCCAGCAGACCGAAGGCCAGATAGAGCGCCCCGCCCCCGAAGTCGCCCACCAGGTTCAGCGGCGGCACCGGCTTGTCCTGCGTGCCGATCGCGGCCAGGGCGCCGGTGATGGCGATGTAGTTCATGTCGTGGCCGGCGGCCTTGGCGTAGGGGCCGGTCTGGCCCCAGCCGGTCATGCGGCCGTAGACCAGCCTGGGATTGCGGGCCAGGGCGACGTCCGGACCCAGGCCCAGCCGCTCCATCACGCCGGGCCGGAAGCCCTCGATGATCCCGTCGGCGCCTTCCATCAGCTTCAGGCAGGTCTCGACCGCGGCCGGCGATTTCAGGTCCAGCGCCACCGAGCGGCGGCCCCGGGCCGTGACGTCGGCGGGCGAGCTGCGCCCCGAGCCCTTGCGGTCGATGCGCACCACGTCGGCTCCCAGGTCCGACAGCAGCATGCCGCAGAACGGCCCCGGGCCGATCCCGGCGAATTCCAGCACCTTCAGGCCGGACAGCGGACCCTGGGCCATGACGTTCCTCCCGGCCGACTCTCGCGGCGCTTCATCGTCCAAGCCACTAGAACGACCCTGCCCTTCGGTCAGGCAAGAGCGTTTATCCGTTCACAGGCCTGCGGCGATGCGGACCTATGAGGCGTTGCGGCCTCTGCTATGTTGCAACGTCGAATCTCGAGGACGCCGCGTCGTCGAGCGATACCGGTATCCGGGGCGGAGGCTTGAGTTGGCGGTGAACGCCCGAATCCTGATCGTGGCGCGCGACGATGCTCGCGCCGGGCCGCTGTCCGAAGGGCTCGACAAGCTCGGCTGGCGGACCATCACCGCGCGCGGCCCCTACGCCGCCCTCGCCGCCCTGGGCGACCTGAACATCGAGGCCGTGATCGTCGACCTGGAGAGCGCCGGTCCCGACGCCCATTCCCTGTCTCGCCGCCTGAAGGCCGCGGTGGCCCCGCGCCGCCTGCCGGTCATCGCCATCGGCGAGCCGGGGACCGAGGCCAACCACCAGGCCTTCGACCTGACCCTGTCGCCGCCCCTGCATCCCAGCCAGGCCGTGCTGCGCCTGGAGAGCCTGGTCCGCACCGCCATCGCCGAAGAGGAGTTCGAGCTCCGCCTGGCCACCTTCGGCGATCGCGGCCGGCGGCTGGACCTGCCCGAGCCCCAGGCCGAGCCGTTCCGCATCCTGGCCATCGGCGAGCCGGCCCCGCAGTTCCTGGCCCTGTCCAACGCCCTGACCCGCAGCGGGGCCGACGTGGTCGGCGCCTTCACCGCCTATACGGCCTTCGACTATCTGCACGAGCGCGCCTTCGACGCGGTGGTGCTGTGGGCCGGCGACAATCAGCAGGAAGCCCTGTCGATCGCGGCGGGTATGCGACGCAACACCCGCCTCTTCCACATCCCGGCCCTGCTGTACCTGAAGGCCGAGAGCTACGTGACCATGTCGGACGCCTTCCATCGCGGGGTGTCCGACGTCGCCTCGCCGGAGACGGCCGAGATCGAGACCGCCAAGCGGGTCATCGAGCTGGCCCGCAACTATCGCCGGGGCGAAGCCATCCGCGGCGCCCTGGAGAAGGCCCGCAGCTCGGGCCTGATGGACGCCGCCACCGGCCTGTTCACCCGCGACCTGTTCGCCGCCCACCTGGTGCGCCTGGCCACCGCCGCCCGCGAACGGGCCCGGCCCCTGTCGATCTGCGTGCTGCGGGTGGCCGACAAGCCCGACACCGTCTGGGCCCGCAAGAACGGCTGGCTGGACCGCGCCATCCCGCAGATCGGCTCGATGGTCGGCCGCCTGGTCCGCGTCGAGGACACCGCCGCCCGCCTGGCGCCCGAGGTCTTCGCCCTGGCCCTGCCCGCCACCAACGCGGCCGCTGGACGGGCCGCCGCCGAGCGGATCGCCGCGGTGATCGGCTGCACCGCCTTCGACGCCGGCGACGACCGTCCGCCGTTCGTCTGCGAGTTCGACATCGGCGTGGCCCAGATCGAGGCCGGCGAGAGCGCGGTCCACGCCCTGGAACGCGCCGCCGCCCAGGCCCTGCAGCGCCACTCCGCGTAAGAGGAAACCTCCATGGGCCAGCCGTTGCTGATCGACCTCGTCGCCGACGTCGTCTGCCCCTGGTGCTATCTGGGCTGGCGTCGCGTGAAGTCGGCCCTGGCCCTGCGTCCGGACGTCGAGCCGCTGGTCGTCTGGCGGCCCTACCAGCTGGACCCGAGCCTTCCCGAGGAAGGTGTTGACCGCAAAGCCTATATGGCCGGCAAGTTCAAGGACGCCCTGAAGCTGAAGGCCGTGCATACCGCCCTGGTCGAGGCCGGGGCCGAGGAAGGCATCGTCTTCGACTTCGACGCCATCGCCCTGTCGCCCAACACCAGCGCCGCCCACCGGCTGATCCGCTGGGCGCATGGGGCGGGCAGGCAGGACGCCGTGGTCGAGGCCCTGTTCGCCGCCTATTTCACGGAAGGCCGCGACATCGGCGATCCCGTGGTGCTGGCGCAGATCGGCGAGGCGGCGGGCATGGACCCGGTGTTGATCCTGAAACTGCTGTCCGAAGGCGCCGACAAGGACGTGATCGCCCGCGAGCACGCCATGGCCGTCCAGGGCGGCGTCACCGGCGTGCCGTTCGTGATCTTCGGCGGCAAGCTGGCGGTGGTCGGCGCCGAGAGCCCGGAGAATATCGCCGAGGCCATCGACAAGGCCCTTGAACAAACGGCCTAGCTCGACAATCTCCCCGGCGGAAACCGCGTTGTCAGCGGTCTTTTTCGGGGGCGTCTCATGAACCATTCCAGCATCCAGATGGCGATCACCATCGCCGTCGTCGCCGTGATCTTCGCGTTGCGGTTCCGCGGCATGACCCGCGAACGGCCGTTCAAGCTGGAGCTGATCTGGATCATGCCCGCCCTGCTGGTCGCGGCCATGGTCGCGGTCCTGCTGCAGTTCCCGCCCCACGGCCTGGACTGGGCCTGGCTGGCGGCGATCTTCGCGGTGGGGGCGGCGATCGGCTGGTGGCGCGGCAAGCTGATGCCGATCGCCATCGATCCCGAGACCCACGTGCTGAACATCAAGCCGTCGCCGGCGGCGATCCTGTTCCTGCTGGGCCTGTTCGTCGTCCGCTTCGCCCTGCGCGCCCTGATCGAGAGCGAGGCCTCGGCCTGGCACGTCAGCGCCGCCCTGATCACCGACGGCTTCATCGTGCTGGGCGTGGGCCTGCTGGCCGTGTCGCGGGTGGAGATGGGCCTGCGGGCCTGGGGCCTGCTGCGCGAGGCGCGGGCGGCGAAGGCGGCGGCCTGAGCGTTTCAAGCCGGGGACATGCGCTCGCGGCGTGTCCCCATCAGCATTCACTGAGCCGAGACCTGGGGACACGCGCATGCGCATGTCCCCGTCGGCGCGTCACCCCTCCAGCGTCGTCTTCATCGCCGCGCAGCCCAGGTCCATGAAGCCGGCCACCCGCTCGGCCGCGTCGTGCGGCAGGATGTCGGCGGTCCAGACGATGCGGCTGCCCGACCCTTCGTCCAGCACCTGCATGGCGCCGTTGTGGTGGCTCAGCAGCTGACTGCCGACCACCGACCAGACCAGGCGGCGGGTCTCGTCGTCGACCGCGACGATCAGCTCCCGGGCCACCAGGCCGCCGGCGAAGGTGACGGTCCGGGCCCCCTCCTCCACCTGGCAGTCGGTCAGCACGCCGGGACACAGGCGCTGATGGACGCGGCCCCAGTCGCGCACCGCGTCCCACACCTGGGCGGGCGCGACGGCGACATCGACGGACTTGGTGACGGCAGCCATGGGAAAACTCCTCCTGAGGTTTCCCCGACCCTGGCAAATCCGCGTCGGCCTGGCTGGCGGGATCCGGACCCGGTCGTCGCGGCCGAGGGCCGGTCGATCAAGAAAATAAGCAAGCCCAACCGATCCCCCGTAGTATGACACCCTTAAGTTGTCTCTTGGCGAGCGCAGGAGAACTGTTGTGCGGACGACATCTTCACGACCCCTAAAGGTCCTACTGTTGGGATGTGCAGCAGCGGTGTCGGTTTGCGCTTCGCCGGCGCGGGCCCAGACGTACGTCTATCAGGACGGCCAGGTCGATCCTTTCGGTCCTATCGTCTTGACCCAGGACAGCTCCCTCGTCGTCTCAGCGGAAGCGGCGTCGGCGACCCAATCCAGCCCGATCAGCGGTCCCTTCGGCATATCCAAGGGCGGCGCCGGTACGCTCGTCCTGACGGGCGCCAATACCTACACCGGGCGGACGGACATTAGCGGGACCCTCGCCCTCGGAAACGGAGGAGTCACCGGCTCGATCGCGAACACGAGCTTGATCTTCAGTAATGGCGTTCTGCAGTTCAACAGGTCCGACCGGCTCGTCGTCGCGACGGAGATGCGGGGGGCGGGAAACATTTGGCAAATCGGCTCCGGCGTCACCGTGCTGACGAACGACAACGTCTTCGCCACCGGCGGTGTGGTCATCCAGAACGGCGTGCTTCAGTTCGGCGATGGCGGGACGACGGGAGCGTTCCCCGGACGCCTGCTCAGCAACATCGTGACCCAGGGGTCGGGTGTGCTTGCGATCAACCATTCCAATGATTTCCAGTTGGTCCGGAGCGTCATCGGTTCAGGATCGTTGCACCAGGACGGTACGGGCACGACGATCATCAGTGGCGACAACACCTACACCGGCGGCACGGTGATCTCCGCCGGGGCGTTGCAGATCGGTCGTGGCGGCGCAGGCAGCATTGTCGGCAATGTAGTCGACAACGCGACGCTGATTTTCGCGAGCGGCGGTCGCGCCAATTTCGACGGTGTCATTTCCGGCACGGGCCAGGTGATCAAGCGCGACCCGTCCGAGCTGACATTGACGGGGGGCAGCACCTATACCGGGCCGACGATCATCGAAGAGGGCCGGCTGATCGTGAACGGCTCGCTTGTATCCACGGTCACCGTCAACCCGTCGGGAAGGCTCAGCGGATCAGGTTCGGTGGGCGGTGCGATCGTTCATGGCGCGCTGGCGCCGGGCAATCCCGTCGTCGCGGACGTCTTCACGATCAATGGTCCGCTCACCTTCGGCGCGGACGGCGTCTACATCGTTGATGTCGTGACCGCGGGCGCCGATCGGGTCAATGTCGGCGGTGTCGCCAGCCTGGCCGGAACCCTGCGTCTCCTCCCCGCGGTCGGACCTTATACCGGCGCCGTCTCCTATACGCTCCTGTCCGCCACCGGTGGCCGGACGGGAAAGTTCGGCACGGTCGAAACCCAGGGCTCGTTTGGCCCCGACGTCCGGTGGTTCATCGCCTACACCGCCAATTCGGTCGTGCTGAACGTGCTGCCGGATGACCTGTCTTTGCTCCTTGAGCAGGGGGCCACTACGCAGAACGAACGCAATGTCGCGGTCGGCATAGATCGCGCTGTCGCCGCCGGCGGCGATCCCTCGCCGTTCTTCGCCCTGTACAGCCAGCCCAGCGGCGCCTTGGGTCCGGCCCTGGCGAGCCTGTCTGGGGAAATCCATGTGGCGACCGCGTCCTCGGTCGCGCCTGTCGCCGAGCAATTCCTGGGCGTCATGTTGGATCCCTTCGCCGCCGACGGCCGCCGCGTCACCCGCGACGAACGCGGTCTGATCCTCTGGGGCGCGGCGTTTGGGTCGACCGGTCGCAGCGACGGGGACGTCTCGGGCGTCGGATCCACCCATGGCGATAGTCACGACGGCCAACTGGCTTTCGGCGTCGATATTCATCCGAACGCCAACGCGCTGTTCGGCGCCGCGATCGCGGCCGGCACAAACGATCTGTCCTTGGCCCGGGATCAGGGGCGCGCCAAGTCCGACACGCTGGAATTTGGGGTCTATGGCCTTGGCCGGATCGGCAAACTCTACCTCGCCGGCGCCGTCAGCCATGGCGTGTTCGACACGGATACGCATCGGGCTATTCCGGTGTTCAGCCTGTCGGACGTTTCGGCCAAGTACGATCTGAAGGCCTGGAGCGCACAACTGGATGCGTCCATTGCCGTCATCCAAGGCAAGGCCGGCGCCCTCGCGCCGATCGCGAGCCTGCGATGGGTGTCGGTCGAAAGCCCCGACATCAAGGAAGAGGCGACCGTGACGGAAACCGTGCTTCAGGTCGCGGGGCGCACGAGCGACAACGCGCGCGCCGAATTGGGTTTGAGGGCCACGACCGGAGAGCTGGTCGGCTCCGACAAAGTCGCGGGCTTCGTTCAAGCGGGATGGGGATACTATCTCGAACGGGACCGCGCCATGACCGCGCGGTTCATCGGCCTGCCGGGTTCGGACATGACGATCCTGGGTTCAAGGCCGCCTCGCAATGTCGCCCTAATCGCCGGTGGGCTCGATCTGAAGCTCGGGGCGGGGACCACCGTGTCGGCTGGAGCCGACGGTGAAGTCGGGTCCGGCTTCAACCGCGTGTCCGGCTGGGTGCGGCTGCGAGCGGCCTTCTAGGCCTTCGCCAACTTCACCAGCTGCGACAGGATCTTCTCGGCCGCGTCCAGCCGCTGGGCCGGGGTGTCCCACTCGCCCTTGATCACCACCTTCTGGTCGGGGCGCACCTTCCAGATCAGGCTGTTCTTGGACACGAACTGGACCAGGGCCAGCGGGTTGGCGAACTCGTCGTTGCGGAAGCTGGCCACCGCGCCCTTGGGACCGACGTCGATCTTGGCGACATTGGCCTCGCGGCACAGGCCCTTGATGGCGACCACCTTCAGCAGGCTGTCGGTCTCGGGCGGCAGCGGGCCGAAGCGGTCGATCAGCTCGGCGGCCAGGGCCTCGCGGTCGGCGGCCTTCTCGGCTTCCGACAGGCGGCGATAGAGCGACAGACGCACGTTCAGGTCGGGCACGTAGTCGTCGGGGATCATCACGGCCGCGCCGGTGTTGATCTGCGGCGACCAGCCCCGGTCCTCCAGCAGGGCCTCGGCCCCCTGGCGCTCGCGCAGCTCGGCGACGGCGTCCTCCAGCATCTGCTGGTAGAGCTCGACCCCGATCTCCTTGATGTGGCCGCTCTGCTCGTCGCCCAGCAGGTTGCCGCCGCCGCGCTGGTCCAGGTCGTGGCTGGCCAGCTGGAAGCCGGCTCCCAGGCTGTCCAGCGACTGCAGGACCTTCAGGCGCTTCTCGGCCGACAAGGTGATCTGCTTCTCGGCCGGCGTGGTCAGGTAGGCGTAGGCCCGGGCCTTGGACCGCCCCACCCGGCCGCGGATCTGGTACAGCTGGGCCAGGCCGAACATGTCGGCGCGGTGGACGATCAGGGTGTTGGCCGAGGGGATGTCGAGCCCGCTTTCGACGATCGTCGTCGCGAGCAGCACGTCGTACTGGCCCTCGTAGAAGGCCGTCATCACGTCTTCCAGCTGGGTCGGGGCCATCTGGCCGTGACCGACCACGTACTTCACCTCGGGCACCTGGGTGCGGAGGAACTTCTCGATGTCCTCCAGGTCCTTGATGCGCGGCACCACGTAATAGGCCTGGCCGCCGCGATACTTCTCGCGCAGCAGGGCCTCGCGCAGGGTGACCGGGTCGAACGGGCTGATGTAGGTGCGCACCGCCAGGCGATCGACGGGCGGGGTGGCGATGATCGACATCTCCCGGATGCCGCTGAGCGCCATCTGCAGGGTGCGCGGGATCGGCGTGGCGGTCAGGGTCAGCATGTGCACGTCGGCGCGAAGCTCCTTGAGCTTCTCCTTGTGCTTGACCCCGAAGTGCTGCTCCTCGTCGACGATCACCAGGCCCAGGTCCTTGAACGAGACCTGCTTGGAGAGCACCGCATGGGTGCCGACCACGATCTCGAACTGGCCGTTGGCCAGGCCCTCGCGGGTGTCGGAGGCCTCCTTGCCGGTCACCAGGCGCGACAGGCGGGTGACCTTGACCGGCCAGCCTTGGAAGCGGTCCTTGAAGGTCTTGTAGTGCTGGCGGGCCAGCAGCGTCGTCGGGCAGACCACGGCCACCTGCTTGCCGCTCATGGCCACCACGAAGGCCGCGCGCAGGGCGACCTCGGTCTTGCCGAAGCCCACGTCGCCGCAGATCAGGCGATCCATGGGCTTGCCCGAGCCCAGATCCTCCAGCACGTCGGCGATGGCCGAGAGCTGGTCGTCGGTCTCTTCGTACGGGAAGCGGGCGCAGAACTCGTCGAACACCCCGTGCGGCGGATCGGTCTCCTCGACCGACTTCAGCTGGCGGGCGGCGGCGATCTGGATCAGGCCCTCGGCCATGACCCGCAGGCGTTCCTTGGCCTTGGCCTTGCGCCCCTGCCAGGCCGCGCCGCCCAGCTTGTCCAGCTGGACGTTCTCGCCGTCAGTCCCGTAGCGGGTCAGGAGGTCGATGTTCTCGACCGGCAGGTAGAGCTTGGCCTCGCCGCCGTACAGCAGGTCCAGGCAGTCGTGCGGCGCGCCCTGGACATCGAGGGTCTTGAGGCCCTCGTAGCGGCCGATGCCATGGTCGATGTGCACGACGAGATCGCCCGGCGTCAGGGCGCTGGCCTCGGCCAGGAAGTTGGCGGCGCGGCGCTTCTTGCGCGGCCGGGCCAGGCGGTCGCCCAGGATGTCGGTCTCGGAGATGACCGCCAGGCTGTCGGTCTCGAAACCGTTGTCCAGCGGCAGGACCACGCGCTGCGGGGCCTTGGGATCGTTGGCCTTGGCCGCCTGCCAGTAGGCGGCGTAGGGGATCTTCTTCAGGCCGTGGTCGGCCAGCATGGTCCCCAGGCGCTCGGACGAGCCCTCGGACCACGAGGCGAACAGCACGCGCTTCCCCTCCCCGGCCAGCTTGCGGGCGTGGTCGGCGGTGGCTTCGAACAGGTTGACGCTGTCCTGGGCCCGCTCGGCGGCGAAGGTGCGGCCCAGCTTCGCGCCCAGGTCGACGACGTCCAGGCCCTGGGGCTGGAACGGCGTGAACTTGCGGTTGGGGCGGTCGTCCAGCGCCTGGTCCCATTCCTGGGCGGTCAGGTAGAGGGCGTGCGGCTCCAGCGGGCGGTAGGCCGACTTGCGGTCGGCCGAGGCGCGGGCGTCATAGGCGTCGGCGATCATCGCCAGGCGCTCGTCGCGGCTTTCCGTGACCTGGTGGTCGACGCCGACCAGGGCTCCGTCCGGCAGATAGTCGAACAGGGTCGCCATCCGCTCGTAGAACAGCGGCAGCCAGTGCTCCAGGCCGGCGCGGCGGCCGCCCTCGCTGATCGTGGCGTACAGCGGATCGTCGCCCGGCGCGCCGAACGCGCGGATGTAGCCGTTGCGGAACCGCGAGACGCCGTCCTTGTCCAGCAGGGCCTCGCTGACCGGCAGCAGCTGGATTTCCTTCAGTTGCTTGGTCGAGCGCTGGGTCTCGGGATCGAAGGCGCGGATGCTCTCCAGCGTGTCGCCGAACAGGTCCAGGCGCACCGGTTCCTCGGCGGCCGGCGGATAGACGTCGATCACCCCGCCGCGGATGGCGAATTCGCCGCGCTCGGAGACGGTGGAGGCGCGGCTGTAGCCGTTGATGGCGAAATAGCGTTCCAGGTCCGCCACATCGACGGAATTCCCGACCTTGGCCGAATAGCTGGCGCGCAGCAGGACGGCCTTCTCGGGCACCCGCTGCAGCAGGGCCGGCGCGGCCGTGACCAGCATGGCCGGCTTGTCCTTGCCCAGGCCCTCGGCCAGGCGGTGCAGCGTGGCCATGCGCACGGCCGCCACCCCAGCCGACGGGCCGATGCGGTCATAGGGCAGGCAGTCCCACGAGGGGAACAGCACGGTCTCGATCTCGGGGGCGAAGAACTTCAGGGCGTCGATGAAGGCGCTGGCCCGGGCGGTGTCGCGGGCCACGAAGGCGGTCAGGCCGCCGCGCGCCCGGGCGATGTCGGCCATGACCAGGGCGTCGAAGCCCTCCGGCGCGCCGGCCAGGGTCAGGCCTCCCGAGGCCTTGGCGATCTGTTTGGCGTCGTAGGCCATGGGGACTCTTCGAAGACTGGTCAGCGACAACGTGCTGACGATGATGTTGTTACCAAGATCGCGCTCGGGACTTTCAACCCCCGCTCATCCCGGCGAATGCCGGGACCCAGATGGAATGGCGGTATGACTGACGCCATGAACGCTGAGCGCCTCCAATCATCCGCGCCGCCATGGGATCTGGGTCCCGGCATTCGCCGGGATGAGCGGATTCAGGGGGATCACATCCCGTCCCCGATCGGCCGCGACGCATGAGCTTCGTAGCGGAAGGTCTTGATCAGGGTCAGGACGTCGGTGTCGAACTTGGCCGGGGTCGGTTCCTGGCCGACGATCCAGGCGTAGATCTCGCGATCCGACTCCTCCATCAGCGCTTCGAACGTATCCAGCTGCTCGGGGGTCAGGTTGGGGCCATGGGTGTCCGCGAACGGCCCCAGAATGAGGTCCGCTTCCCGAAATCCGCGATGCCAGGCCCGGAACTTCAGCCGCCGGAGGCGGGAGTCGTGATCGATGGTCATGTGACCGGGGATATAGAGCGCCGAAAGCCCTTGCGCCAGCGGCGGATTGACCGGGATCGGCAGGCCTTGTAGGCGCGGACCATGGCCTCGCTGATGATCCAGGGCTGCGGTTCGGACGTGGGCAAGTCGACCCTGGTGGCGGGCCTGTGCCGGCTGTTCGCCAATCGCGGTCTGGTGGTCCGGCCGTTCAAGCCGCAGAACATGTCCAACAACGCGGCCGTCACCGCCGACGGCGGCGAGATCGGACGGGCCCAGGCGCTGCAGGCCATCGCCTGCCGCACGCCGCCGACGGTCCAGATGAACCCGGTGCTGCTGAAGCCGCAGAGCGACGTCGGCGCCCAGGTGGTGGTGCTGGGCAAGGTGGCGGGAAACTACAAGGCGCGGGCTTTCCAGGGGCTGAAGCCCGACCTGCTGGCCACCACGGTCCAGGCCTATCGCCAGCTGACCGCCGAGGCCGACCTGGTGCTGGTCGAGGGCGCGGGCAGTCCGGCCGAGACCAACCTGCGGGCGGGCGACATCGCCAACATGGGCTTCGCCCACGCCGCCGACGTGCCGGTGGCCCTGGTCGGCGACATCGACCGCGGGCACGTGATCGCCGCCCTGGCCGGGGCCCACCTGGTGCTGGACGCGGCTGACCGCGACCGCATCAAGGGCTTCATCATCAACAAGTTCCGCGGCGATCCTTCGCTGTTCGATGAAGGCCGGCGCGAGATCGTGGCGCGCACCGGCTGGCCGGACCTGGGCATGGCGCCGTGGCTGGCCCCGGCCCGCGCCCTGCCCGCCGAGGATGCGGTGGTGCTGGAGCGGCCCGTCCGCGCCGACGGCGACAGGCGCGTGCGGATCGTCGTGCCGATGCTGTCGCGGATCGCCAATTTCGACGAGTTCGACCCGCTGCGGGCCGATCCCGACATCGACTTCGCCTTCCTGCCGCCCGGGACGCCCGTGCCCGGCGACGCCGACCTGGTGATCCTGCCCGGGACCAAGGCGACCCTGGCGGACCTGGCCTTCCTGCGCGCCCAGGGCTGGGACATCGACATCCTGGCCCATGTGCGTCGCGGCGGACGGGTGCTGGGCGTCTGCGGCGGCTACCAGATGCTGGGGCGGACGGTGTCGGACCCCGAGGGGATCGAGGGCGCGCCGGGCTCGGCGGCCAGCCTGGGCCTGCTGGACGTCGAGACCGTGCTGCTGGGCGACAAGGTGCTGCGGGCGACGACGGGCCGGCTGCTGGACGGCGACGCGGCCTTTTCGGGCTACGAGATGCATGTGGGCCGAACGACCGGTCCGGGCGCGGCGGCCCCGATGCTGGCCTTCGACGGCGGGACCGTGGACGGCGCGGTCTCGCCGGACGGCCGGGTGGCCGGCGCCTATGTCCACGGCCTGTTCGAGCGCGGCGAGGCGCGGGCCGCCCTGCTCGCCCCGCTCGGCCTGGCGGTGACGCCGCGCGACCACGCCGCGCGCGTCGATGCGGCCCTGGACGAGATCGCGGGGATGCTGGAGCGTTCGCTGGATATCGAGGCGATCGCGCGGATCGCGGGGCTGTAGAACGCAAAAAGCCGTTGTCATCCCGGAAGCCTCGCAGACGCTGTCCGGGACCCAGGTGACTGGGCCGACGCGGTGCAGCCGCCCCTGGGGCCCGGACAAGCGCTGCGCGCTTTCCGGGATGACAACGATAAGGGATGGGTCGGTTTCGATAGCCCCGCCCCATCCGACGCGCGAGGATGCTTCCGACGATTCCCGCGAGGCCCGCTGCATGACCGCTCGCCCCATCTCCGCCCTGCGCGCCTTCCTCCAGAGCGAATCCGCCGGCGGGCTGCTGCTGATGGGCGCGGCCGCCCTGGCCCTGATCGTCGCCAATTCGCCGCTGGCGGAGGACTATTTCCACGCCCTGCATGTCGAGATTTTAGGTCTATCGCTGGGGCATTGGGTCAACGACGGCCTGATGGCCGTGTTCTTCCTGCTGGTCGGGCTGGAGATCAAGCGCGAGATGGTCGATGGCGAGCTGTCCAGCTGGTCGCGGCGCGTGCTGCCCGGCGTGGCGGCCCTGGGCGGGATGCTGGTCCCGGCCCTGATCTATGTGGCGGTCAATCTGCAGGCGCCCGCCAACCTGCGCGGCTGGGCCATCCCGGCCGCCACCGACATCGCCTTCGCCCTGGGCGTGCTGTCGCTGCTGGGGCCCCGCGTCCCGGGCTCGCTGAAGGTCTTCCTGGCCGCCCTGGCGATCATCGACGACCTGGGCGCCATCCTGATCATCGCCGTCTTCTACACCGACCACCTGACCCTCTGGGCCCTGGGTGGGGCGGCGGCGACCCTGGCGGCGCTGGTGACGATGAACCGTCTCAAGGTGATGAGGCTTTGGCCCTATCTGGTTGTCGGGGCTGGACTTTGGGTCTTCTTCCTGAAGTCCGGCGTGCACGCCACCCTGGCCGGGGTGATCCTGGCCATGACCATCCCGATCACCAAATCGCCGGCCCGTCCCGACGACGGGCATTCGCCGCTCCATCGCCTGGAGCACGCGCTCAATCCGTGGGTCGCCTACCTGGTCGTGCCGGTGTTCGGCTTCGCCAACGCCGGCGTCGCCCTGGGCCAGGTGGGGCTGGCGGAGCTGACCGCCCCCGCCACCCTGGGCGCCGAGCTGGGTCTGTTCCTGGGCAAGCCGATCGGCGTGGGCCTGTTCTGCCTGGCCGCCATCAAGCTGGGCTGGGCCCAGCGGCCCAGCGGCGCGTCCTGGGCGCAGATCTTCGGCGTCTCGGCCCTTTGCGGCATCGGCTTCACCATGAGCCTGTTCATCAACAACCTGGCGTTCGACGCCCCGGTCCTGCAGGCCGAGACCAAGATCGGCGTGCTGGCCGGCTCGCTGCTGTCGGCCCTGCTGGGCTGGCTGGTCTTCAGCCTGGCGCCGCGCCCCCGCGATCCCCACATCTCCACTGAAGCCTGAACCGGAGCCTGTCATGCGCGCCGTCCTCGTCTCCCCTCTCCTCGCCGCCCTGGCGCTGGGCGCGGCCCTGGCCGCCCCCTTGGCCGCCTTCGCCGCCCCGGCCGTCTCGTCGGTCCGCGTCTCCATCGGTCCCGGCCTGGCCGAGGAGGCCGACCAGATCGGCGACCGCGACCTCGACTCCCTGGCCGCCGACCTGCGGCGGACGATCGAGCGGCGGCTGCCCTCGGCCCGGGACGGCGGCGTCCTGACCCTGGTCATCGACGACGCCCGCCCCAACCGCCCCACCGCCCAGCAACTGCTGACCACCCAGGGCCTGTCGATGGAGAGCTTCGGCAACGGCGGGGCGACGATCAGCGGCGACTATGTCGACGCGGCCGGCCAACGCACGCCGATCGCCTACAGCTGGTACGGCGACGACATCCGCTGGGCCCGGCACAGCTCGACCTGGCACGACGCCGAGGACGCTTTCGACCGCCTCGCCCGCCGCCTGGCCAAGGACCAGTTCAGCGACGCGCGCTGAAACGCGCGTTTCGATGACCTCTTGCCAGTCGTCCCGACACGGCGTCTGATCGCTGTTCATGAACGCGGGGCCAACCCGTAGTCGGCGAGGAACGCATGTCGGAACGGCGCTCATCCTGGACCCTGGCGGCCTTCGCCGCGCCGTGCCTGCCCCTGGCAGCCCTGGGCCTGCCGCTGGTGGTCTACCTGCCCGAATACTACGTCAGCGACCTGGGCCTTTCCCTGTCGATGGTCGGTTCGGCCTTCCTGCTGGTGCGGGTGGCCGACATCATCCTGGACCCGATCCTGGGCGGACTGATGGACACCACGCGCACCCGCCTGGGCCGGTTCAGGCCCTGGCTGCTGGCCGCCGCGCCGGTGCTGATGCTGGCGGCCTATTTCCTGTTCATGGCCAAGCCGGGGATCGGCCCGCTCTACCTGTGGGGCTGGCTGGTGGTCTGCTACGTGGGCTACTCGATGGCGGTGCTGTCGCACACGGCCTGGGGCGCGGTGCTGTCGCCGGACTACCAGCAGCGATCCCGGGTCTATGGCTGGTGGAGCGCCGGCAACGTGGTCGGCATGATCCTGGTGCTGCTGCTGCCGCCGCTGCTGGCCATCGTGTTCAAGGGCGACCACGCCGCCGGCATCCAGGCCATGGGCTGGCTGATCATCGCCCTCTTGCCCCTGACCTTCCTGCTGGCCTCCGCCGTGGTGGGCGAGACCAACGTCCCGCCGGTCCGGCACCAGGCCGGGCTCAAGCAGTATCTGGGCCTGATCAAGCGCCCGTCGGTGCAGATCCTGCTGTTCGCCGACCTGCTGATGGGCCTGGCCCCCGGCATCGCCGGGGCGCTGTTCTTCTTCTTCTTCGAGCGCATCAAGGGCTTCGACAAGGGCGAGGCCGGCGTCCTGCTGCTGATCTATTTCGTCGCCGCCCTGGGCGGTTCGCCGATCTGGCCGCTCCTGGCCAAGAAGATCGGCAAGCACAAGGCCCTGGCCGTCGCGGCCCTGATCTACGCCTTCGTGCAGTTCGCCACCGTCTTCACCCCCAGCGGCATGAGCGTGATCGGCACGCTGATCCTGGTCCTGGCCGGCCTGCCCTATTCGGCTGCGCCGCTGCTGGTGCGCTCGATGATGGCCGACCTGGGCGACGAGGAGCGGCTGGTCAGCGGCGTCGACCGCACGGGCCTGCTGTACGCCGTCGTCAACGGCACGGTGAAGCTGGGCTACGCCCTGGCCATCGGTGTGTTCATCGTGCTGGGCAAGCTGGGCTTCGATCCCAAGGTCCCCAGCGCTCAGGGCGACACGGCGCTGATCGCCCTCTACGCGGTGGCGCCGGCGGTGCTGGGGCTGCTGGTGTGCGCGGTCATCCTGCGCTATCCGCTGGACGCGACCGCCCATGCCGAGATCCGCCGTCAGCTCGACGAACGGGACGCGGCCGAGCCCCTCCCCAGCCCGAGTCCGGAACCGCATGTCGCCCCCCTCGCCAGCCCAAAACCCGCCGCTGAATGATCCCCGGGAGAAGGACCAGCACCCGCTCTTCACTCTGATCGACATCATGGCGAAACTGCGCGATCCCGACGGCGGCTGCCCGTGGGACCTGGAGCAGACCTTCGCTACCGTCGCGCCCTACACGGTCGAAGAGGCCTACGAGGTTGCCGACGCCATCGAGCGGAACGACCTGTCCGACCTGAAGGAGGAGCTGGGCGACCTGCTGCTGCAGGTGGTGTTCCACTCCCGCATGGCCGAGGAGCAAGGCGCCTTCGATCTGGCGGGCGTGGCCTCGGCGATCAACGACAAGATGGTGCGCCGCCACCCGCACGTGTTCGGCGACCACGCCTATGACGACCTCGACGCCCAGGTCGCCGGCTGGGAGGCGCTGAAGGCCCAGGAGCGCCAGGCCAAGAAGAAGGGCGGCGTGCTGGACGACGTGCCCGCCGGCCTTCCCGCCATGACCCGCGCCGTCAAGCTGACCAAGCGCGCCGCGCGCGTCGGCTTCGACTGGCCCTCGACCGACGAGGTGCTGAACAAGCTGGCCGAGGAGGTCGCCGAGCTGAAGGTCGAGATCGCCGCCGGCGACAAGGCCAAGGCCCGCGAGGAGCTGGGCGACCTGCTGTTCGTGGTCGCCAACCTGGCCCGCAAGCTGGACGTCGAGCCCGAGGACGCCCTGCGCGCCACCAACGCCAAGTTCGCGCGTCGCTTCGCCTTCATCGAGGCCGAGCTGGCCAAGGACGGCCGCACGCCCGACCAGTCGGACCTGGCCGAGATGGACGGCCTATGGAACGCGGCCAAGGCGGCGGAGAAGAAATAACCGTCGGGGACATGCCCTTGCGGCGTGTCCCCAGACCCTGGGCGCTGTTGGTGGGGACACGCACGAGTGCATGTCCCCGACCCTAGAAGGCCGGCCAGTCGTCCAGGCTGTCGATCTCGCGCCAGGCCCTGACGCACGCATTCACCGGGTCCTTGCCGATGAAGATCGCCGCCTCGGCCCAGCGGCGCCGCAGCAGGCCGACCAGCGGCTTGCCGCCCTGGTTGATCCAGCGGCGCATCTCGTCGGGCACGGCGGTCTTCTCGCCCGCGTTCAGCTTGCGCAGCAAGGTCGAGGTGCGCAGCGCGCCGTCGCCGAGATTGTAGGTCCACGAGATCAGGGCCGCGGCCTCATGGGCCCGCAGCGGGGTGCGCACCCGGGCGTGGACGTCCATGGCCGCGCGCTTCATGTCGCGCATCAAGAGCTTGACCGCCTGGGCCTCGCTGATGGCCGGGGTCGAGGGCGTGACGGGCTTGCCGGCCGCGTCGCGGATGGTGCCGTAGCCGATGGTCCAGGTGCCGCCCGGCAGGGCGCCGTTGTCGTCATAGGGCTTGGCGAAGAAGCCCTCCACCCGTTTGACGACCGTGGTCGCGGCCTCGGGCACCGTCACGCCGTCCCAGGGATCGTTGTCGGCCATGGTGCTCGCCCTCCGAATGTGGAGGGCGAGTGTTCACCTGTCGGGCGAGCGCGGCAAGCCGTGAACGCTCAGTCGCCGGTCGCCATCACCCAGACCTGGGGGAACTGCCGCTCGAACCGGCCCAGGGCCTGGGCGTCGAGGCGGGCGATCAGGCGCACGCCGCCGTCTCCTTCGTCTTCACGGCTCTCGACCCGGCCGTTGCGATAGATCCAGGCCAGGGCCTCGCCGTCCGAGGCGGACAGGCGCACCGCCACCGGCGGGGTGTCGTCGATCAGGCCGCCGACGCGCTTGAGCAGCTCGGCGCAGCCCTCGCCCGTGACGGCCGAGACCGGCGAGGCGCCCTGCCGCCGGGCCTGGCCCTCGAGAATCTCGCGGGCCTCGCCGTCGACCAGGTCGATCTTGTTCCAGACCTCGATCAGGGTCTTGCCGTCCTCGGCCTCGCCGTCGTCGCCCAGCACGGCCAGCTCGGCCAGCACCTTCTGGACGTCGCGGGCCTGGGCGTCGGTGTCGGGATTGGCCACGTCGCGCACGTGCAGCACGACGTCGGCCTCCTGCACCTCCTCCAGGGTGGCGCGGAAGGCTTCGACCAGCTCGTGCGGCAGGTCCGAGATGAAACCGACGGTGTCGGACAGGATCGCCGGCCGCCCGTCGGGCAGCTTCACGGTGCGCAGGGTCGGGTCCAGGGTGGCGAAAAGCATGTCCTGGGCCACGACCGTGGCGTTGGTCAGCCGATTGAACAGGGTCGACTTGCCGGCGTTGGTGTAGCCGACCAGGGCCACCGTCGGGTACGGGACCTTCTTGCGGGCCGAGCGGTGCAGGGTGCGGGTGCGCCGCACCTCCTCCAGCTCGCGCTTGAGCTTGCCGATCGTGCCGGCGATCAGGCGGCGGTCCAGTTCGATCTGGGTTTCGCCGGGGCCGCCGGTCGAGCCCGTGCCGCCGCGCTGGCGCTCAAGGTGGGTCCAGGTGCGGACCAGGCGCGAGCGTTCGTAGTCGAGCCTGGCCAGCTCGACCTGCAGCTTGCCCTCGCGGGTGCGGGCCCGGCGGGCGAAGATCTCGAGGATCAGGCCCGTGCGGTCGATGACCTTGACGCCCAGGCCGCGCTCGAGATTGCGCTGCTGGACCGGGGTCAGCTGGTCGTCGAAGACGGCGACGTCGATCTTCTCGACCTCGCAGATGGCCTTCAGCTCGTCGACCTTGCCGCTGCCGAACAGGGTGGCCGGGGTCACCTGGCGCAGAGGGGCGATCATCGTCTCGACCACGTCGAGATCGAGGGCGATCGCCAGGCCGACGGCTTCCTCGAGACGCGCGTTGGGATCACGCGCCTCGATGGCCGCCTGGCCGCGCGCCGGGCGCACGGGATGGATCACGAACGCCCGGAAGATCGGCGCAGCGTGGTCGATGGACTTGGAGGTGGACTTCGTCAAACCCTAGGAATCAATCGTCTTGATCAGCGCTCGGCTCGTACAGCTGCACGGGCTGGGCCGGCATGATCGTCGAAATGGCGTGCTTGTAGACCAGTTGGGACTGGCCGTCGCGGCGGAGCAGGACGCAGAAATTGTCGAACCAGCTGACGACACCCTGCAGCTTCACGCCGTTCACCAGGAAGATGGTCAGCGGCGTCTTCGACTTGCGCACGCTGTTCAGGAACGTGTCCTGAAGGTTCTGTTTTTTTTCGGTCGACATGGGGATTCCCCTCTTATTGTTTTGGAGGGCCACACGCCCCCCACACAAACGAGTTCAGACTAAAGCATTTTTCGCCAGTTGGTATGACCAATCGGCGAAGAAAATGCGCTAAGGCGTGTAAACCTAGACTATCGTCCTAGATCGCCGCCGCTTTCGCGCGCTCGATATAGAGACGCCGAAGCCGCGTCGCCACTGGTCCGGGCTTGCCGTCGCCGATTTGCGCGCCGTCGACGCTGACGATCGGCAGCACCAGGGTGCCGGCCCCGGTGATGAAGGCTTCCTGGGCGGCCTTGGCCTCCTCCACCGTGAACGGCTGCTCGGCGACCGGCAGGCCGGCCTCGGCGATCACCTCCAGCAGGCTGGAGCGGGTGATCCCGCGCAGGATGTTGGCCTGGGTGTCGCGGGTGCGCAGGCGGCCCTGGGCGTCGACGATCCAGGCGTTGGACGAAGCGCCTTCGGTGACCAGGCCCAACTCGTCGACGAACCAGGCCTCGACCGCGCCGCGCTCGCGCGCCGCCTGCTTGGCCAGGGCGTTGGGCAGCAGGCCGATCGACTTGATGTCGCAGCGGCCCCAGCGGTTCTCGGGCACGGTGATCACCGACTGGCCCTTGGCGGCCTTGGCCTCGGCGGCCACGCGGTCGACGCGCTTGGCGGTGACCACGACCGACGGCGGCACGGCCGGATTGGGGAAGGCGTGGTCGCGCGGGGCCGTGCCCCGGGTGACCTGCAGATAGACCATGCCCTCGGTCACCTTGTTGCGGCGGATGGCCTCGCGCAGCACCACGGTCAGGGCCTTCTCGGTCATCGGGTGGGCGATCTTCAGCTCGTCCAGGCTGCGCCACAGCCGCGTGAAGTGGCCGGTCGCGTCGGCCAGCTTGCCCCCGAACACCGCCCATACCTCGTAGACGCCGTCGGCCAGCTGGTAGCCCCGGTCCTCGATATGGACCGTGGCGTCGCCGTGGCGGATAAAGCGGCCGTTGACGTAGGCGAAACGCGACATTTCTCGGTGTTCCTTCAAGCCATCCACAAACCGCTCATCCCGGCGAATGCCGGGACCCAGATGGAATGGCCGTGGGGATGACGCCTTTGGCGCATCGCTATTCCAGTCAGCCGCTCCGCTTTGGGATCTGGGTCCCGGCATTCGCCGGGATGAGCGGATATCGGGAGTTACTCTTCCTCTTCGACTCGTGCACCTGCGACGCCCAAGGATTTGAGTTTCCGGTGCAGGGCCGAGCGCTCCATGCCGATGAAGTTGGCCGTGCGCGAGATGTTGCCGCCGAACCGCAGGATCTGGGCGTTCAGGTACTCGCGCTCGAACAGTTCGCGGGCCTCGCGCAGCGGCAGGGCGATGATGCGTTCGGCCCCGATCGCCCCGGCGTTGCCGCCGGACGGCTGTTCGTTGGCGTTCAGCATCTCGGCGGTGATCAGGTCGCCGGGCTCGCCCGAAGCCAGGATCAGCATGCGCTCGACGTTGTTGCGCAGCTGGCGGACGTTGCCCGGCCAGGCCTGGACCTGCAGGGTCGCCAGGGCGTCCTCGCCCAGCCGCCGCCGCTGCAGGCCGGTGGCCTCGCAGACGCGATCGACGAAGTAGCTGATCAGTTCGGGGATGTCCTCCCGGCGCTCCGACAGGCCCGGCACGCGCACCGGCACCACGTTCAGGCGGTGGAACAGGTCCTCGCGGAATCGTCCGGCGGCGATCTCGTCGCGCAGCTCGCGCGAGGTCGAGGAGATGACCCGCACGTCCACCTGGACGTCGCTGTCGCCGCCCACGCGGCGGAAGCGCTGCTCGACCAGGACCCGCAGGATGCGGCTCTGGGTCTCGCGCGGCATGTCGGCCACTTCGTCGAGATACAGGGTGCCGCCGTGGGCGCGTTCGAACACCCCGATCTTGCGCGGGCGACCGCCCTCGCCTTCCTCGCCGAACAGCTCGACGTCCAGGCGCTCGGGCGCCATGCCCGCGGCGCTGACCGCCACGAACTCGTTGCGCGAGCGGCCGCTGGAGCCGTGGATCAGCCGCGCCACCAGCTCCTTGCCCGAACCGGGCGGGCCCGAGACGAGCACGCGGCTGTTGGCCGGGGCGACCTTGGCGATCAGCTGGCGCAGGGCCTGGGCCGCCGCCGACTTGCCCATCAGGCCGTCGGACGTGAAGCTCTGCACCCGCAGGCGGCGGTTCTCGCGCTTGAGGTTGGCCGCTTCCAGGGCCCGTTCGACCACCAGTAGCAGGCGGTCGGACTTGAACGGCTTCTCCAGGAACTCGTAGGCCCCGCGCTTGATGGCGCTGACGGCGGTCTCGATGTTGCCGTGGCCCGAGATCATGATCACCGGCAGGTCGGGGTCCAGGGCCTTGACCATGTCGAGCAGCTCCAGCCCGTCCATGCCCCCGCCCTGCATCCAGATGTCCAGCACCAGCAGCGCGGGCTTGCGCGCCCTCAGGGCGGCCAGCGCCTGGTCGGAGTCGGCCGCCACCCGCACCGCGTAGCCCTCATCCTCCAGGATGCCGGCCACCAGTTCGCGGATATCGACTTCGTCGTCGACCACAAGCACGTCAGCGCTCATATCATCTCCTCTACGCCGGTCTGGGCGTTGGCGGCGGCGAGCCGCGCGGTCGTGGGGAACTTCAGGATGACCCGGGCGCCGGTTCCGTTCAGCGCGTCGGTCAGGACCAGTTCGCCTTCATGGTCCTCCATGATCCGCTTGACGATCGCCAGCCCGAGGCCGGTGCCCTTCTCGCGGGTCGTGACATAGGGTTCGGTCAGGCGGTCGCGGTCCTTGGCGGGCAGGCCCACGCCGTTGTCCTCGACCACCAGGCACAGGTGCTCGTCGTCCGAGACCAGGCTGGCGACGATGCGGCCCGGCGGCTCCGGCGAGGCTTGGCGGCGCGCGCCGACCGCCTCGCCGGCGTTCTTCAGGATGTTGGTCAGGGCCTGGCCCACCATGCGGGCGTCGCAGCTGATCCAGACGTCCTCTTCGGGGTCTTCCAGCACCACCTCGGTCTCGGCGTCGACGAAGCGTTGGGCGAAGACGGCCTGGCGCAGCATCTCGGTCAGGTCGGCCGGAGCGAAGCGCGGCGCGGGCATCCGGGCGAAGGCCGAGAACTCGTCGACCATCCGGCCGATGTCGCCGACCTGGCGGATGATGGTCTCGGTGCAGCGGTCGAAGGTGTCCAGGTCGCCGGTGATGTCCTTGCGGTACTTGCGGCGGATGCGCTCGGCCGACAGCTGGATCGGCGTCAGCGGGTTCTTGATCTCGTGGGCGATCCGACGGGCGACGTCCTTCCAGGCGGCGTTGCGCTGGGCGGCCATCAGGCGGGTGATATCGTCGAAGGTCAGCACCAGGCTCTCGGCCGCGTGGCCGGCGCCGCGGAAGCGCAGCCGGCGGGTCTCGCCGCCGCGCACCACGTCGATCTCGACCTCGGCGTTGGGACGGCCGCCGCTGATCTCCTGCATCACGGTTTCCAGCTCGGGCGCGACCTCGACCAGCGGCTGGCCCACCGCGCCCTCGTCCAGGGCCAGCAGGTCGCCGGCCCGGCGGTTCAGCGCGGTGATCCGCCCCTCGGCGTCCAGGCCGACCACGCCGGCGCTGACGCCCGACAGCACGGTCTCGATGAACTGGCGGCGCGACTCGGCGTCCAGGCTGGCCACCTTCAGGGCCGCCTGCTGGGCCTGGAGGTCGGTGGTCATCATGTTGAAGGCCACCGACAGGGCGCGGATCTCCTCCGGACCGATCTCGACGTCCACCCGGGCGTCCAGGTCGCCGGCCGAGACTCGGCCGGCCGCCTGCACCAGGCCGGACACCGGCGCGGCGATCGAGTTGGCGGCGGCGATGCCCACCCAGACGGCGGCCACCAGCACCAGCAAAGCGGTCTCGATGTAGCTGAGGCCGAAGATCACCTGGATCCGCGCCTGGTTCTTGGCCGCCTCGCGGTACGAGATCAGCGACGCCTCGGACTCGATCAGGTGGGCCAGGATGCCCTTGTCGATCGGCCGGGCGATATAGAGGTAGGCGTCGGGGAAGGCCTTCAGGCGGTACAGCGCCCGGAACAGGTCCTCGTCGACGAAACGCTGCGAGGTGATGTCGCCGGTGTCGGTCCGGCGGAAGCTGGACGGCGGCGGGGCCAGGAACGGCGGAGCCTCGTCGGTCTCGGCCCGCGCCAGGATGCGGCCGTCGCGGTCCAGCACATAGGCGGCGGAGAAGCCGTTGTCGTCGGCCAGGCCGCGCAGGAAGTGCCCGAACGCCACCGGCGATTCGGCCAGGGTCGGGGCGGCCTGGTTCAGGGTGCCGGCCATCGGGCCGACGTGCTGGCTGATATAGGTGGTCTGCTCGGTGACGTAGGAGCGCGCCACGGTGGCCGAGTTCTCGACCACGGTGCGGACGCGCTCGCTGAACCAGGCGTCGACCCCGCGGTTGACCAGCACGCCGAAGAACAGGGCCACGATCACCGCGGGCGCCACGGCGGCCACCGAGAACAGGCCGACGAAGCGCAGGTGCAGGCGCGCGCCGGCGTCGCTGGCCCGGGCGTCCACCAGGTCCAGCAGCCGCCAGCCGACGATGCCGGCGATACAGAGGATCAGGGCCAGGTTGAAGCCCAGCACGACCAGGATGACGGTGGTGGCCGGCCCGATCGGCCCGGTGGCCGGCGGCGACGAGGCCAGGCCGACCGCCGTCGCGGTCAGGGCGATCGCCACCCCGTAGGCGCCGCCGAGCGTGAAGCGCGAGCGCAACAGCTCTCGCCACCAGGCCCGGCTGAACCGGGTCGGCGGTCCTTCAAGCTCCAGCACGGATGGAACGGACGCCATTGATCAAGTTTAAGGTGGACTGTGCCCCAAACTCAACAGGTATGTGCCTATTCGGCGTCAGGCTTGGCGTTGGAGTGCGTTCACTTGCACGCGACCCCCTCCGTCCGGGCTCGAAAGTGCGGCGGAGGGGCCCGTCGGTGAGGCTTCAGCGGCGCCCGCGCGTCATCTCGACGCCCAGGTCCTGGATCTTCTTGCGCAGGGTGTTGCGGTTGAGCCCCAGGATCTCCGCAGCCCGAACTTGATTGCCGCGCGTGGCCGACAAGGTCAGCTGGATCAGCGGGCGCTCCACCTCCTGCAGCACGCGGTCGTAGAGGCCGGCGGCCGGCACGCCGTCGGGCTGGTCGGCGAAGTGCGACGACAGGTGACGCTCGACCAGGCTGGCCAGGGTGACCGGCCCCTCGTCCGCGTGGGCGGCCGGGGTGTGGTCCTGCAGTTCGCGATCGACGATCCGGGCGGTGATCAGCTCCTCGGCGTAGAGGGCGCACATCCGCCGGATCAGGTTCTCCAGCTCGCGCACGTTGCCGGGCCAGGCATGGCTTTTCATGCGGTCCAGGGCGCTCTGGTCGATGGTCTTCGCGGGAAGCCCTTCGCGGGCGGCGCGCAGCAGGAAGGTGCGGGCCAGGTCCGGGATGTCCTCGGTGCGGTCGCGCAGCGGCGGCAGGCGCACGGGCGCGACGTTCAGGCGGAAGAACAGGTCCTCGCGGAACAGGCCCTGGTTGATCAGCCCGCGCAGGTCGCGGTTGGTGGCGGCGATGATCCGCACGTTGGGGCGACGGCCGGTCTTGGGGTTGAGCACCGGCTCGGTGCCGTCGATCACCCGCAGCAGGCGCGTCTGGGCGTCCAGCGGCATGTCGCCGATCTCGTCCAGGAACAGGGTGCCGCCGTCGGCCTCGATCAGGCGGCCGTTGTCGCCGTCGCCCCGGCCGAACAGCTCGGCCTCGACCCGCTCGCGCGGCACGGCGGCCAGGTTGATGACCACGAACTTGCCGTCGCGACGGCGGCCCAGCTCGTGCAGGGCGCGGGCCACCAGCTCCTTGCCGGTGCCGCTCTCGCCCAGGATCAGCACCGTCAGGTCGGCGCCGACCAGGCGGGCGATGGTGCGGTAGACCTCCTGCATCGGGGCCGAGCGGCCGATCAGCGGCAGCCGCTCGTCGCGCATGGCTCGGGCCTGGGCCTTGGAGGCCTCGGCGTCGGCCGGACGCGACAGGGCCCGGCGCGCGGCGGCGGTGACGTCGTCCAGGTCGAACGGCTTGGAGACGTATTCGAACGCCCCGGCGTCGGCGGCGTTGACCGCCGTCAGCAGGGTGTTCTGGGCGCTCATCACGATGATCGGCAGTTTGGGGCGTTCCTTGCGGATGCGCGGCAGCACGTCGAAGACGTTCTCGTCGGGCATCATCACGTCGGTGACGACCAGGTCGCCCTCCCCGTCCATGACCCACTTCAGCAGGGTCGTGGCGTTGCCCGTCGCCCGCACCTGATAGCCCAGCCGGGTGAAGGCCTGGCTGAGCACCAGCCGCACCGAGCTGTCGTCGTCGGCGATCAGGATCTTCTTGCTGGCGGCGTTCATGCGTGGGCGTCTCCAGTGGAGGGGGCAAGCTTCTCGGAAGCCATCGGCAGCAGCACGCGGAACACGGTGCGGCCGGGCTCGGATTCGAAGTCGATCAGGCCGCCGTGGCTGGTCACCAGCTTGGTGACCAGGGCCAGGCCCAGGCCGGTGCCGTTGGCCTTGGTGGTGACGAACGGCTGGAACAGGTGGTCGCGCAGGCTCTGGGGCACGCCGGGGCCGTTGTCCTGCACGCGGATCTCGATCGGCGCGCCGGCCGCGGCCTTGCCGTCGGCCCCGCGCACCCGGACGCCGGGGCGCCAGGCGGTGTGGATCGACAGCATCCCTTGGCCGTCGCCGCGCGAATGGGCGGCCTCGGCGGCGTTCTTCACCAGGTTCAGGAACACCTGGATCAGGTGGTCCTCGTCGCCCCAGACGTCGGGCAGCGACGGGTCGTAGTGCTCGCGCAGGATCAGGCCGTCGGCCACGCCGTTGACGACCAGGGCCCTCACCCGGTCCAGCACCTGGTGAATGTTGACCGCCTCGCGCGGCCCGGGGACCTGATCGGAGAAGGCCTCCATGCGGTCCACCAGCCGGCGGATGCGGTCGGTCTCGTCCATGACCAACTGGGCCAGGGGCTGGTCGGCGGCGCTGGCGCCGGTCTTCAGCAGTTGGGCCGCGCCGCGGATGCCGGCCAGCGGGTTCTTGATCTCGTGGGCCAGCATGCGGCCCAGGCCCACCACCGAGCGCAGGCCGGCGGCGTCGGTGGCCCGCTCGACGCCCAGCACGCCCTTGACGTGCAGGGTCAGCATCACCGAGCCGTCGCCCAGCGGCGCGGCGGCGCCGTCGGCCTCGAAGGGCGGCTGGCCGAACAGATTGACTTCGACCCCGTGCTCGCGGACCAGGGCGCCTTCGAACAGGGCGCGGTCCATCATCGAGACCAGCACCGAGCCTGGCGGCAGGGCGGCGCGGAAGCGCCCCCGGGCCAGTAGCGACAGGCCCTGGCCGAACAGGGCCTCGGCGGCCTCGTTGACCGCCACCAGCGCGCCGTCGCGGTCGATCACCAGGGCGGGTTCGGGGCTGAGGTCGAAGGCCGCGATCTTCAGGCTGTCGGAAACCTTGGTCGGAGCCATGCGGGCGTGGTCGGTCATGCGGCCAGCCTCCGATCGCCCAGCCACAGGGCGGCCAGGCCGTCCTCGACGGCGGACGGGTCGTCCAGCCGGCACAGGGCGGCGCGGGCGGCGCGGCGCGCCTCCTCGCTGTCCGGCCACGGCGCGGCCTCGATGTACGAGGCCAGGTGCTTGCGGAACATCTTCAGGCCCAGGCTCTGGCCGTAGAAGTCGAGGCTGCGGCGGAAATGGGTGACGGCGATGGCCAGGCGCTCCTCGGCGTCCGGCTCACGGAAGCCCTCGCCGCGCAGCGCCGCCTCGATGGCCTGGGCGATCCAGGGGCGGCCGTAGACGCCCCGGCCGATCATCACACCGTCGGCGCCGGACTGGTCCAGCGCCGCCCGGGCGGTGTCGCCGTCGACGATGTCGCCGTTGACCAGGACCGGCACGCCGACCGTCGCCTTGACGGCCGCCACGGCCTCCCAGTCGGCCTGGCCCTTGTAGAACTGGCAGCGGGTGCGGCCGTGGACGGTGATCGCCTGGGCGCCGGCGTCGACGGCCCGGCGGGCGATGTCGGCGGCGTTGCGGCTGTCGTCGTCCCAGCCCAGGCGCATCTTGACGGTGACGGGCACATCGACGGCCTCGACGGCGGCGGCGACCAGGGCCTCGGCCAGGTCCGGCTCGCGCATCAGGGCCGAGCCCGAGGCCGCGCCCTTGGTGACTTCCTTGGCCGGGCAGCCGAAGTTCAGGTCGATGATCTGGGCCCCGGCGTCGGCGGCCATCCTCGCGCCCTGGGCCATGAAGCCGGGATCGCGGCCGACCAGCTGGACAACCATCAGCGGCAGGCCGTCGCCCACGGCGGCGCGGCGCACGACGTCGGGCCGCCCCTTCGCGAATTCCGCGCAGGCCACCATCTCGGTCGCCACATAGGCCGCGCCGAGGCGGGTGGCGGTTTCCCTGAAAGGCAGATCGGAAACGCCCGTCATCGGCGCGATCCAAACACGCCCGGGCACCTCGACCTTGCCGACTGCGAGACTGTTGCTCATTTTATATGCATCCCCACCGCACTGTTTTTAGGCAATTTGTGCGGCGCCGTAAAGGCTCTTCTCTGGACAAGTTTCTTCGGGCGGATAAACAGCCCGCATGACCTTCTCCGCCGTCATCGTCGCCGCTGGTTCCGGTACCCGGGCCGGCCCCGGCCAGGCCAAGCAATGGCGCGTCCTGGCGGGCAAGACCGTCCTGCGATGGTCGGCGGAAGCCCTGCTGGCCGGCGGCGCGCAAAAGCTCGTGATCGTGGCCGATCCCGAGGCGCGCCCACAGCTGGACGAGGCGCTGGACGGCCTGGCGGGCTGGACCACGACCGCCGGCGGCGCGACTCGCGCCCTTTCCGTCCAGGCCGGCCTGGCGGCCCTCGCCGACCGCGCGGCCGACGAACCGGTGCTGATCCACGACGCCGCCCGCCCCTTCCTCGGCGCCGCAACAATCGTCTCGGTGCTGAAGGCCCTGGACGACGCCGACGGCGCGATTCCGGCCTTGCCGGTCGCCGATACGCTGAAAAGCGGGGCGCTGGATTCCAGCGTCGTCACAAAACCGCGTAACGACCTGTGGCGGGCCCAGACCCCCCAGGCGTTCCGCCGCGACCGACTGCTGGCCGCCTACGCCGCTTGGACGGGACCGGACGAACCCACCGACGACGGCCAGGTGGTCGAACGCCACGGCGGCCGCGTCGTCGTCGTTCCCGGCGACCCGATGCTTATGAAGCTGACCTATCCGGAGGACTTCGCCATGGCCGAGACGTTGGCGGGCCGCGCGCGCATCACCCGCATGGGCCAGGGCTTCGACGCCCACCGCTGGGGCCCGGGTGAGTCGGTGTGGCTGTGCGGCGTCGAGATCGCCCACGACGAGACCCTGATCGGCCACTCCGACGCCGACGCGGGCCTGCACGCCCTGACGGACGCCATCCTGGGCGCGATCGGCGAAGGCGACATCGGCGACCACTTCCCGCCCACCGATCCGCAATGGAAGGGCGCGGCCTCGGACAAGTTCCTGATCCATGCCGCCAATCTGGTCCGCCAACGCGGCGGAAGTCTGGTCAATGTCGACGTGACGCTGATCTGCGAGCGGCCCAAGATCAAACCGCACCGGGCGGCGATGCGCGAACGCCTGGCCCAGATCCTGGACCTGCCGCTGGACCGGGTCAGCGTCAAGGCGACGACGACCGAGGGCATGGGCTTCACCGGCCGCGGCGAAGGCCTGGCCGCCCAGGCGATCGCCGTGGTCGAGACGCCGGCCTGAGGCTCTGGACGACGATGGGGACACACACTCACCCCATCCACATTGCCATTCGACCGCTGACCGTGGTGTGAGTGTGTGTCCCCGCCTTCGGCGCAGGAGTTCGCGATGTTCCCGCTCGAAATCCAGACCCTGGCCCGCCTGCTGATCGACGAAGCCCGCGGCAGGTCGCTGCGGCTGGCCGCGGCCGAGAGCTGCACGGGCGGGCTCGTGGCCGGGGCGATCTGCAACATCGCCGGGGCGTCCGACGTCTTCGAGCGCGGCTTCGTCACCTACACCAACCGGGCCAAGAGCGAGATGCTGGGCGTGCCGGGCGACCTGATCGCCGACCACGGGGCGGTGTCGGAAGTCGTCGCGCGGATGATGGCCGAGGGCGCGCTGGAGGCCAGCAACGCCCATGTGGCGGTCGCCATCACCGGCGTGGCCGGACCCGGCGGCGGCTCGCCGCTGAAGCCCGTCGGCACGGTGCATTTCGCCGTCGCCCGGGCCAACCGCTCGGTCGTCCACCGTCACGAGCTGTTCGACGGCGAGACGCGCGAGGGCGTGCAGCTGGCCGCCGTGCGCACCGCCTTGGAGATGCTGCGCGAGGCCGTGGCCTAGATGCCGGAGACCGCGCCCAGCGACTGGCGACGCTTCGTCGGCCTGGAGCTTTCCCGGACCGCCCTGGCCAAGGCCGCCGCGCGCCAGACCGAGCTGCGCCACGCCATCCGGGTGTCATCGGCCGTGGTGGCCGCCTACGCCCTGGCCACCCTGCTGCGCCTGCCCCAGGGCTACTGGGCGGTGTTCACCGCCGTGATCATCGTCCAGTCCAGCCTGGGCGCGACCATCACCGCCTCGATCGAGCGGCTGATGGGCACCGCCGTGGGGGCCGCGGTCGGGGCCGGAGCGGCCATGGTCCACGCCCGCTTCCCCGAGGCCGGCGGCCCGATCCTGGCCGTGACCGCCGCCCTGCTGGCCTTCCTGGCCGCCGTCCGCCCGGCCTTCAAGGTCGCGCCGGTGACCGCCGTGATCATGCTGATCGGCACGACAACCCACATGGACCCGCTGGTGGCTGCCTTCCTGCGGGTGGCCGAGATCACGGTCGGCAGCGTGGTCGGCATCGCCGCCACCCTGCTGATCTTCCCGGCCCGCGCCCACGCCACCGTGGTCGACAACGCCAACAAGGTGGCCGAGCTGCTGGCCGACCTCCTGGAGCACTACGCCCTGAAGCTGAAGGGCGGCGCGACCGACCTGGAGGCGCGCGGCCACTATGACGACACGCTCAAGGCCCTGTCCAAACTGCAGACGGCCATGACCGAGGCCGATCGCGAGAGCGCCAGCCGGCTCAGCGACCATTCGGTGACGGACGCCCTGCCCCGCACCCTCTGGCGGCTGCGCAACGACAGCGTGATGATCGGCCGGGCGCTGCGCGAGGCCTTCCCCTCGCCCGGCCTGGCCTTGCCGTCGGCGGCCATGCTGAACGCCAGCGCCGTGTTCCTGAGGGCCTGCGCCGCCCTGCTGTCGGGCGGTCCCCGCCCCGACCGCCTGGCCTTCGCCGAGGCCCACCAGGCGTTCCAGGGGGCGGTCGAGACCCTGCGGGCCGGCGGCGGCACCCGGGCCCTGGCCTTCGACGACGCGGCGCGGGTCTTCGGCCTGGTGTTCGCGATCGAGAACCTGTTCGGCAACCTCGGCGACTTCGAGGAGCGGGTCGAGGAGACCGTCGGCAAGCGCGCCTAGCGCGAACGCGGGTCAGCGACTAGCTAAGCGGCATGTCTTCTCTCGCCCTCACCGTCTTCCAGGGTCGCGCCGGCGACCGCAATCCGCGCGGCGCGGCCGGCGCCCTGGCCGTGGGCGCGGCGCTCGAGGCCCGCCTGGGCCTGGCCGCCGAGCACGTGGGCGCCCAGGCCCCGCCCCTGGCGGCCGGCTGGTCCAAGGAGTTGGAGGCGGCCCGTCCAGGGTTTGAGGCCCTGGCGGCGCGCCTGGACGCCGTGCTGGCCGACGGCAAGGCGTCGCTGGTGACCCAGGGCCGGTGCGCGGCCTCGATCGCCGCCCTGCCCGTCGTGCTGCGCCACCATCCCGACGCCCTGGTCGTGTGGTTCGACGCCCACGGCGACTGCAACCAGCCCGCCCATTCCACGACCGGCTACCTGGGCGGCATGGTGCTGACCGCCGCCGCCGGGGTCTGGGACAGCGGCCTGGGCCGCGGGCTGCACCTGGCCGACGTCGTGCTGGTCGGGGCGCGGGACCTGGATCCGTGCGAGGCCGCCCTGATCGCCGGCGGCGGACCCCGGCTGGTGGCGGCCGGCCCGGGGATCGCCCGGCGCCTGGCCGAGGCGATCGGCGACCGGCCGGTCTATGTGCATCTGGATTGCGACGTGCTGGACCCGGGGCTGGTCCCGACGGAATACAGCGTGGAGAACGGTCTCTCCTTCGCCGATCTGCGAGAGGCCGGTGCGGTCCTGGCCCGCAACCGGGTGATCGGCCTGGAGATCGCCGAGTTCGAGGACGTCTTCGCCGCGACGGGCGCGCCCGGCGACGTCGACGCCCTGCTGGACGCCCTGGCCCCGCTGATCGCGCGCCTGGCGTCCTAACCGCCCTACCCGGCCAGGTACGGCTTGTAGCTCTTCTCCTCGACAATGTCGGAACCCGCCAGGGTGTTGATCTGGCGCTTCACGGCCGCGCGGCGGTCGTTGTCGACATAGACGCGGCGGGCCAGCTCGACGAATCGCGGGCCGAAGTCCTGACGACGCTCGCAGTCGCGCTTGCCGTCCTCGATGTCCCAGAGGGCGGCGTTGATCTCGGTCAGCTGGTCGGTCAGGTCGTCCAGCTCCGGCGAGGACGTGAGTTCGCGCGCGGCGATCTCTTCCAGCAGGGCCAGCTCTTTGCGGACATTGGCCTCCTTGGCCGCGTCGCCGATCCGCGCGGCCTTGACCCGCAGGATAGTGATCTTGTCGATCAGTTCGCCGGCCGAGACGGGGGCTAGGATGGGCATGTCAGGAGGCTCCGGCGATCAGGCGTTGCAGGGCGGCCTCCACCACGTCGAGCGGCAGGGCGGCCATGTCCTGTCCGTAGTCCTCCGCGACCAGCAGCTCAAGACGGCGCGCGGCGGGGCGGAACTTGACCGCCTTGCGATGGGTCTTTTGCAGCGACAGCAGGGGCGCGCCACCGGCCGCCAGCATGTGGCCCGGGCCGGCGTCGTTGGCGACGGCGGCGGTCAGGCGTCCGGCCAGGGCGATGGCCAGCATCGGCCCCTTCACCTGCGGGAAGCCGTCGGTGCGGTCCTTCTCGGGGAACAGGGCCTCGGGGACCGCTTCGCGCGCCGCCTGGGCGTCGGCCGCCTCGTCGGGACCGAAGAAGAACACCGCCTTGCGGCCGGACGCCTCGATGCAGCGGGCCAGCTCCAGGTAGCGCTCCAGCGGCCAGCGCTTGTCCTGGCCGCCCGCGCCGGGCGCGAGGCCGACATAGACCGGTCCGCCGAGACGGGCGGTGGGCAGCAGGGCGCGGGCGGCGTCGGCGGCGGCGGGATCGGTCAGGGTCAGGGGACGCGGCGCGCCCGTCCCGTCGGTGGCCAGGGCCAGCAGCCGGGCCAGGCGCTCGACCACGGCGGCCGGCCAGCCGGACTTGCGGGCCTGGGCGGCGGCCGAAACGAACGAACCCCCATTTGCGACCGCGCGGCGGGCCACCAGGCTGCGGCGCAGGTTCTCCTGGGTGTCGATCACCAGGTCGAAGGTCCGCCCGCCGAACGGCTTGACCCAGGGCAGCACGTCCAGCGGCGCGTCGCCGGTCGGACCGTCGGTCAGGATCTCGTCGACATAGCCGGCCACCACGCCTTTCAGCGGGCCGGCATAGACCGTTTCGCCCTTGGCGGCGCACCAGGTGATCCTGGCTTGGGGAAAGGCGGTGCGCAGGCCGGCGATGAACGGCAGCTTGATCAGCCCGTCGCCGATCACCTCGCCCATGGAATAGATCAGGATCGTCTGGACCATGGCCCGCCTTAGGCCGCCGCGCGCGTCCAGGTCAACGCGGAACGGCGAATGTGAGTAATCACTTGCAAGGCGTGGGAGGCGTGCTAGCTTCGCGCCATGAACGCCAAGCCCAAGATCGAACGCGCCGCCCTCGAGGTCTTCGTCGAGCGCGGCGTCGACGCGGCCACCACCAAGCTGATCGCCGCCAAGGCCGGCGTGTCGGAGGGCGCGATCTACCGCCACTGGAAGAGCAAGGACGAGCTGGCCGTGGGCCTGTTCATGACCACGCACCGGCGGCTTTCCGACCTGATCTCGGTCAATGCCGACATGGCGACGGGTATCCAGGCCAAAGCCGCCGCCGTGGTCCGCGCCTATTGCACCGTGGCCGACGAGGACTGGCTGCTGTTCGCCTTCCACCTGCTGCAGCTGCACCACTTCCTGCCCTACTACCAGGAGGACGGCCTGGACCCGGTGTCGGTGGTCGAGGGGCTGATCAAGCGTGCGATGATGGACGCCGAACTGCCGCCGGGCGACCCGCGCGTCGTCGCGGCCATGGCCATGGGCGTGATCACCCAGACCGCCCAGAACAAGGCCTACGGCCGCCTGGGCGATGACGACCTTTCCGCTCATGCTCCCCTGATGACGGCGGCCGTCCAGGCCGTGCTTTCCGCCCGATAACCCCGCCCCGAAGGGCTCCTTGGGACAACGAACCATGCGCAGCGCGCTGTTCAACGCCTACTACTGGGTTCTGTCGATCTTCTACGGCCTGTCGGCCGCCCTCTCCGCCCTGCTCCCGGGCCGCAAGCCGATCGCCTTCGCGCTGCGGCTCTACAGCCAGCGGATGATCTGGGCCCTGCGCGTCTTCGCCGGGGTCAGGATCGAGCTGAAGGGCCAGGAGAACCTGCCCAAGGGCGCCTTCATCATCGCCGCCAAGCACCACAGCTGGGGCGACGGCTTCGTGATGTTCGCCAATGTCGACAATCTCAGCTTCGTGACCGGCGACCATCTGGAGAAGTTCCCGCTGGTCGGGGCGATCCTCAAGAAGTTCGGCGCCATCGTGGTCGACAGCTGCGGCGGGCCCGAAGCCCGCAAGGCCCTGTCGCAGAGCGCCGCCCAGGTGGCCGCCGAAGGCCGCCGCATCCTGATCTATCCGGAGGGCCACCTGGCCGCGCCGGGCGAGCGGTTCCGCTACCGCACCGGCGTCTACCACATGAGCCAGGACTTCGGCCTGCCGGTCGTGCCGGTGGCGACGAACCTGGGCTGCTTCTGGAAGCAGCAGGACAAGACGAAGACCCCGGGCACGGCCACCATCGAGTTCCTGCCGCCCCTGCCCCAGGGCCTGTCCAAGAGCGCGTTCATGGCCAAGATGGAAGAGGTCATCGAGACCCGCACCAACCAGCTGATCGCCCAGGCGCGCGGCGAGCCGGTCAAGCCGTCGGTGCTGGTCGAGTGGAACGGGCGGAAGAACATTCCGACGAGGCCGGAGACGGCGGTTGTCTAGTCGCGGTGGGCCGGCCTTCGAACTTCCATCCAGCCGTGCGTTCCATCTCGCCGCGCCCTACGGAGCGGCCGTCTCCGCCCTAGGCCTGTCCACGGTGATCGCGTTATCGACCAGCGACGGGATGGCCTATGCGATCATGGCGGCGACGGGCGTCACCGTGATCTTCTGGCTGTGTCTGGTGCGTCGGGCCTTTCGAGACGTGGGCGGCCTGGCCTGGCTCACGATCCCGAGCGGCGTGATGGCCGTCCTCGCGGTCACGCCGTTCCCCTGCATCACGGGCGCCTGCCTGTTCGGGAAAGGCTGCCTCTGAAGTCGTGCGGAAAGAGCCGTATCGAAGACTTGCGATTCTTCCTGAGGTCGATAATTCTCAAATCACTTCCATAGGTGGTCTTCATGCGCTCGACCTACACTTCGATCGACGCAGCGGCGCCGCTTCGGCCGGCAAGGGCGTCGCGCGGCCGCCGCATCCTGGCCTTCGTGGTCGGGGCGATCTGGCTGGTGCTGACGGTCCCGGCCCTGGGCCTGGCCGCCATGTCGGTGATGGCGTCGGACGGCGGCGTGAACGCGGCCATCTACACCTTCGTCTACGCCTGTTTCGCCCTGCCGCTGACGACCTTGCTGGCGGCGGTCGGCGGCTTCGTCAGCGGGGGCACGGGGCGGATGCGCTTCCTGGCCATAGGTTCGGTCCTGCCCTTCGTGGCCCTGGCGGTGGCCTTCGGGGCGATCGCCTTCGGCGCGGGGACGGCCCCGACGACCTGAGGTCCTAGACCTCGACCGGACACTCGGCCGGCACGGGAACGAAGGTGCCGTCCTCCCGGCGCCTGGCGAAATGGGCCTGGGCGCACGGGGCCGAGCACAGCAGGCCCGTGTCGGACCAGTACAGCGGCGCCTCGTCCTCGTGACGAAAGCGCGGCGCGCCCCACGGCAGGCCGCATTCGATGCAGGATGGCGTGCGGGCCAGCATCAGTCCAAAGCCTCCGGCGCGGGCTGGATCGTCACGCTCTCGCCGCAGCCGCAGGCGTCGGTCTCGTTCGGGTTGTTGAACACGAACTTCGACGACAGCTTGGTGGTCTCGTAGTCGATCGTGGTGCCGATCAGGAACAGCACGGCCTTGGGGTCGATCAGGATGGTGACGCCCTGGTCCTCGACCACCTCGTCGATTGGGCCCTTCTCGGCCGCGTATTCGAAGATGTATTCCGAGCCCGCGCAGCCGCCGTTCTTCACGCCCACCCGCAGCCCGGCATAGGGCTTATCGGCCCGGTCCATGATCTCCTTCACCCGCGCGGCGGCGGCCGGCGTCAGGGTGACGACCTTGGGTCGGGGGCGACGAACGCGCGGGGTGACGGCGGTTTCCATGGCTTTCGAACCGATCAGAACATGTTCAGTTGCAGCTTGGCCTCGTCGCTCATCCGCGAGGGGTCCCACGGCGGCTCGAACACCAGGTCGACGTGGCACGACTTGATATCCGGGATCTCCATGACCGCGTCCTTGACCCAGCCCGGCATCTCGCCGGCCACCGGGCAGCCCGGGGCGGTCAGGGTCATGTCGATGGCCACGTCCTTCTCGTCGCTGACGTCGACCTTGTAGATCAGGCCCAGCTCGTAGATGTCGACCGGGATTTCCGGGTCGAACACGGTCTTGAGCTTCTCGATCAGCTGGTCGGTCAGGCGGTCGAGTTCGGCCTGAGGGATCGCGGACGTGGTGGCGGGTTCGGTCATGAGGCTCAACTGAAGAAACTGCGGGCCTTGGCCAGCGCGCTCACGAACGCGTCGGCCTCGTCCAGGGTGTTATATAGGGCGAAGGAAGCGCGGGCGCTCGACGTGACGCCGAACCTTTTCATCAGGGGCTCGGCGCAGTGGGTGCCGGCGCGGACGGCCACGCCGTAGCGGTCCAGCACCTGGGCCACGTCGTGGGCGTGGGCGCCCTCGACCACGAAGCTCAGCACCGCGCCCTTGCCCGGGGCCGTGCCCAGGATCCGCACGCCGTTGACGCCGTCCAGCTGACCGACGACCCGCTGGTAGAGCGCGTGCTCGTGGGCCAGCGCGGCGTCCCGATCAATCGTGTTCAGCCATTCGATGGCCGCGCCCAGGCCGACGGCCTCGAGGATCGCCGGGGTGCCGGCCTCGAAGCGGTGCGGCGGGTCGGCGTAGGTGATGGCCTCTTCCGAGACCGAGCCGATCATCTCGCCGCCGCCCTGGTACGGGGGCAGCGCCGCCAGGCGCTCGGCCTTGCCGTACAGCACGCCGACGCCAGTCGGTCCGTAGAGTTTATGGCCGGAGAAGACGTAGAAATCGACGTCCAGGGCCTTCACGTCGACCTTGCTGTGGACGATGGCCTGGCAACCGTCCAGCAGCACCGGCGCGCCGGCCGCATGGGCCAGGCGCACGATCTCGGCGGCCTCGTTGATGGTGCCCAGCACGTTCGACATGTGGCTGATGGCCACCATCCGGGTGCGCTCGGACAGCAGGCCCTTGTAGGCCTCCATGTCCAGGCGGCCGTCGTCGGTGACGGGCACGAACCGCAGGACCACGCCGTAGCGCTGGCGCAGGAAGTGCCACGGCACGATGTTGGCGTGGTGCTCCATCTGCGAGACCACGATCTCGTCGCCGGCCTTCAGCGAGCGGCCGAAGGTGTCGGCCACCAGGTTGACCGCCTCGGTGGCGCTCTTGGTCCAGACGACCTCCGACGGCTCGGCGTTGATGAACCGGGCCACGGTTTCGCGAGCGTTCTCGTAGGCTTGCGTCGTTTCGTTGGCCAGGGTGTGCAGGCCGCGGTGGACGTTGGCGTAGCTGGTGCGGGCCAGGCCGGTCATGGCGTTCAGCACGGCTTCGGGCTTCTGGGCGCTGGCGGCGCTGTCCAGATAGACCAGCGGCTTGCCGTGCACCTGGCGGCCTAGGATCGGGAACTGGGCGCGGATCGCCTCGACGTCGAAGGCGGGCGCGAAGGGCGTGTCCAGGGCCATTACGCCGCCCTCCCCAGCTTGGCCGCGACCCAGGCGGCGGCGATGTCGCGCGCGCCCTCGTGCTCGATGCGCTCGACCACCTCGCCCAGGAAGGCCTGGGTCAGCATGGCCTTGGCTTCCAGCTCGGGGATGCCGCGCTGGCGGGCGTAGAAGACCTGCTCGTCGTCCAGGGCGCCGATGGTGTTGCCGTGGGCGCACGAGACGTCGTCGGCGAAGATCAGCAGCTCGGGCTTGGCGTCGACCTCGGCCCGGTCCGACAGGATCAGGGCGTGGTGGCCCATGCGGGCGTCGGTCTGGTCGGCGCCGGGCTGGACCACGATCCGGCCCTGGAACACGCCGCGCGCCTGGTCGTCGACGACGCCCTTGGTCAGCTGGCTGGTGATCCCGTCGACGCCGCCGTGGGTGACGACGGTGGTCTGGTCGGCGTGGCGCTGGTCGGCCAGCACATAGACGCCGTCCAGCCTGACGTTGGCGTGGGCGCCGGGGTGGTTGATGCGGGTCTCGATCCGCTGGCGGCGGGCGCCGGCGGTCAGGACGGTCTGGTTGAAGACCGCGCCGGGAGCCAGATCGACTTCGGCGGTGACCACGTCGATCGCTTCCGCGTGGTCGTCGATCAGCACGATCCGCTCGACGCGGGCGCCCTCGCCCACTGCGATGTCCAGGGTGACATCCGAGAAATAGCCGCCCGCTCGGCACTCATGGCTTTCCAGCAGGACCAGGGTCGTGTCGGGCTCGACGACGATGGCGTAGGCGGCGGCGTGGGCCGTGCCTTCGCTGGCCGAGACGAAGCGCAGGGCCACCACGTCGCCCGCGCCGCTGGTCGCGGCGTGGCGCTGGCGGCCGTTGACGAACAGGATCTCGTCGGCGGCCAGGCCGTCGAATGGACCGGGCGCGACGTCGCCGTCCACCGCCGGCGAGGCGGGCGGGACGGCGCGGATCAGGCCGCGCAGGTCGGTCCAGCGCCAGTCTTCGTCGCGGCGCGACGGCAGCTGGGTCAGGTCGCCGGTCTTGAGGGCGGAGGCCAGGCTCATCAGGCGGCCGCTCCGACGTACTTGTCGTAGCCTTCGGCTTCCAGCTGCAGGGCCAACTCCGGCCCGCCCGAGGCGACGATGCGGCCGGCGGCCAGCACGTGGACGCGGTCGGGTTTGATGTAGTCCAGCAGGCGCTGGTAGTGGGTGATGACCAGCATGCCGCGATCGGGCGCGCGCAGGGCGTTGACGCCTTCGGAGACGATCTTCAGGGCGTCGATGTCCAGGCCCGAGTCCGTCTCGTCCAGGATCAGGAACTTGGGCGAAAGCATCGCCATCTGCAGGATTTCCATCCGCTTCTTCTCGCCGCCCGAGAAGCCGACGTTCAGCCCGCGCTTGAGCATGTCGAAGTCGATCTTCAACGCCGCGGCCTTTTCCTTGGCCAGCTTCAGGAAGGCCGGGGCGGCGATCTCGTCCTCGCCGCGCGCGCGGCGCTGGGCGTTGAGGGCGGTGCGGATGAAGGTCAGGGCCGGAACGCCCGGGATCTCCAGCGGATACTGGAACGACAGGAACACGCCCTTGGCGGCCCGTTCGTTGGGCTCCAGCGACAGCAGGTCCTCGCCGTTCAGCGTGGCCGAGCCCTCGGTGACCTCGTAGCCGCCGCGGCCGCTCAGCACGTACGACAGGGTCGACTTGCCGGCCCCGTTCGGCCCCATGATGGCGTGCACCTCGCCGGCCGGCACCTCGAGGGTGACGCCCTTCAGGATCGGCTTGTCTTCGACGCGGGCGTGGAGGTTTTCGATCTTAAGCATGGGTCTCGTTGATCTTCTTGAGCGCCGCAACAGCGAAGCTCGTGGGTTGGCCCGTCAGGATCGGAGCCTCCCATTCGTGACTAGGGTCTTCCACGGCGAGCCGGAGAAGATCGGTAAGCAGGCGGCGTTGCTCGCTCGGATCAAGCAACTCGCCGTTCAGAAAATCGCGACTTGCGGTCACGACAGATGCATCGTTTGACCAGGCCCCGTTGCCGGCGGCATTGGCCAGTTGGCGCACGTATTCATATTGCTCGCCGTCGAGGCCAAACCGCTCGCCGCCGACGAAGGTCTCGATCACTTCGATCTGGCCCTCGATGGCGGCGTTGAACAGCGAAAGTTCCTCGGCGGGAATCCAGTATTCCTCGTGCTCCCTGCCGCCCACGACCTTGCGGTCGTAGCCGGCCAGGAACTCTGCCGAGACGTCGGAGCGGGTGACGTAGCCGCGCTTGTCGTCGTTGTGGACGGCGTTCCAGTCGCGGGCGATCTGCGCCGCGTAGGCCTGGTTGGTCACCGGATAGAAGATCGGCTGCTCGGGCAGGCGCGGCGGGAACGCCTTCCAGCCCGAGGCCTCGATCAGCTTCAGTTCGGCCGAACCGACGGGACGATAGAGGGTGACGGTGCTCACGCGCCCTCCTCGCCGCTCAGCGGCTCCAGCAGTTCGATGCGGTTGCCGAACGGGTCGTCGACATAGATGCGGTCGTAGCCTTCCAGTGGCTCGTCGTCCTTCAGGGCGAAGCCGCCGTTCGACAGCTTGGCCTTCAGCGCCGGCAGGTCGCTCACCAGCAGTCCGGGGTGCGCCTTGCGGGCCGGGCGGAAGTCGGCCTCGACGCCCAGGTGGATCTTCAGGCCGCCGTCCTCGAACCAGCAGCCGCCGCGCCGGGCCAGGTGCTCGGGCTTGGGCGTCTCGGGCAGGCCCAGGACGTCGCCGTAGAACCGGCGCGCAGCGTCCTCGCCGCCCGGGGGCATGGCCAGCTGCACATGGTCGATGGCGACCAGGCTCATCCCACGCTGCCTTCCAGGCTGATCGCCACCAGCTTCTGGGCCTCGACCGCGAATTCCATGGGCAGTTGCTGCAGCACGTCCTTGACGAAGCCGTTGACCAGCAGGGCCACGGCCTCCTCCTGCGAAAGGCCGCGCTGCTGGCAATAGAACAGCTGGTCGTCCGACAGGCGGGTCGTCGTGGCCTCGTGCTCGAACACCGAATGGCCGTTGCGGGCCTCGATGTACGGGACCGTGTGGGCCGCGCAGGTCTTGCCGATCAGCAGGCTGTCGCACTGGGTGAAGTTGCGCGCGCCCTTGGCTTTCGGGTGGGCGGAGACCAGGCCGCGATAGGTGCTGGTCGACTTGCCGGCGCTGATGCCCTTGGCGACGATGCGCGACTTCGTATTGGCGCCCAGATGGATCATCTTGGTGCCGGTGTCGGCCTGCTGGTGGCCGTTGGTCACGGCGATCGAGTAGAACTCGCCCGAGCTCCCCTCGCCGCGCAGCACGCAGGACGGATACTTCCAGGTGATGGCCGAGCCGGTCTCGACCTGGGTCCACGACACCTTGGAACGGTCGCCGCGGCAGTCGGCGCGCTTGGTCACGAAGTTGTAGATGCCGCCCTTGCCGGTCTCCGGATCGCCCGGATACCAGTTCTGGACGGTGGAATACTTGATCTCGGCGTCTTCCAGCAGCACCAGCTCGACCACGGCGGCGTGCAGCTGGTTCTCGTCGCGCATCGGGGCCGTGCAGCCCTCCAGGTACGAGCAGTAGGCGCCCTTGTCGGCGATGATCAGGGTCCGCTCGAACTGGCCGCTGTCCTTGGCGTTGATGCGGAAATAGGTCGACAGCTCCATCGGGCAGCGCACGCCCGGCGGGATGTAGACGAACGAGCCGTCGCTGAAGACCGCGCTGTTGAGGCAGGCGAAATAGTTGTCCGACGTCGGCACGACGCTGCCCAGGTACTGCTTGACCAGTTCCGGATGCTCGCGGATCGCCTCGCTCATCGAGCAGAAGATGACGCCGACCGCCGCCAGCTCCTTCTTGAAGGTGGTGACCACGCTGACGCTGTCGAACACCGCGTCCACGGCGTAGCGCGGCGCGCCCTCGACGCCGGCCAGCACGGCCTGTTCCTTCAGCGGGATGCCCAGTTTCTCGTAGACGGCCAGGATCTCGGGATCCACCTCGTCCAGGCTCTTGGGCCCGGCCTTGGTGGAGGGGGCGGCGTAGTAATAGCTGTCCTGGTAGTCGATCTTGGGGAAGTCGACCTTCGCCCAGGTCGGTTCTTCCAGCTCCAGCCAGCGACGATAGGCCTCCAGACGCCAGTCCAGCATCCACTGGGGCTCGTCCTTCTTGGCCGAGATGAAGCGCACGATGTCCTCGGAGAGGCCCTTGGGGGCGAACTCCTGTTCGATATCGGTCGTGAATCCGTGCTCGTACTTCTCGAGCGACGCGACGGTATCAATGGTCTCTTTGACCGCGGCCACTACGCCACCTCCCGGCGCCGGGCGCCGATACGCGAATAGGCGGCGAGCCAGGCGTCGCCGCAGGAAATCCAGTCTTGCTCGGTCGTGGCCCAGCCGCCGCTGACACGCAGGGCGAACGGAGCCAGGTCCGCCCGGCCCATGGCGTCCACCACGCGGCTGGCCTTGACCTTGCCCGAAGAGCAGGCGCTGCCGGCGCTGACCATCACCCCCGCCAGGTCCAGGTTCATCACCTGGATTTGCGAGGCGAAGCCCTCGGCCGCCAGACAAAGGGTTTGGGGCAGACGCCCAAAGCGCCCTTGGGCGCCCTCCCCGAGCACGACCGCGCCGACGGCCTTGACCCGTTCGGCCAAGGCGTCGCGCCATGTGCCTTGATTGGCCATCGAGGGCAAGTCGCGAGCCGCCGCCTCGGCGGCCGCGCCGAAGCCGGCGATCCCGGCGACGTTCTCGGTGCCGGCCCGACGGCCGCGCTCCTGGCCGCCGCCGTGTTGCTGGCGGACGATCGTGGCGCGGGTGCCGGCCACCAGGGCGCCGACGCCCTGCGGTCCGCCCAGCTTGTGGGCCGACAGCGCCATCGTGTCGGCGCCGAGGGCGGTGAAGTCGATGGCGATCTTGCCGGCGGCCTGGACGGCGTCGACGTGCAGCCAGCCGTCGGCCGCGCGCACCAGGGCCGAGGTCTCGGCGATCGGCTGGATCACGCCGGTCTCGTTGTTGGCCAGCATCAGGCAGACCAGGGCCCGGCCCTCGTCGCTCAGGGCCTCTTCCAGCCAGTCCAGGCGCGCGACGCCATCGGCGTCCAGCGGCATTTTCTGGACCTGCAGGCCTGAGGCGGCGGCGGTTTCGAGGACGGCGTCGTGCTCGCCCTCGCTGACGATGACGCGGTTGAAGCCGGCGAAGGCGGCGCTGCCGATGGCCAGGGCGTTGGCCTCGGTGCCGCCGCTGACGAAGGTGACCGAGCCCGGCACGACCCCGACCAGCTCGCCGACCTGCTTGCGGGCGGTCTCGACGATGTCGCGGGCTGCGCGGCCGCTGGCGTGCACCGACGACGGATTGCCCGCGGTCTCGAAGGCGCGCAGCACCGCGTCCCGCGCCTCGGGGCGGATCGGGGCGGTGGCGTTGTAGTCGAGATAGATCGAGGGCTTGGTCACGCCGCCGCCATCTCCCCAGCTCTTGCCTTGAGGGCGCGCTCCCGCAGCGTGCCGTCCAGCACGTCGGCGACCGACACGCTGGCCAGGTAGCCGTGGATCTGGCGGCCCATCTCTTCCCACAGGTCGTGGGTCAGGCATTGGGCGCCGCCGGCCATGCAGCCCTTGGCGGCGGTCTTGCCGCCCTTGGCGCCGATCGCGACGCCGCAGCGGGTGGCGCGCAGGGGCTCGTCCACGGCCAGGACGATGTCGGCGATGGCGGTGTCGCGGGCCTCGCGGGCCAGGCGATAGCCGCCGCCGGGGCCCCGGGCGCTGACCACCAGGCCCTTGCGGCGCAGGCGGGCGAAAAGCTGCTCGAGATAGGAAAGCGAGATCTGCTGGCGCGCGGCGATCTCGGCCAGGGCGACGGCGCGCCCTTCGGCCTGGTCCTGCTGGCGGGCCAGATCGGTCATGGCCATGACCGCGTAGCGTCCCTTGGTGCTCAGGCGCATGCGCCTTATCTCCTTGCGGATTCCCCGCGCATCGGCTTAGGCGTGTGCTACAAGCCGCGACTTCGCGACGAGGCTCTTGCGAAAAGACCGAGCCGCGCGGTGCGGATTTAGGAAGACCAAGCGCAGTGGTCAAGTATTCCTTCGCCCTTCCGGGCCCAGGAACGCGGCCCCGTCGCCCCTTTTTGGATAGGGACCTTGAATGCCTGACGTGATTTTGACCGGAGCTTCGGGCCGCATCGAGGGCCGTTATTCGCCGGGCAAGACCGACAACGCCCCGATCGCGCTGATCCTGCACCCGCACCCCAAGGCGGGCGGGCACATGAACCACCCGGTCTCGGTGCAGCTGTACCACCTGTTCATGAAGCGCGGTTTCGCGACCCTGCGCTTCAACTTCCGCGGCGTGGGCCGCAGCCAGGGCGAGTTCGACAGCGGCATCGGCGAGCTGGCCGACGCGGCCACGGCCCTGGACTGGCTGCAGTCCAACAATCCCGCCGCCGCCCAGACCTGGGTCGCCGGCTACAGCTTCGGCGCCTATATCGGCATGCAGCTCTTGATGCGCCGTCCGGAAACCGACGGCTTCATCTCGGTGTCGCCGCCGACCAACATGTACGACTTCAGCTTCCTGGCCCCCTGCCCGGCCTCGGGCCTGATCCTGACGGGCGCGGCCGATACCGTCGTGCCGCCGGTCGAGGTCGAGCGCGTGGTCTCCAAGCTGCGCACCCAGAAGGGCATCGTCATCGACTACGAAGTCGTCGACAAGGCCACCCACTTCTGGGCCGAGCACCTGCCGTCGGTCGAGAAGAGCGTCGGCGACTATCTGGACAAGCGCCTGGAAGCCAATCCGATCCCGTAGGCCCTGGCGCCGGTTAAGGCTCGCTGATCGCGAGTTACCGGTACCATAAAGCTTGCGATCCTGGACAACTCACCGTCATTCTGCGTCGAACGCTGTTCGCGGAGGATGACGGTGAGCCAGACCATACGGCCGTTCCTGATGTTCCAGAACCAGGACGCCGAAGCGGCGATGACCTCGTACGTCTCGCTGTTCCCCGACGGGGAAATCCTCGACATCGAACGCTACGGCGCCGCCGGACCCGGTCCCGACGGCACCGTGATCCGCGCCCGCTTCCGGATCGGCGGCCAGGAGGTCTTCGTCTCCGACAGCTTCGTGAAGCACGCCTTCGGCTTCACCCCCTCCTCGTCCCTGTTCGTAGACTGCGGCTCGGAGGCCGAGGTCGAGCGCCTGGCCGCCGCCCTGGCCGAAGGCGGGGCGGTGCTGATGCCGGCGGGCGACTACGGCTTCAGCCGGCGCTTCGCCTGGGTGAACGACCGGTTCGGGGTGTCCTGGCAGTTGAACCTGGCCTGACATCGTTCTTCGAACCTCCTATATATTCACCATCTGAGGAATTTCTGGATGGCGGGCATGCACTACGACATCGTGATCGTCGGCGGGGGAGCCGGTGGGCTGGAACTGGCGGCGCGGCTGGGACGCAAGCTGGGCCGCAAGGCCGGCAAGGAGCGCGTCCTGCTGATCGATCGTTCCAGCTTCCACATCTGGAAGCCGACCCTGCACGAGGTGGCCGCCGGCACGCTGGACACCCACCAGGAGGGGCTCTCCTACTCGATCCTGGGCCGCGCCAACCATTTCAGCTTCCTGCTGGGCGAGCTGGACAGCTTCGACCCGGTCGCCAAGCGCCTGAGCCTCAAGCCGATCCTGGCGGAAGGCGGCAAGGTGCTGGTGCCCGAGCGTAGCGTGACCTTCACCTGGGGCGTGCTGGCGATCGGCAGCGGCAGCAACCTGTTCGGCACCCCGGGCGCCGACCAGGCCCACCTGCTGGAACGCACCGAGGACGCCGAGGTCTTCCACACCCGCCTGCTGGCCGCCTTCATGAAGGCCTCGTTCTCGGCCGAGAAGACCATGAGCGTGGCCATCGTCGGCGGCGGGGCCACCGGGGTCGAGCTGTCGGCCGAGCTGATCGAGGCCCATCGCGAGCTGCTGGGCAGCCTGGGCAGCGAGCAGCGCTTCCGGCTGGACATCGCCATCGTCGAGGCCGCGCCGCGCATCCTGGGCGGCCTGCCCGAGAAGATCTCCGACCAGGCCACCGTGGCCCTGGAGCGCAAGGGCGTGCGGGTCCACACCGGGGCCAAGGTCGTCGCCGTCCATCCCGACCGGCTGGAGACCAGTCAGGGCGACATCCCGGCCGACCTGATCGTCTGGGCGGCGGGCGTGAAGGCCGCGCCCGGCAACACGGCCTACGGGCTGGAGACCAACAAGACCAACCAATTCGTGGTCAACGACCGGCTTGAGACCTCGGCCCCCGACGTTTGGGCCCTGGGCGACTGCGCCGCCGTGCCGTGGGTCGGGACGGAGGGCAAGGAAGGCAGCATCGTACCCGCCCGCGCCCAGGCCGCCCACCAGCAGGCCAGCTACCTGGCCAAGGCCCTGATCGCCCGCCTCGGCCAGCGCCGGGTCGAGGCACCGTTCGTCTACAAGGACTTCGGCTCGCTGGTGTCGCTGGGCGAGAACCGGGGCGTCGGCGCCCTGATGGGCGGGCTGGGCGGCCCGAACTTCTTCGTCGAGGGCCTGATCGCCAAGTGGGCCTACATCTCGCTGCACCTGGACCACCACCGGGCGATCATGGGCACGCCCAAGACGATCGTTCTGGCCCTGGCCCGGCTGCTGCAGCAGCGGGTGGCGGGGCGGCTGAAGCTGCATTGAGCGTGCAGGATGCCTGACGATGACTCCCTCCCCCTTGTGGGGAGGGTGGCGGCGAAGCCGACGGGTGGGGCCTGCTGACTCGTCTTGCTGACTCATCAAACCCCACCCGACCCTGGCTCCGCCAGGGCCACCCTCCCCACAAGGGGGAGGGACAGGTCGTCGTGCTCGGCGCCCGCGAGACAAAGCTCAGCGAAATCAACACCCTGGACTTTTTCGACCAAACTTATCCTCCCCCTTCCAGACGCCCGCATAATGCTCCCACCTCGACGCGGGAAAGGGCGCATGGCCAGCGACCGATGCGGCGGCGGGGGGCGATCGAGCGGGAAGCTCTGTCGGCGGTCCGAGAGGATCAACTCCATCCATCTGGTGCCGGCTGGGCTCGGAACACGGATACAGCGTTGGATGGAGGCCGATTGAGCAGCAGGCGGGCGGTGAGACGCTCGCGGTCCGGGACCGGGTGTCGTTGACCTGGCCCGCCCGTCGGAGGCTTCAAGGCGGCGAGGTTCGAACAGAACTCGGCGCCGCCGCGCTTCCGGATAACGACCGCGCGGAGCGATCGGGCTTCGTCGAAACGGT